>CAZRUR010000129.1:0-1828 GCA_964603335.1 uncultured Sangeribacter sp. | reverse complement strand
AATAAGACAGAAGCCAATGGATTTAAAGAAATCAAATGTGCCGGAGTTCAAGACGCTCGGAAGAGGGTCTTGCTCGGGCTTGGCCGTATCGGGTGGCGACCTAACGGCCACAATCGGCAAAAAGCCAGTAACAGCCACATTAAGAGAGTTGAAGAAAGGATGCTGCGCAAAGTTTCCGTGGGAACAGAGGACATCGGTGTTGGTGGTTGCCAATCGGCTGAAGAAGGAATTGGCACGTTCCGGATGGGATTATGCCTATTGTGATGATGAGGATAATTTTATTGTAAAAATTACTCGCATCAGCTGAATTTTAATGTAAAGCCATTATTTAAGCGGCGGAATGTGAATATCCACAATAAAAATTTTTGCAGATACGATTATTTTTTCTGCCTAAAAATTTGCAGAATGATTATATTTTTGTAACTTTGTATATGCAAATAAGAAATGTATAATTCCTTAAATACATAGAATATGAGTTTAATCAAAAAACCTACCGAATTGGTAATCCCTTCGACCGTCAAGATGATGGTCTATGGACATGCCGGCATGGGGAAAGCCCAGCCTCTCTATGCTTCGGTTCTCACTCCGAACGGCTACAAAAAGTTTGCCGACATCAAGGTTGGCGATGAAGTAATGAACCCCGACGGCACCACTCAAACCGTGCTTGGTGTTTTTCCCCAGGGGAAACGCCCGGTGTATCGCATCGTGACAAACGATGGCGCCGTAACCTACTGCGATGAGAACCACATCTGGAATGTACGCATGAGCAGTGGGAACGGACGCAAAGCAGGCTTCCGCAATGTCACATTCAAGGAAATGCTCGACAAAGGTATACTTTGCCGTCAAACTCCAAGAGAGTCGAAAACCAACCGCAGAGCAATGGCCCGCTATGAAATTCCAGTTTCTGCGCCCATCGAATATTCCACCAAGGAGTTCAGTGTTGACCCATATATATTAGGTGTACTCATTGGCGATGGCTCGTTGGTCGGGAACGTTGCATTGTTCTCTAATCCGGACAGCGACTCGTTTATCGCGGACAAGGTCGCAGGGTTGCTGCCTGATGGCTATCACCTCGACAAACGAACTGAACCGAGTTGCCCTCAATACGTGATAGCACTTGATGACAAGACCAAAAAGGGCGAGGGGTACATCAACCGACTTGTTGCCCTCGGCTTGAACGCACACTCTGGCGACAAGTTCATTCCGGAAGAATATTTGCTCGGTTCAGTTGCGCAACGTGCCGAACTGCTCCGTGGTCTTATGGATACAGATGGTTCAGCCAACAAGAATCGCATTTATTTCAATACGACAAGTGCGGCTCTTGCTGAAGATGTCGTTGAACTTGTGAACTCTCTCGGAGGCATAGCCAAAGTGCAGGTTTACGACCGAGAAGATGAAGGCAAGTCCACCGAATATCGGGTCAATGTAAAAACACCTATGTGTCCGTTCTCTCTCCAGAGGAAGGTCGATGAATGGAGCGAAGCGACAATTTCCCGCTATATCGTGGACGCTCAAAGAGTGGTGGATAGCGAGACCGTCTGCATCAAGGTCAGCAATCCCAATGAGTTGTACATAACTGACAACTTCATCGTGACTCACAACACGACTCTTGCGCTTTCTGCTCCGAAACCGTTGCTCCTTGATTTTGACAATGGAGTGAAACGAGTAAATATGTCTCACCTCGACGGCGTGGATATAGTGCAGGTTGAGACATGGTCTCAGATTCAACAACTGCTCCAATACGAATATGCAGACCTCGCCCCCTACGACACAATTGTCGTTGACACAATCGGCAAGATGATGGATTTCATAATCCAGGGGTGTTGCG
>CAZRUR010000128.1:0-1905 GCA_964603335.1 uncultured Sangeribacter sp. | reverse complement strand
AGGACGAATACAAATCAAAGTTCAAGTCCTCGCCCGACCTCATGGATGCAATCAGTTATAGGGCAATCTTTGAACTCGACACCCGCGAGCGCAAGCAACCCAAGCCGCAAGTGCCTGACAACGCATACCATGCCCTATACCACCGTCCAAAGATTGTCGGGGGATGGGGCTTATTCAGATAATACAACAATAGATATATGAGTGTAAACATCGGAATACATCTAAAAAAGGAATACTGGAAACGCAGAGTCCACCCTGATGCGCCGGAACGGCACAGGCCCGTAGGCGATTGTGGATATTACGCATTGCCAAGCCCGTCATTCTCCGACTGCGAGTATGACCTCTATACATCAGAGGATTTCTTGCGTGAAAACACGCCTTCGGCTCATGATATAAATTCACGCTATATGTCGCTGCGTCCGATTTATGACGTGCGCGAGAAAGAGGTTGTCGGGGAGGATGGTAAAGTTAAGAAAGAAACGGAATGGTATGTGACCGGATTTGACCCCGTGGAAACTGTGCGCTTCGGTTTGCAAAAGCATATCAATATCTCTAAAGCGGCTTTTCTCGCCGGGAAGGGATTCTGGGTCTGCCATGAGGACAAACAGCACGACCTCGGTGAAACTCTATCTTCATGGAAAGACTCTGCCGGTCTTGACCTTGCTCTGCTCGAAGTCGTGAAGTCATGCTACCTCACAGGTGATGGAGCGATTTATCTTTATATTTACAACGGGCAACTCCGCTATCAGGTGTTCTCCTATCTGAAAGGCGACACTCTTTTCCCAGATGTAGATGAAAACCGCAACCCTATTCTTTACCGACTTTACACACTCCGGGGGCGCAGAGCTGTGGATATTTACTCCACCGAGCACGTACAGACATGGATTGAGGGAGACAAGGACAGTGAGAAAGAGCAGTCATGGATTGCCAAATTCGGGGGATGGTTCCGCAAAGGACTCAACTGGGCTTCAACTCAGATGAGCGAGGACGGTTGGCATTGTGTCGCAGATACCGAAGTGCAGACTCCAAACGGAATGAGCCAATGTGTCTATTTCCGTGTCTCTGACATTCCTTCGGGTATTGCAGAGCAGGACATCCGCGCACTTGAAAAAGCGGCTTCATTTGTTGCCGATGGAGTAAAATCCACATCTCAGGCTGTCATGTTTGTAAAAGCTACAAATATAGAAAACCTGCCGCGTACAGATTCCACCGGAAAGGTTATCGGGGTCAAAGGGGCTGTTGATGAAATAGCCGCTGCGGATGCCAAATACCTTACGCCTCCTAATCTTTCGGATATTGCGACCATCGACATCGCCAACAAGAAAGAGTCAATTCAGCAGTCCACCATGTCGGTAGACATCACTCCTGAGATATTCAGCGCCACCGACCCGTCAAGTGCGGCCATGAAGCTCCTTTTCACCGATACCCTGATATGGTGCATGAACGAGTTCGTGGAGTTCTACCCCGGACTCGTGGAGCTTGTCGAGATATTCAAGCACCTTGTCGCGAAGATTGAGGGCAATGGTGACATCGCGACCATGCGAACTTCTTGCGGTTGCGACTTTTGGATTCCGCAGAACGACGCTGAAAAGCTCAAGCAGGAAATTGACCAAGTACAGAACCGCCTCAAGAGCCGTAAATCAGCCATGTCCGATATAGGTAATAGTCATATTGAAGATTATGAGCAGGTTCTAAAAGAATGGCGCGAAGAGCTTGACATTAAGACCCGCGTTCCAGCGGTTGCGAAAGCTGAGGTCGAAGCAGAATACGGTCAGCCGACCGAGGAAATAGAGGTCGTGGAAGATGATAACTCTCACAAGCCCAACATAGACAACAAAGCGGTAGGGAAAAGCATAACCGAATAGCCGCCGATGTGCAGCCACATCGGTTTCGGGGCGCGGATTG
>CAZRUR010000127.1:0-2011 GCA_964603335.1 uncultured Sangeribacter sp. | reverse complement strand
ATCTTAACCCTTCTCTCAATTACACATTCATCACCAATCATCGCGACATCGTGCTCGATGCCTCGTTCCTGAATCTCGCTTTCCTGAGGAAAGGGTTCCCCACCTCTGAGGTGGCTATTGGCAACAACCTCCTTGTCTTCGATTGGATCAACGACCTTGTGCGTCTCAATAAGAGTTTTATTGTGAAGCGCAACACTGGTCTTCGCGAGGGTCTTGAGGCTGCCAAGAAACTCTCCGCATATATCCATTATTGCATCCTCGAGAAGCATGAGTCGGTCTGGATTGCGCAGCGTGAGGGTAGGGCAAAAGACAGCAGCGACCACACGCAAGATTCCCTTATCAAGATGCTCTCAATTGCCGGCCAGGGACAGTTTATGGATAAGATTAGGGAAATCAACCTTATGCCGGTGTCAATCTCTTATGAGTATGACCCCAACGACTATCTGAAGGCCAAGGAGTTCCTTCTGAAACGTCGTGACCCGAATTTCAAGAAATCACAGCGCGACGACCTCTTCTCTATGGAGACCGGCTTGCTGCAGTTTAAGGGGAAGGTGCATTTCCAGCTTACCCCACGCATCAACAGCAAGCTCGACCAGATTGGTGATTTCAAGGATAACAACAAGGCAGCAAAGTATGTAGGGTGTCTTATCGACCAGGCAATCCACCGTAGTTATGAGACCTTCGAGATCAACTATGTTGCTTTCGATATCCTTCATGCCACTGACCGCTTCTCACGCAAATACACTCCAGAAAAGAAAGAAGAGGTGATGGCCTACTTCAACAGCCAGCTCGATAAGGTAGACCTTACGGATGTCACTCCTGAAGAACGCGAGTTTATGTGGGAGATGATGCTGACAATGTATGCCAATCCTCTCAAAAACAAGCTCAAATCCCTCCTCGGTGGCATGGAATAATATCCTCCCGCTCCCAACTTTACACTTTATCCTCTATACTCCATTTTCTCCTCTCTTAGCTATTATGAGAATCCCTTTATTGGCAGCAATTTTGCTGTTTGTTTTCACATTTCTCGTTGACGCATACATATCGAGAGATATAAAGTCAACTGGCAAGAAAGGCTGGTGGAAAGCTTACAATGTAAGCGCCGTTATCTGCTGGATTTTCTTGATTGTCATCATGTGCATGCCCCGTCGGTCGGAAGATTCCAGTCTGCTCCCCGTCATGTGGATGCTCTATACTTTCCTTTCCATCTACATAGCCAAATTTTGCCACGTCATCTGTTCGCTTATTGGCAGGCTCATTGGATGTTTCCGTAGGGGGCGCAAAAAGTCGTATGTTGCCAATTGGGTTGGATTGTGTCTTGGCTTGCTGGCGTTCTGCACTATGTGGATAGGAGTTGCCTATACACGTAAACACATTGTAGTCAATAGGGTTGACATATCTTCACCAATGATTCCACCGCCATTTGATGGCTACACTATCGCACAGATTAGCGACATACACGTCGGCACTTGGGGCAACGACACCACTTTCGTGTCAAATCTCGTTGACTCGGTCAATGCCTTGCATCCCGACCTGATTGTCTTCACCGGCGATATCGTAAACCGTGAGACAAAAGAGTTGGAGCCTTTTTTACCAGTCCTTTCCCGTCTTCATGCCAAGGATGGAGTGATGTCTATCTTAGGTAATCACGACTATGGCGATTATATGGATTGGAAATCCCCAGAGGAGCGTGAGGAAAACAACCGTCAGTTGGCGGTGCATCAAAGGAATATGGGCTGGGATCTTCTCAACAATGAGCGCCGTTTCCTTGTCAAGGACGGCGACAGCATCACTGTGGTCGGGGTGGAAAACTGGGGCGACCCTCCATTCCCAACGTATGGTGACCTTGAGAAGGCTTTGAGCTCGTCGAAGGATTCTGTCTATAATCAGAACGACCGACGCTATAAGATTCTTCTCTCTCATAATCCCGCTCACTGGGACCAGTATGTCTCGCATGAGACTAACATCAATCTCACTCTGTCTGGTCATACCCATGCCATGCAGATGATGA
>CAZRUR010000126.1:0-2130 GCA_964603335.1 uncultured Sangeribacter sp. | reverse complement strand
ATCTCTATAAATGGTTTGCAAAATTTAATATTTTGTTTTAATTTTGCAACAATTTTAAACAGGTAAAAATCTTTTAGTAATAACTCTTGTGGCGTTTTATTCTTAACCGTCACTTAATACTCTTACAGATAAATGCTTACATTAGCCATACAAAACAAAGGACGGCTGAATGAAGACACTGTGTCGCTGCTCAAGGATGCCGGTATCACCACTTTTGCGAGCCACCGTAAACTGCTCTCTGACGCCAAAGGTTTCCCCATGCACATCCTATATCTCAGGGATGACGATATTCCCCAGGCTGTCGCCTTGGGCGTTGCCGACATCGGCATCGTCGGTCTTAATGAGGTGCTTGAGAAGGAACAGGATGTCGATGTGTCGATGAAACTCGGTTTCGGGGCCTGCAGACTAAGCCTTGCCGTGCCAAAGGAGATAGATTATCCCGGACTGAATTGGTTTGAGGGTAAGCGTGTCGCCACTTCATATCCCGTAATCCTCCGCGGCTACTTTCAGGAGAAAGGGATCAGAGCTTTCGTCCATGAGATTGCCGGCTCGGTAGAAGTCGCCCCGGCTGTCGGTATGGCGGATGCCATCTTCGACATCGTTTCCTCCGGTGGAACCCTTGTGCAGAATGGTCTCAGTGAAGAGGAAACTGTCATTAATTCTGAGGCTGTCCTCATCTCAAATCCTCATCTGTCTGAGGAAAAGCAAATAGAGATCGGCAAACTGATGTTCCGGTTCAATTCAATCATTGAAAGCCGCGGCATGAAATATGTCTTGATGAACCTTCCAAAGGTTAAGCAGACGGAGGCTTTCGCCTTATTGCCGGGCATGAAGAGCCCCACGGTGATGCCGCTCGCTGATCCTGACTGGGTGTCGCTCCACGTAGTGATACATGAAGATGAACTGTGGGTAAAGATTGAGAAACTTAAAGAAATTGGGGCAACCGACATTCTCGTCCTCGCCCTTGAAAATGTTATCAGGTAATGGAGATTGTAATTAGACCCTCTGCCTCTGAATGGCAGATGCTTTGCGAACGCAACATCCCAAACGACACCGACATAGAGAGTAGTGTCGTGGATATTATCAATAGAGTGCGTAACGAGGGTGATTCGGCTCTAAAGGATTTGGCTCAAAGAATTGATGGCTATTCTGGCGAGTCGCTGCAATTATCGGATGAAGAGATTCTCAAGGCTTGTGAGAAGGTGCCGGATGATGTGAGACAAGCCATAAGTGTCGCAACCGCAAATATCAGACAATTTCATGAAGCCCAGATTCCACATGCCGTCGAGGTTGAGACGATGCCGGGTGTGATGTGTGTGCAACGGGCTGTCCCCATAAGCAGGGTAGGACTGTATATCCCTGGCGGTCGTGCCCCTCTGTTCTCCACAGTGCTGATGCTTGCTATTCCGGCAAAGATTGCCGGATGCAAGGAATTGATTCTCTGCACCCCCGAGTCGGGCAGTTATGGCATATCACCTGAAATCCTATATGCCGCCCACATTTGTGGCGTTGATTCCATTTTCCGCATTGGTGGTGCGCAGGCAATAGCAGCAATGGCTTTTGGCACAACTGCCGTGCCTAAGGTGGATAAGATTTTTGGCCCCGGCAACCGATACGTGACGAAGGCAAAACAGATCCTGAGCAGCGTGGTGGCAATTGATATGCCTGCCGGACCAAGTGAGGTTATGGTGCTCGCTGACTCATCATGCAATCCGGCTTTCGTGGCTGCCGATATGTTGTCGCAGGCTGAACATGGTCCCGACAGTCAGGCCATCGTCGTGTGCGATTCTGAAGAGTTGGCGATGGACATCGCTGAAGAGGTGGAGTTGCAGTCTTTTCAACTCCCTCGCCGCGATTCCATACAGGGCTCTCTGTCTCACAGCCGCATCATTGTGTTGTCGTGCAGAAGCCTGATTACGGATTTCGCAAATGCCTATGCCCCGGAGCATCTGATCATATCGATGTCTGATCCGTGGGAAGTGGCTGAGGAGATAACAGCAGCTGGAAGCGTATTCATCGGCAATTATTCTCCTGAAAGTGTAGGCGATTATGCCTCTGGCACTAACCATACACTCCCCACTTCCGGATGGGCTCGCAGCTTCAGTGGCGTAAACGTTGATAGCTTCATGC
>CAZRUR010000125.1:0-2359 GCA_964603335.1 uncultured Sangeribacter sp. | reverse complement strand
ATATTGGGGTCTTTCTCATTTCAGTTCGGATATTATGGAGTTGTCGAATTTGTCGTTAAGGTCGATGTTGTTCACCCAGTCGTAGAGGGTGGATTTGCGAATGGAGTAATAGACGGTCCAGTATGACTGGAGCATCTGGAGATACTGGGAGCTGGCGTTCTCCGCTTCCTGCCATGCCGTGTTGAGGTCGGTGACGCTGATTGTGCCGGCTTCGAAATGCCGTTTTGTGATGTCATACCTCTCGTCGGCTATGTCCTGCGCCCGCAATGCGCTTTTGCATTGCACGCCGTGGATGTTAAAGCTGTTCACGTCGGATACTATCTTCTGGATGTATTCGTCATGAAGCTGTTCATTTCTTATCTTGGTGGCTTCAAGGTCAGCCTGAGCCATTTTCACTCGGCCCTTGCCCACACCCCAGTCGAAAATCGGAAGAGACAGGCTCAACCCGACAATCTCGTTATCCCGCAGACCGGAATAGGCGCTTCTGAAGGAATCTCCCGACTTGTTGAAACCAAGTTCTCCGTGGAGTTCCAGCTTAACGCCTCGTTCAGCTTTTGCCTGCGCCACCTGTTGCTCCGACTGGATGGTGTTGAGATTCAGCTCGAGGGAATGGGTGGAGTTGTCAACGGCACGTTGCACCACCTCCGGCTGGTTGAGCACAATGTCGGGCATTGCAGGAGGGGGAAGAAGCGTTATGTCCATGTCTGATGGGAGTCGGAGATAGGAAGTGAGTGCAAACAGTTCGTTGGCGGAAGCAATCTTTTGCTTGTTGAGAGTAACCTCCGCGTTGAGTACCGAAAGCTCGAGCTGCAGCAGTTCGCTCTTGGTAATCGTACCCAACTCAAACCGCTTCTTCGCCATCTCATAAAGGGCCTTTCTGTCGTCAAGGTTGCTTTGCGCCTGACGAAGTTCGGACTGAGCCGAAAGGACATTGAAGAAGAGTGAGATTACGGAACTGCCCACCGACTCCATCGATTCAAGATATTTCCGCTTTGCTATGTCATATTTCAGCGGTTCGGTTTTCTTCAGCCATTTAAGCCGGTTGAAAGCAAAGAGGGGCTGGGTATATTTCAATCGTATGGGGCGGCTGTTGTAGATTTTGTTGTCGTAGCTGAACTGGTCGAGGCGGTAAAGGTAAGACTGAAGCGATATTGTGCCGCCGAGAGGAGCGATGTTCTGGTCGACCGACAGCATCAGACTGTTGGAGAGAGTATTGTTCTCCACATAGCGGATTTCGCCATTGTCATAGTTGCGTGTTTCCACCATCGACCGGTCGAATTCCATCAGACCGCCCGACAGGTTCACCGACGGTAGCAGCTGCGCCTTGTACGATCGCAGACTCCAGTACTGGCTCATCAGGTTCATCCGGGCCACCATTGCCTCATATGATTGAGATTGGGCTATCTCGATAGCGTCATAGAGCGACAGAGTGTTTAGCTGTCCATCCTGACATCTTTAAAGTCAAGATAGACATATTTAAAAGTATCAATATAAGTTTTCGTTCCATGTTGGCCAGTTATTTATCAATCCTTTGAAAAAAATAAGAGCTTCTTCCCCAATGAGGAAGACATTGTATGATTCTCCTGAATGGTATTCAGTGTTGACCTTGCAAGGATTTCCGATTTTATTCATTCCAATGAGGAGGTCTTTATAATATATAGGAGGACTGTGGTCGTCCAAAGGATCTCCCTGTACAAATATTGGCATTTTTTTCAATGATTCTAAATTAACCTTTATTTCTTTTGGATAATTGTCATTTATATCTTGTACAAAGAACGGAGCATATAATCCCATGGCCTTGAAATTTTGGGGATGATGCGATGCAAGTTGGAGTGCTCTCATTCCACCGCTGCAGTTTGCATGGAGGAAAATGTTTTTTTCATCAATTGGGAATCTCGTTTTCATTACATTTACGGCAGCGAGTATTTCATTTTCCATGATATCAGATAATATTCCAGATTTGGGCAGTCTTCCTTCCGGAATCACTGTAATGAAGCCGTATTTTTCACAAAGCATTTGGGCATTGTTAACAGCCCATTGCCTTGCTAATTGAGGACATGAAAAAAATCATGAGAATTGGCTTCATCCGGGCGGATCATCACTACCAAAGGATATTTTTTTGATAGATCTTTTGGAGTGAAAACAACGCACCGTTGCATCTTGCCGTCTATCGGAGAATTATACGATTCAAATTTGAGAGTTGGTTCAGTTATTGATTTACCATTCATTTTGCTGAATATAGACTCAAGTTGATAGGATATGGGAGCTATTTTGAACTGCCACCACCAATCATCCTTCCTTGAAGGATGCTCCATTAAAAATTGGAACCGCCTAAGCAGTTGGTCTATCTCCAATGAAT
>CAZRUR010000124.1:0-2555 GCA_964603335.1 uncultured Sangeribacter sp. | reverse complement strand
AATTGGAGAGCCTGATTGCTGAGTTCCGCCTTCAGAAGGTGCGCAAGAATCTCGGCGACCAACTCTCTGGTGGTGAGCGACGTCGAACGGAGATTGCCCGCTGTCTCGCAATCAATCCTAAGTTTATCATGCTTGATGAGCCGTTTGCCGGTGTCGACCCTATCGCCGTGCAGGATATCCAGGAGATTGTCTATAAGCTTAAGGAGAAGAACATAGGCATCCTCATCACCGACCATAACGCGCAGGAAACCCTCCGTATCACAGACCGTGCTTATCTCCTCTTTGAGGGTAAGATACTCTTCCATGGCACGAGCGAGGAACTCGCTGAGAATCCCGTGGTAAGGGAGAAGTATCTCGGTAGGGACTTCATTTTCAGAAGAAAGGTGTTTAATGTCTGAGCTGAGGCTAAATATTCCGGATTCCGACCGCAAGGGGCTGAGGTTGCTCAAAGGTATGCAGCTAATGATGCTGCTTGCCTTCTTTGCCATCGGGCTCGTCATAACCGGTGGAGTGGCTTTCGGCATCAAGTCGATTCCCGGCATCGACCAGCGTACATCCCTCTTGCTTTCGTCTGCGCTCCAATGCCTTGTGGCGTTCTGCCTTCCGGCATGGCTCGCCGGAAAACTGACGGTGAAAGATCTGATAGGGTGGCTTGGATTAAGGAAGGCTCCCACAGCGAGGGCTATCCTGGGTGTCGTGATTGTCTATGTCCTCGCCCTCCCGGCTATGAACCAGATAATCAGCTGGAATGAGTCAATCTCGTTCCCCGAAAGCATGAAGGGGATTGAGGATTCTCTCCGTGCTTCGGAAGACGCCGAGCGCTCAATCAGCGAGACTATCTTGGGCGGTATGAGTTTTGGAACGATGCTCATTGTGATAGCCGTCGTTGGGTTGCTTACCGGTCTGTCGGAAGAGATGTTTTTCCGTGGCGGTCTGCAGAACAGCATGACAATGCCTGGGAAATACACCCTGGGAATTTGTGTAGCCGCCATAATCTTTAGTGCTGTCCATTTCCAGTTCTTCGGCTTTATTCCGCGGGTCTTGATGGGTGCATTTTTCGGCTACCTCCTGGTGTGGACCGGAAGCCTCTGGGTTGCGGCTTTTGCACATGCCCTCAACAATTCGGTAGTGGTGGTCTCATACTATCTGATGTCGCAACACCCTGCCTTCCAGAATCTTGACTCCTACGGAGTCTCCCCCACCGGAGAATTTCCCTGGGATGCCCTGACAAGCGCCGCCGCCACAGCCATCTTCCTATGGAAGTTCCGCCACTTCTTCTTCAAAAATACTGGACAACCGACAGCGGACAACCGACAGCGGACAACTAACAACTAACAACAATGGCAAAAAAATCAACTGGAGTCGCTTTCCGAGAGGTGATGACCGACATAAAGAAACATAAGTTCGCTCCCGTCTATCTCCTGATGGGCGAGGAGGCGTTTTATATCGACCAAATCACCAAGGCCTTGGAAAACAATGTGGTTGATGAGGCTGACCGTGATTTCAACTCCATGACTTATTATGGAGCCGACTCCGACATCGGCAGCGTCATTGCCAGTGCCCAGCAGTTCCCGGTGATGGCTGACCGTCAGATTGTCCTGCTCAAGGAGGCGCAGACCATGAACCAGGCGAAGGCGCAGCTCGACAAGTTGGCGTCGTATGTCTCGCGTCCCAACGGCACCACCGTTCTTGTGGTGACGTATAAAGGGGAGTCGTTGCCTGCCACTTCCGCCTTGATGAAGGCGGCTGCCAAAAGCGATGCCGTGGTTTTCAAGAGCGAGAAACTGAAAGATTATCAGTTGGCTGGACCCATCATGGATTATTGCGCCTCAAAAGGTGTCGGCATTGATGATAAGGCTGTGTCCCTCCTCTGCGACTATATCGGCAACCCACTCAGCAAACTATTTGGCGAGATTGACAAACTCATAGTTGCCGGTGGTAAGGAGTTGACACGTATCACTTCAGAGACTATTGAGCGAAATATTGGTATCTCTAAGGATTTCAACACGTTCGAGTTGGTGAAGGCGGTCGCGATGAAAGATTACCCCAAGGCGATGATGATTGTGGATTATTTCTCGCGAAACCCTAAGCAGAATCCCGGCGTGATGATTGTGGCTTCACTCTTTAATTTCTTCAGCAAACTCTTCATTGCCACCATAACTCGCGATAAGTCAGACGCTTCGCTCATGGATGCCTTGGATCTGAAGTCTCCGTTCGCTCTGAAGGATTACCGCGCTGGTCTTCAGTATTACAATGCCCGCATGGCGCTCGCCGCTATCCACGCCTTGCGCGACCACGACTGCATGACGAAGGGTATCGGTAGCACCCAAAACGAGTATGACCTCCTAAAAGAATTGATATTCAAATTCTTCACCGCCACCTAATATGCTCTACTTTTTCTCCGGCACCGGCAACTCCCGCTACGTTGCGCAGCAACTATCCCTCCTTACCCTCGAGCCGTCGCAACTGATTACAAAGTTATGCGCCGCCCGGGAGATCTCCTCCGGCGACTCCATCGGTTTCGTGTTCCCGGTTTATTCATGGGGTGTCCCTCC
>CAZRUR010000123.1:0-2600 GCA_964603335.1 uncultured Sangeribacter sp. | reverse complement strand
AACCGGCAGGTTATTGGAGCCGCTCAATGCTTGACGAGGCTCACGCTCCGGGCCCTGAGACTTCCGGCACCGCATTTTTTACCTATGGTCTCCTTTGGGGCGTAAACAATGGTTATCTCACAGATGCAAAATACCTTGATGCCGCAAAAAAAGGTTGGAATTATCTGAAGACAACAGCTCTACAGAAAGACGGTCGTGTAGGCTATGTACAGCCAATTGGCGAGAAAGCCATTCCAGGACAGGTGGTAGATGCCAACTCAACATCCAATTTCGGTGTAGGAGCTTTCCTATTGGCAGCTTGTGAATATACCCGTTATCTTGAATCAACTCATAATGGAGACAGGGCGTATTGGGTAGACCTTCTCTATAAGATAGCGTATCCGGTGTTGAGCAATATGTCGAAAGGGGAGTTGCAGAAGAATATGCTTGTTGAGGTTAGCCCCAATTGGGACGGACGTAACATCAAGGTGACTTACATGGAGGCATTTGGCCGATTGATGGCCGGCATCGCCCCATGGCTTGCCCTCCCCGATGATGACACCGCCGAAGGCCAGAAACGTAAGGAATTGCGCGACATGGCTCTCGCAAGTTATAAGAATGCTGTAGACCCCGACAGCCCTGACTATCTGCTTTGGCGCGGACATGGACAAGCTCTTGTCGACGCTGCCTATGTGGCTGAGAGTTTCCTTCGTGCCTATGATGCTCTTTGGGTTCCTCTTGACGAAACCACCAAGAAACGATATATTGAGGAATTTACTCAGCTCCGCCGTGTGGATCCTCCCTACACAAACTGGGTTCTGTTCTCATCCACAATTGAGAGCCTTCTCGCGAAAGTAGGTGCCGAGTGTGATGAATACCGTGTCAACTCTGCTATACGTAAGGTGGAGGAATGGTATGTCGGCGACGGATGGTATGCCGACGGCCCGAGTTTTGCGTATGACTACTACAGCAGTTACGTGTTCCATCCTATGTATCTTGAGACCCTCCAGGCAATGAAGGATGCCGGGAAATATACCCGCATACACTACTCCAAGTATTATGACCGTGCCATCAAGCGCACACAGAAATTCGCGATTGTCCTTGAGCGCCAGATCTCCCCGGAAGGCACATTCCCAGTGTTCGGGCGTTCAATCCCTTACCGCATGGCCACCCTTCAGCCCCTCGCAATGATGGCTTGGTATGAGAAACTTCCGGCAGGATTGACCAACGGACAGGTGCGCTCCGCATTGACAACAGTGATGCACCGTATGTTTGACGGCAAGGAGAATTTTAATGAGAGAGGTTTCCTTACAATCGGTTTCGCCGGCAGACAACCTAATATTGCTGACTGGTATACTAACAACGGTTCCCTATATATGACCTCACTCTCATTCTTGCCTCTAGGACTCCCGGCAACTCACCCATTTTGGACAGATGCACCCCTTGCCTGGACAAATCAGAAAGCGTGGGGAGGAAAGCCGTTCCCAAAGGATCATCATTGGGGTGACGGACAGCAAATCAATGATCTTTTCTAACAGATGAAATAATGGTAAATAAAATAGCTGTGATTTCGCTGGTGCTTTTGGGCACCGGCGAGATTCTCGCACAACAACAGGTTAGCATATATAATCCCGCTCCTTTCGATAGGATAGGCGCAGTAGTGGAAATCCCCGGCGAAAAGATACTCAAATCTTTTGGTCGGGATTTTGTGGTTTCTGATGAAAGTGGAAATGCTTTGATTCAGCAACTTGCGTATGATTGTAAGATTCTTGTAGAGGCAGATATTCCCGCAAATTCTACAGTTATCCTCAACATTACAAAAGAAACCCCATCTGTTTCCGATACGATATGTATTGGTCAGGTGCGTCATGACTTGCAGGATGATTTCACTTGGGAGAACGACCGAAGCGGCTATCGCCTTTACGGACCATCATATCGTAATGGCGGTGGTAACGTGGCTGGATATGACATATGGACAAAGTCTGTAGACTTTCCGGTGCTTGCCCAAAGATATGTCGACCATTGCCAGTATGGAGTTTCCTACCATAAGGATTATGGCAATGGAATGGACTGCTATACGGTAGGGCGTACTCTTGGGGCTGGAATGAATGCACTTGCTCCAGATGGAGAGATTGCATATCCATGTGCGTATGAGAAGGTAGAGATTCTTGAGAACGGACCTCTGAGGATGACTGCAAAACTTACCTGCTATCCTGAAAATATTGGTAATGATGAAGAAGTGATAGAGGAGCGTCTGATAACTCTTGATAAGGGCTCTTGGCTCAATAAGACGGAGGTTACGTATAAAGGTATAACTGATAAGACACCACTTGTGACTGGAATTGTGGTTCATAAGCAAAACACACGTGGAAAATTTATTGACCCTCAAAAACGATTTATTGCTTATGCTGATCTTACTGATAATCCAGACAACGGCAATGGCGTGATTTATATAGGTGTTGTCAATTCCGTGCTTCCGGAGAGTGTTGCCTATGAACAATTCGATCCGGCTGTGGGGGATGCTGTAGGTCAAATTCTAAATAAGACTTACATTGCTCCGGATGAAACCTATACCTACTATTGGGGCTCCGGTTGGAGTAAGGGTGGAGTGAAAGGCATGA
>CAZRUR010000122.1:0-2688 GCA_964603335.1 uncultured Sangeribacter sp. | reverse complement strand
GTGACTTCGGTTACAACGCACGTACCGATACTTTCGAGAATTTCTTGGAGACTGGTGTGATTGACCCGGCAAAGGTTACTCGTGTGGCTCTTGAGAATGCCGCCAGCATCGCCGGCATGTTCCTCACCACTGAGTGTGTGATCGCCGACAAGAAGGAAGACACTCCCGCCGCTCCAATGGCAGCCCCCGGAATGGGCGGAATGGGCGGAATGATGTAAATCCCCCTCTGAATATCATAAAATATTTGAAATATCCTAAAATAAAGGCGTTCTCTTATGCAGAGAGCGCTTTTATTTTGCTTTTTATAGTTTTTTTCATGCCATCTGATTGTATATGACGGCAAAATTTGCTAAATTTGTAGTCCGTTCATAATAAAGAAATCTGTTCATGAAAAAAATACTGTTGAATTTGGCGGCAATTGTGATGGTTTTTGCTTTCGCATGTTGCTCACATGGTTTCAACCGCGATAAGGTTGAGGATATCCTCCAGAATCAGGAAATCTCTCAAGAAGACTACGATATCCTTTTGGAGCAATACGAATATTGTGTTGACGACGCAATAAAACTCGCCAATGACAACAGGAAAGATGTCTCCGCCGATGAGCAGGAGGAATTCATCACTATGTTTGCCATCGGGAAACGTCTTGCTATTGATGAGGATAAACTCACCGAAACGCAACGCAATGAATTCTATAGAATAACACATAAGGGAACTGAAGAACTCAGCAAATGATATCCGTAAATAATCTATCCGTAGAGTTTTCGGCTGTACCTATCTTCAACGATGTCTCTTTCGTCATCAATCCCTCCGACAAGATAGCTCTTGTCGGCAAGAATGGTGCCGGCAAGTCTACCATGCTCAAGATCCTTGCCGGTTTGCAGTCACCTACTTCCGGAAGTATTGGCAAACCATCGGAAGTGACAATAGGCTATCTGCCTCAGCAGATGAAGCTCGCCGATGAGACAACCATTTTTGAAGAGACCAAGAAAGCATTTAAGGAACGTCTGCAACTCGATGCAGAGCTCACCCAACTCAACAGGCAGTTGGAAGAGTTTACTAATTTTGAGAGCCCCGACTATCAGAAGCTACTTGATAAGATTGAATTCCTGACGCAACGCATCCATGTTGACGAGACATCAAACGTGGAGGCTGAGATTGAGCGCACTCTTACCGGTATTGGTTTCCAAAGGACGGATTTCAATCGCCCCACAAGTGAATTTTCCGGTGGGTGGCGTATGCGTGTTGAATTGGCAAAGATACTTCTGCGCCGTCCAGACGTGCTGTTGCTCGACGAGCCCACAAACCATCTCGACATTGAGTCTATCCAATGGCTCGAGCAATTCCTGATGACCAAGGCTAAAGCTGTGGTGCTGGTAAGCCACGACCGCGCTTTCCTCGACAATGTGACAAAACGCACCATTGAAATATCATGCGGCAAGATTTACGACTATAAGGTAAATTACTCCGCATTCGTTGACCTCCGTAAGGAAAGGGTTGAGCAACAGATGCGGGCATATGAGAACCAACAGAAACTCATAGCCGACACAAAGGATTTCATAGAGCGCTTCAGATATAAGGCTACCAAGGCTGTGCAGGTGCAAAGCCGCATCAAGCAACTGGAGAAAATAGTGCCTATTGAGGTAGATGAGGTCGATAACTCTCATCTGCGGTTGAAATTCCCCCCGGCACCCCGTTCCGGTGACTATCCCCTAATCTTGGAGGGTGTCACAAAACGTTATGGCGATCACCTTGTCTTCGCAGATGCAGAGTTCACCCTGCGCCGTGGCGAGAAAGTGGCATTTGTCGGGAAAAATGGTGAGGGTAAATCCACCCTTGTGAAATGTATCATGGGTGAGATACCTTTTGACGGTCACCTGAAAATCGGGCATAACGTAAAGATTGGGTATTTCGCCCAAAACCAGGCGCAGATGCTTGATGAGTCGCTGACAGTGTTCGAGACCATTGACAATGTGGCTGTCGGCGACATCCGCACCAAGATTCGTGACCTGTTAGGGGCCTTTATGTTTGGTGGTGAAGCTTCCGACAAGAAAGTGAAGGTGCTCTCGGGCGGTGAGAAAACCCGTCTCGCCATGATAAAGCTTCTTTTGGAACCAGTCAATCTCCTGATTCTTGATGAGCCCACCAACCATCTTGACATGCGCACCAAGGATATCCTGAAAGAAGCCATCAAGGATTTCGACGGCACCGTAATCGTAGTGAGCCACGACCGATATTTCCTTGACGGACTCGTCTCAAAAGTCTATGAGTTTGGCGGCGGTAAGGTGAAGGAGAATCTGGGTGGCATCTATGATTTCCTTAGGGAAAAGAATATCTCAAGCATGTCTCAACTTGAGGCTGCCACCACACTATCAAGCATGCCGGCAAGCAATGCCCAAGAGCCAGCAAATGCACAAAATGATAAGCCATCCGACTCAACCGTTTCAACCGGTGCTTTGTCTTACGCCGAACAAAAGGAGCGTGACAAGAAAGTGAAACGTGCGGAAAAGGCGTTGACAACAGCGGAGGAGAAAGTGACACGGCTTGAAGAGCAGCAGGCTGAAGTGGAGCAAAAACTCTCTTCTGGCGATTCAAGTGCAGAGACTTTGGAGAAATATGCATCCCTGTCAAAGCAACTCGAAGATGCCATGACTGAATGGGAAGAAGCCCAGGAAAACCTGGAAAATATCA
>CAZRUR010000121.1:0-2869 GCA_964603335.1 uncultured Sangeribacter sp. | reverse complement strand
ATCTCTTCCGAAGAGATACTTACTTGAAATCGAATCGCGCTAAACATTTTGCCGGTGAAAACCGACAAGACATATCTTGTTTCAGACCCCCTTTCATGCTGCGAGGCATCATGACAAGGGGGAAATAAAGGAATATACGCGCTTCAACAAAAGTTCGTTTTCTAAATTTGCCAATACTCTTAAAATCAACGCATTAATCCAATGAACTTTTGTGAGTTTGTTGCAATAAGCCAAAATCAGGTTGCTGAAGCCTCAATGGATTACAAGTCAAGGGCATCTTTTCTCCATACAGCAAAAAGATACCCGTCGCTTCCCATTGCAGACCAGCTCGGGGCCTGGATTGCGGCTATGATTGACAAGGGTACCGCTGCTTCCACAAGAAAGAGATATGTGGAGAAACTCAGCACGCTTTACAAAGATTTCAACGCAAATGCACAAACCGCTGACAACACTGGCAATTCCAACAAAACAGACGACCCGTTTGCTCTTGTCCGTCCTCTCCGCGATTTTGAGCTGACCTCCGGCGGCAAGGATATTTATGAACAGTGCGGACTGCTTGACAATGTGTTCACCATGGTGATGAACGATGCAAAAAGCAATCCTTCGGTAGCATTGTTCCTCTATATGCTCTTCAATGCCTCCGCCGACATAGAGAAGGCAATATACCTCCGCACTGATGAATACGTTCCCGTATTCCCCCAACTCGAAAATATAATCGACCCCTCGTCGTTTCATCATCGCCGCAAATATGTGTTCAACCTTAACCAGACACGCAAGCGGACGCCACAACTGGTGAGGGAGGTGCTGAAGGAGATACGTGACTACCTGTCGCTTAAGGGGATCAAGTTCTCTGACTCCTTCTCGCCTATGACTTTCGTGGCTTTATGGACAGCCAAGGCACGCGAGAGCGGAGTCTCCCTTCCCGACCTGCGGGTCATGCTTGACGTGGTGCCCTCAGAGTTCGGCTATCTGAGGTACATAAAAGGCTCCCCGCTGTCGGAGTCGGCAAAAATGGCGATAAAGAAGAATGTGGCAGAGGCATTCTGCCCCACCGACGACCGATGGTATGCCATGAAGCTTCACAGGGGCGCATCTTTTGATGAGGTCAAGAAACTTGTCGGTATGGAGAAGCCCGGCGACACACCGGAGACGAGGCTGTTCTATCCAATGAGGACAGTGGTCAAAAAGGTCGGCAGAAAGATGGTGAAAGACCGGACTCCTTATATTGAGGACGTGGTGTTTATCCGGACAAGGGAAGACATCGTCAGCAAGATTGACCGGGCAATCCGGCATGAGGGATACGGATGGATGTTTCGCCAGTCTGCTAATCCCGGCAGCGATTATTCCATAATAGACAGGGTTGCCATGAAAGCATTCCAAAGGGCAGTAGGTGAATATACCCCCGACATCAAGGTGGAACTCACAAGCGAGAAACCTGTCGGCATCGGTCGTAAGGTCAGGATTGCCGGGGGCGCTTTTTCAGGCTATAATGGTATCATCTATGACGTGGCTGACAAAGAGGGAGATGAGTCACGACGCATATTCATACGACTGTCCGAAGAATACGGCATCAAGGTAGAGCTTAAGATTGAGGACTATCTTGTTGAGCCGATAATGAATGACAGAACGCCATGACCAGTAAATTCAGACAAATAATTGATACACTTGATTGCCTTGTGTCATTCAAGGCTGACAAGTCAATGTCTGACAATGACTTCATAGCCAATGTCGAGGCTATCAATCTGCTTTGCAACACATACGATGACCTCGGACTCGACCGTAAGGAGATACGCAAAAAGATGAGTGCGCTTTATCCTGAGTTCACCCGTAGAATCAATGGGAAGCAAGATATGCAGCTCGCTATGCCGCTGATAAAGGCATTGCATGATTTCATCTATGGCAGGGGAAACGACCGTGGTCCGAAACGGTGGCGCGATACACTTACCGAGATGTGTTGCAAGGTCGTTGACTCCTACCGCAAGAATACCGTCATCGACTCGACAGAATATCTGGTTGCACTTGACATTGTCAGCAGACTGAATGGCGATGATGATAACCCTGACATAAAGGAGTATAGGGAAACAATAGCGAATTATCTTGAAGACATCGACGATGTGTCACTGCCGGAAAAGATAAGGCGCGTCAGGGCATACGAGCTTGCACGGCTTCTCTTCATTCCTGACAACCGGGAGAAATGGGCAGAAATCCGAGCAACAGTCTCCAATGAGAAACCATCGGGTCTTGATGACGAGACATTCTTACTCTGGCGAGAAATCACAGATGTAGCTCCGATGAAGGAGTTGAAAAAGCGGGCAGGAAACTCTCGAAGAATGATGGTGGAATACCTTCAGGGGTGCATATTCACAGAATTTGCTAAGGAAAACAGGCTTAAAGCTAAGCGCAAACTCGCAAGAGACCTGAAGACGCTTAATGACGAAATCATCGGCGACATTATACCGGTGAAGATAACTGCGGAAATGTCAGTCGCAACCCTCTACGCCCTCGAGATAATCTTCTTCCTCCGTCTCCAGCTGGCACAGGTAGGTTGGGAAGAGAAAGAATTTATTTATGAGGAGTTGTGCATCAACCGCTTTGAACAGATAGCCAAAGCGTTGAGACGTAAATACAAGACAGCCGATTCTCTCAACGAGAAAATAGAGATACTGGAACGCCTGTCAGCAATCGGACAATTCCTCAACACCCCCGATGCCGACTTCGCCATCTCCGAATCCACCAAATTATTACAAACACCCTCCCTTGCGGGGAGGGCCGGGGTGGGGTTAACCAACACCCAATCCCTCCGCCTCTCCTGGATTCCCAACATAGAAACCGACAACGATTCGCAAATAGTTGCAGACTTGCTCCCCAA
>CAZRUR010000120.1:0-2880 GCA_964603335.1 uncultured Sangeribacter sp. | reverse complement strand
TAGGGGGCTTATTCTACTTCCAAAGCTTAAACCCATACGGCTTCCCGCTCTCCCCATTGATTATCACGAAATAAAAACCTCTCGGCTCCGCATCCAGACTGATCTCTGCTGTCTGGGTCCCATTGAAGGTGCGTGTCTCTACCTGTGCTCCCTGCAGGTTATAAACCCTTGCCATCACAACCTCCTCCGGAAGCACTATCTCAAAATGTCCTCCACCTATTGAGCGAACCACCGGCTCCGTAGGATTTACCCGCTCTTCGAGCATCGCAAGACGTCGGGATTCTGCCGCCCGTGTCTCTGCCACAAAATCTTCATACAGCGCAAATGGACGCTCTTCCTCCTCTGTATCATCCTCCAATTCATCAGTCAAAGCCAAATCCGAAAATTCCGTCGCGTGCTCCATCATATGCCAGTCCGAATGTCCTTCAATCTTGTGACCAAAATCCGAAAAATCGTATCTACCCGAAATGACATCGCCCAAATAGTCCTGATAATAATTCCATGCTGCAATAGCCTCTACCGGCATTCGCGGGTCATACCTTATATATTCTATATCCCGCGCATAATCCTGCAGCAACGGCTGGATTCCGCCAGACATGTTCTCAGGGTCAAAATTTTCCTTTACGCTATATCCGAGAATCGGCATCGCCTTGTTCTCCGCTGAGATAATGACGAAGCCTCCTTTCGGCAGATTATATATATAATAAGGAGAGAACAGACGGTCTGTTGTAAGCTTTTTGCCATTATAAACCAATTTCGGCTTGGCCATAACCTGACCGTTGACTGCGTTGAAAAACAACTCCGCCATCTTCGACGCCTCCTTCTGGCTCACGGTCTCTCCCATAGCCTCCAGCGAAGATGCCATGCCAAAAGCCACCAAAATAACCGACAATATGACCCTTATTATTACTCTCATATCTCTATAACGTAAAAAATCCCCGAATTGATGAATCCGGGGATGGAATATTATTGGCATGGATTGTTATTCCTCTGCTGTCGCTACCTCGCCCTCCACAACGTCTGCATTCACAACATTCGGAAGTTCAAGTCCGAGATGCTTCTTCTTGTCTACCGATTTAAGTACAATACCGAGGATAAGCGCTGCCACACCGAGACACGCCAGCATCACGAGCGGTGCGGTGTAGTTGTAGCTCACTGATGCCTCTGCCTCTGTCATGGTGCCGTTGGCCAATGCCTCCGCAATCTGTGGATTGCTGTTGTCAAGTACCTTTCCGATGAGCATCGGGAAGAGCCAAAGGCCGATGTTCTGTATCCAGAATATCAGTGCGTATGCCGAACCAATTATCTTGGCATCCACCAACTTTGGTACACTCGGCCACAACGATGCCGGCACAAGCGAGAAGCTCGCTCCAAGCACAAGGATGGTGACATAGGCTACTATCACACCTCCAACCGGGCTATCCTTAAACTCTGGAAGTATGAAGGCAAATGTCAGGTGGCATATAATAAGCAGTAACGCTCCCAACACAAGCATCGACGCTGCCTTTCCCTTATAGTCTACATATTTGCCAAGTATCGGTGTGATACCTACTGCCAACAATGGGAACACGGCGAAGATTGCCGACGCGCTCTGGCGCATATAACCCATCCAGCAATAAAGCACAAGGCAAACAATTGCAATGCATAGCATGCTCACTCTCATAACCTTGTTCTTCGCAAAGTTGCTCGAGAACGATGCGCCGGCAACAATCAGCATCACTACATACTGCCATACCGACACCGCTCCGCTCCCCCAGAACGACTCTGGAGCCACATCTGTAAATGTGAGGTTACACTGCAACATGTTGACCGCGTATTTCTGGAAAGGGAAGATTGCTGAGTAGTATAGCACACACAGAAGCGCAACAATCCAGAAGGCCCAGCTCGACAGGATCTTACCTATATCGCTTACCTTGAACGGGTCGTCTTTCTCCTCTGCCTCGCCGGTCTGCTCGTCAAGCTTCTTATCCATAAAGAAATATGTGATAAACATGATCAGACCGATGATAAGCACGATCACGCCGAATGCCACTGAACGTGACACATTGACTGTGCCGCCCATCTCTGCGAATACCGGTGAGAAGATCATACAGGTGGCGACACCCAGGCGCGCAAGTGCCATCTCTGAGCCCATCGCGAGTGCCATCTCCCTCCCCTTAAACCATTTGACGATGCCACGGCTTACGGTGATACCGGCCATCTCACATCCGCATCCGAAAATCATAAAGCCCACGGCTGAAAATTTTGCTGACGCCGGCATTCCATCATAGAAAGGGGAGATTCCCAACTCGTCAAACACCGGTATATAATTAAGGTGGTTGGTAAACCATACGTCAAGGCTGCTTCCCAGGAAGGCATCGGTCAACGCATACCAGTTGATTGTGGCGCCTACCACCATCACCACGCCGGATAAGACCGCCGTGAAGCGCACTCCCATCTTGTCGAGGATGATGCCCGCAAAGATAAGGAAGAATACGAAAACGTTAAGGAAGGTCTCTGAGCCCTGCATCGTGCCGAACGCCGTGGAGTCCCATCCGCGCTCCGACTGCAGAAGGTCTTTGATCGGGGAGAGCACATCCATAAAGATGTAGGCGAAAAACATCGCCAGCGCAAGTAGCAATAGCGCCGTCCAGCGTGCCCATGCCTTGTCGCGCAGCAGCTCGTGCTGCCCATTGATTGTTGTTGTCATGATTGTTGTTATTGTTAGTTTTGCTGCAAATTTAAGCATTTTTTCATTATCTTCCTAAAATCTCACCATAAATTCCATATCATATATATTTGAATAAGTGTGCGGACTTCAGTCCGCAGTCGCAGCCCAAATTAAACCAAATTAAAATTGTTAAAAAAATTGCTTATAAATTAAAAATACGTTAATTTTGC
>CAZRUR010000119.1:0-2983 GCA_964603335.1 uncultured Sangeribacter sp. | reverse complement strand
CGAGGAGGTGACCGTTATCCTTGGTGTATAGGGTGTACTATGGGCGATTTTTTAAGTGAAAGAAAAATCTCCATCGGTTGTCGCCTTGAGAATAAGACCGGGGAGTCCACGGAGCTTCCATGGACCGAAAGGGATGGGAATTTCGGGAGTAAACCATGCCTTCCAATGCCGACCGTGATAGTCGCTTTCCGCCAATATGCAGTCGTATCCAAGAAAGGTTGCGGTCGAATCCTCCGCGATTGTCCAATTAATTTCATCGAATGGCTCGGTATAGAATCCATTGTCTTCTCCAAACTTATCGAAGAAAGTAAGTTCCCCGTCTGTAAGATTGGTGAAAACGTATGCATGAACCTTCTTTGAGGGACCTTTCCTTAAATCAAAACTTACTGAACCATCAGGCTCAACTGTCATACAAGCCTTCTTGATGATTTCCCGATATTGAGCATTGCCCTCCGGAGTTGATTTGAGAGAGTCAACCCAAAGGCTTAAATCATTGAAATACTTAGCCTCTATAGCATTGGCCAATAATGACATTTTTCAGTGTCAATCTTGCCACGAGGGGTAGGCGTGGTATATTCGTAGCTGACCGAAATGTCTGCTTTCTCTTGTGCCATTGCGGCTATCGCCACGAGGCACATAATGGTAAATGTAAGTAACTTTTTCATTTTCTTAATGAGATCGTGAACAGCAGTTCGCGTCCTCGGAGCCATCGCTGAGACTCGTAGGATGAGAGCTGGCTGTAGGTTGTGTAATTGTATGATTGTTGATTGAATATGTTGTTGAGCATCGCGGAGAGTTCGATGCGCTTATTGAGTTTATAGACCAACTTTGTGTCGAGCAGGAACACGTTTTTATATGTTCTTTCGGTGAGTTCATTGCGGTAGTGTTCTCCCATTATGCGCCATTCCCATTTAGCCCAATATTGCCCCTGTGGCATAATGTTGATGAGCAAGGAGTTTCCCATACCGCTGAGCCATGAGTTCTTGATGCCGTTCATTCGCAGCTGGCTGTTGGAAAAGTCTATCGAATAGTCGAAACTGAGCCACCTTAGGGGAGATCCGTTGATTTTGGCACCTACACTCCAGCCAAGGCTAACAGAGTTGACAGCATTGTTCTCTGAGAAAAGATGAGACTCGCCACGGTTGAATGAACCATTAACGTTTGCAGAGCCTCGCATGAAGTCGAGCGTCTTGCCAACACTGCCCATCGCCATCAGATTCTGTCCGTCACTCTTGGCATCGGCATAGGAATACACCACGTAGTCACCATATAGCTGCTGCGTCATCGTGTAAGGCAGATGCGACCATGACTGCATTACCATCGCATTGGCAAACAAACCACGGCGGGTATGCTTGTAGGAGAAGCTTGCCGATACTCTCTGCGAGGAGGAGTTGTAGAAATCATCTACTCCCTGCTTGAAAGTGCGGTAGTTGGTCATGATGTAGCCCGGCTGAATCATGTTGAGACTCATCGGTGAGCGACCTGTGCCGCCTCGCAGTGTCATGGAAACCAATCCACCCCCGGAATTCCCCTGGCGCTAACCAATCACAAACGGGTCGGCATCCGCCCACGCCGGAAATTTAGAACGGAAAGCATCCAACTTATCATGGGAGAGAGTGGCATAGAGAAGGTCGCTGTCTCCCACTTTCAGTGTTATATCCTTCCCCTTGAAATCTACTGCCATAGAACTGCCGTCATATTCAAACCCCTTCTTGTCGGTGCCTTTACAATCCACGGCACATACATAGGCAAGGTTCTCGATTGCACGGGCCGGGATAAGCTTATTCCAGGCATCAATCCTTACTGTAGGCCAATTGGCAACCGCTATCAGCAGGTCATACTCATTGTTGACATTGCGACACCATGCCGGGAACCTTATGTCATAGCAAACAATCATAGCTATGTTCCATCCCCTGAATCTTACAGACAAACGCCCATGTCCGCGAGAAAACACCTTGTTTTCCCCAGCCATTGTGAAGAGATGGCGTTTGTCGCAGAAATATTCATCGCCCGAAGGCTCTATAAAGAAAGCACGGTTATAGAGCGATCCCGCAGTGTCGGCGATAAAGCTTCCGGCAATTGCCACATTATAATGTCTTGAGAGACGCTTAAGATAATCAATAGTGTCACCAGTGTTACGCTCAGCCAAGCTCCTGACATAATCCTTCTCCTTTCCCGATGGGAAGCCAGTGGAGAACGTCTCCGGCAAGATGACGAGGTCTGTGTCGGGATGCACTAATTTCAATTTGTTCTCGAGAGTGGAGAGATTGGCAGCCTTATCTTCCCATTTAATCTCAAGAGGAAGAAGGCAAACATTCAGGTTTCTACTGTTCACGATTGTTTAGGTTGTGGCGTTCGTTGTCAGGGTTGGAATTTCTCAGGATAGCGTGCTGCATATCCATATTTGGAATAGAACTGCCGGATGCTTGCCATATCGGTTGCGACATCGCCGGTGGGTTGATATTCGTCTTTGATTATAATGTCTTTGTTCTTATAGTCGATTATGCCCAATTGAATGGGCACTCCGGCACCATAGGCAATGTAAAGGAAACCGGCCTTCCATTTGTCGGTAAGGCTACGTGTTCCCTCAGGAGTGACGGCAAGATTCACGTAAGAGTGTGTCTTGAAGAGATTGATCACAGACTCCGTGAGCGAGGCACCGCGCTTCTTTCTCTGGACCGGGATGCCACCAAGAGCACGGAGAAGATATTTCAATGGGAAGAAAAACCAGAAATCCTTCATAAGGAAATTGGCTTCCCTTCCCAGAGATTTGTATGCAAAGATGCCGAGAATGAAATCCCAGTTGGAGGTGTGGGGAGCAACACAAATCACACACTTGTCGCGGCGGGGTGCCGTAATGTCGACGCTCCAACCAGCCATCTGCAATATCTTGCCCCAAAGATTCATATCAGCATCTGCAATTGATTCTTGAGTGCGCTTTAAAAAGCGGGATTTTTGAAATTTGACATGGTCCAGGAGGCCA
>CAZRUR010000118.1:0-3459 GCA_964603335.1 uncultured Sangeribacter sp. | reverse complement strand
CCGTATTTTTATCCCGTTTTATCTCTACCTATCAAGATTTTTATTAACTTTGCCACTGAAACATAACAATTCCTGGAGCCTATCTCTAAAAATGGACTCCACGACAAAAACTTTGGCTTCATTGATTATGAAAAAGAATATACTCGCTGCTGCCCTACTCTTGCTGGGCATCCTGACATCGTCTGCATCCAACCTGATTGACACCAATGCGCCTGACCATCTTTTCAATATTGGCGTCAGAGTCGGTGTCAACTCTTCCAACCGCACCTTCCCCTCAGAGAAATTTTCCGCCTGGAACGTCAACAGTTGGGGCACCGGTTTTGATGCCGGAGTGGTGGTAAATCTGAATATGCGGCAATTTTTCACTATCCAACCTGGCATTTTCTTTGAATCTCGCAGCGGACATTACTCTTTCTCCGAGCCTTATGTCAACAGCAGCAATCAGGATGATTATATAACCCAACTCGGGCGCATCCGCACCTATAATCTCGTAGTCCCCGTGATGGCTTCTTTCCGTCTCAATATCGCCGACAATTTCAAATGGCTCCTTGAGGCTGGCCCTTATGTGCAATTCAAAATTCACGCCTCCGATTCAAACAAAATACAGGTAATCGACCAGCCAACATCTTCAAGTTCCCTCTCTTGGGAGTATGCAAAAAGCAATTTCACTGACTGGGGATTCAAACTCGGAACCGGACTCCTGATAAAAAATCATTACTCCTTAAGCGTACACTACCTTGCCGGAATAGGAAACGTTTGGAAATCACCCGTGGAGGGTGGCAAAAATAAGGCCTGGACCTTTACACTGGGTTACGATTTCTGAACCCTACTGACGTAGATTATCTAAGCATACCCAAAATCTTTTCGGCATTCTCCTTTGCAAATGTCGTGAAGTCAAGCCTTCTCAGCAAGGGCTCTCCCTTATACCAGGTCATCTGCTTCTTGGCATATACGCGCGTATTCTTCTGTATACGCGCTATTGCTTCCTCACGAGTCATATCGCCATCAAAATACGCAAACATCTCCTTCAATCCCACCGTGTTGAGCGAGTTTAGATGCCGCAGATGACACACCCTCCGTGCCTCCTCTTCAAGGCCCATCTCCACCATTGCCTCTACCCTTCGGTTAATCCTCTCAAAAAGTTTATCCCTCTCTCCATCCATGCATATCTTTAAGATATCAAAGGGCCTTTCTCGTTTCTCCCCTGTCAGCATCGAGCTGTAGGGCTTGCTTGCTGCCTTGCAAATCTCAACAGCATGAAAAACCCTCTTCATATTTCTCTGGTCAACCCGCCCGTAATGCTCCGGGTCAAGCCGTCTCAATTCCCCAAGCAACCACTCGTCGCCCCTATCCTTCCATTCTTCCATCAGTGGCAGCCGTATCGCATCTGGCACGGTTGGCAATTCATCTATACCATTGCACAGAGCATCAACATACAACATGGAACCTCCGCATGCCACCGCCACATCCCGCTGCCGGAATAAGCCATCCAATATCCGCAGTGCGTCGCTCTCGAATTCCGAGGCACTGTAATAGGCTTCAAGTGGCAGCATATCCATCAGATGATGCCTTATCCCTCCGCGTTCCTCTTCCGAGGGGAGGGCCGTCACTATAGGGATGCCGTGATACACCTGACGGCTGTCGGCAGAGATTATCTCTGTCTCCAACCGCCGGGCAACCTCTACGGCAAGGGCCGACTTCCCGGAGGCTGTCGGCCCTGTAATGACTATTAGTGTCGGCTTATTCATTCCCTAAAAAGCGGAAAAGGACAACTCCCCCTCCCCTGCGGGGAGGGCTGGGGTGGGGTCAACTATCCCACCAGCGACTTGCATATATTCACTATCACATCTGTGGCCTTCTCCATTGCCTGGATTGCCACAAACTCATATCTGCCGTGGAAATTCTCGCCGCCAGCGAAGATATTAGGGCATGGCAATCCCTTGAACGAAAGCTGGGCGCCGTCTGTGCCGCCGCGTATCGGCTGCACCTTCGGCTCAACACCGGCATCGCGCATGGCTTTCTCTGCCAGCTCCACTATATGCATCACCGGCTCTATCTTCTCACGCATATTGTAATATTGGTCTTTGATCTCAACGGATGTGCTGCCGGGGAATTCCATGTTGGTCTTGCGCACGAGATGCTCTATCTCTTTCTTGCGGCTCTCAAAGCGTGCCCGGTCGTGGTCTCTTATTATATAGGAGAGAACCGTCTTTTCAACACTACCCTCTATGCCCACAAGATGATAGAATCCCTCATAACCCTCTGTATGCTCCGGGGTCTCCCAGCGGGGAAGCATCACAATAAACTGTGTGGCAACCCTCATGGAGTTGATCATCTTATGCTTGGCGCTTCCGGGATGCACATTCCTGCCAAGGATTGTCACCTTTGCTGAGGCTGCGTTGAAGTTCTCATACTCCAACTCACCCACAGCGCCTCCATCCATTGTGTAGGCAAACTCAGCACCAAATCTTGCAACGTCAAACTTATGAGCGCCCTGACCTATCTCCTCATCCGGATTGAACGCTATGCGGATTTTCCCGTGCTTTATCTCCGGATGTGTCTGAAGGTATTCAACGGCTGTGATTATCTCGGCTATGCCAGCCTTGTCGTCAGCACCAAGAAGCGTCGTGCCGTCTGTCACAATCAGATCCTGACCAAGATAGTTGAGCAGCTCGGGAAACTCTGACGGCTTCAGCATTATACCCTGCTCTGCATTGAGAGTAATGTCACCACCGTCATACCCTTTGATGATACGCGGCTTGACATGTTTGCCGCTCATGTCGGGTGATGTGTCGAGATGTGCTATGAAACCTACCACCGGCACTTCCTTGTCGCAGTTTGCCGGAAGCGTAGCCATCAGGTAGCCATTATCATCGAGGGTTATCTCATCAAGACCCATCTTCTCAAGCTCCTCCTTAAGATATTTGGCAAACACCATCTGCCCGGGAGTGGACGGCGTCATATTGGTCTCTTCATCGCTCTGAGTGTCGAAACCCACGAAACTCAGAAATCGGTCAGTCACTGTCATGGTAAAAAACGTTTAAGAGTGTAACTCAAATGAATCTGCACTGCAGACCCTTCATAAATTAGCGCAAATATAAGTATTCCCTCTGAATTACGCAACACCCTCTATCACATATCGCCCTCTATCTGTCTATATTTCAATTAAAAACTTTTAACTTAAAATTTATTTAAAAAATTATTCAAAGAAAATTTGCACAGAATAAAAATACTTACTAACTTTGCACCGCAATTGAGAGAGACACCTGCTTGAGGGTTGTCTCACAGATGCAAACCATGCTTCAGTAGCTCAGTTGGTTAGAGCACCTGACTGTTAATCAGGGGGTCGTTGGTTCAAGCCCATCCTGAAGCGCAAAAAGCGGCATGAGAGCCGTTTCCCAACCAACAATTCTTGCTTCAGTAGCTCAGTTGGTTAGAGCACCTGACTGTTAATCAGGG
>CAZRUR010000117.1:0-3519 GCA_964603335.1 uncultured Sangeribacter sp. | reverse complement strand
CGCCTAATCAGACTATAAAAATCAATTTTTACAAATTTTAAGAGACACTAGTGATTGGAGAATCAGTGTTTACAGCCCACACATATCCCTCTGAGTTTATAGAAGGAATTAGCAAATCATCGCGAGCAGGTACACCGGTGATGGCTTTGACCTTTTCATAATGTTCAGGAGTGATGAACATTGTAAAAACATCAGGGTCGTAGGTTGTCTGTTTAGAGAGTAATGCCAACTCCGTACCTCTAATAAAAGGAATGCCAATCTCGACAACATCTTGAACAAGGACGCGCTTGGCAGAAGAAACTTCACATAAGTCACCAAGTTTTTTTACCTCCCAGCCTTTGGGGTTGGTGACGGGGTCGCCGAACATGTTGTAGAAGACTGATTGGGCGAGCATGTCGAGCTGCTTTAGCTGCTCGCGCTTCGCCTCAATCATCGCATTGATGTCATCCAACTCCACTACTATCCGCTCCTGCACCTCCATCGGCGGCACAGGAACTATTTCGTTTTTATAATCTCTGAAATAAATATGCGGAATTGCAGCTCCTTTGACATATCGTGAGAGATTCAAAGATTTGATAGCATAACAAAGGTAATTTGTTGATACTTTTTGGTTCGGAATGATATATTGCAAAGTTCCCAAGAGAGAACTTTTTGCGGGATATAATTGAGTCCGACCTACAGAGCCATCTTTTACTATTCCTATGTATGGTTTTGCTCTTTGATAAAAATCCAAATATCCTATTTGACCAGAGGCTCCGAAAATAGGATATCCCTCATCTTTTAAATCAAGCTCCTTTTGAGCTAAATTTGAAGATGCTTTCTCGCAGACATCTCCGAGGCGTTTATACTCCCAGTTATGCTTCATTTCGGGCCTCCTTTCTCATCGATGCGGTTAACTTTCCAGTAGCCGGACTTGTTGCTGCCTATGCGTTCAAGCACCCCAAATTTTCTAAGGGTAGCGATGTGGTTGCGTACCATACGGCCACTAATTCCCAATGCTTCACCAATCTGGTCAGCACTCGCTCCGGGGGTGTTGTTCAGCAATGATGCAATATGCCATACAACGTCTGCTACTTGGGGATATAGAGAGCGGACATTATTAGGAAATATATTAGGAATGTTATTGGGAAATTTACCTTGAACTTTAATAGGAACATATTCCACGACTCCTTCTGTTGATTCCGATTCTCCACGAGTAAGAGTGGCGAGAATTTCTCCAAGCATAAACTCTATGAATGGCGTTGACTCTCCGGCGGCTGTTGATGCGGTTATGGCGTCGTAATAAGCCTGTTGGTTGGAATAAACCATGTTTTCAACCGGGAGATGAGCAAAAAGCGGATGTAGTTGTGTCAGTATAAGCGACTGCCACAAGCGGCCTGTACGTCCGTTACCATCAAGGAAGGGATGGACAAATTCAAATTCATAGTGGAATACACATGAACGAATAAGCAGATGGTCATCGGCATTTTTGAGCCAGTCAAAAAGGTCTGACATCAACCCGGGCACCCGGTCGGCCGGTGGAGCCATATGCACAAAACCGGTCTCTCCGAAAACTCCGACTCCGCTTGCGCGCCATCGTCTGGGATTGTCAACCAACGCCTGCATCATGGTGTGATGTGCGCGAAGCAGGTCTTTCTCATTAAAAGGATTGAGGGAAGGGAAAAGATCGTAGGTCGCAATAGCGTTCTTTACTTCCTGAATTTCACGAAACGGAGCAACTACATTCTTGCCATTGATAATATCGCGCACCTGACCCTCAGTGAGTTCGTTGCCTTCAATGGCGAGCGAGCTGTGGATAGTCTTGATGCGGTTTGCCTTGCGAAGTCGCAAGGTGGTGTCCTGTTCAAGCATAATGGCATATCTCTCAATCTTTGCGGATATTTCTGCTACAAGATTGAGGATGCGTGATGTTATTTTGAACGGAGGTATGTACATATCAGTTGTTTATCAATTCCTGCAAGTGGGCGAAAGAAGTGTTGAACTGCTCGTTGAGAGCGGCTATGCGACCGAGGATTACTTCGGGAGCGTCGTATTCAACGACTTCGCGAACGGTTTCTTTGTAGGTATTGAAAGCGAGGTCATAGCCGTGTTCCCTTATTTCATCTACGGGCACAAGAAATGATTGCTCAGTGCGCTTGCCTGGAGCGTAAGCCTCCGGCTTGCGGAACCGTGCTATGATGTCGGGGATATCGTTCTCAGCAACCGGGGTGCGCTTTTGGTCGAGTGAATAGCCGTCGGCCCGCATGTCGTAGAACCACACCTTATCAGTGCCGCCGCTGCCTGTTTTCTTGAAGATAAGTATAGCTGTTGAAACTCCTGAATAAGGCTGGAACACCCCTGAGGGCATAGAGATGACGGCTTCGAGGATGTTATCGTCGACAATCGCTTTGCGAATATCTTTGTGGGCTTTAGAGGAGCCGGTGAGCACTCCGTCGGGCACGATGGAGGCGCAGCGTCCGCCGGTCTGCAATGAGCGGAGGAAAAGCGAGAGGAAAAGAAGTTCGGTCTTCTTGGTTTTGGCAATGGTGAGCAGATTCTTGGCCACGCTCTCGTTGTCAAGACTTCCGGCAAAGGGAGGATTGGCGAGGATGAGCGTGTAGCGGTCGGTATCGCCGTTGTCGCTCGACAGTGAGTCACGATAGGCGATGTCGGGGTTGTCCACCTTATGGAGCTTGAGGTTCATCGCACCAATTCGTAGCATAGTCTGGTCAGTGTCGAAGCCGTGGAACATATGGTTGCGGAAATGCTCGTCGTTGGCTTTCTTATAGAGCTGCGCCTTGTAATTCTCGGCAATATATTTTGCGGTCTCAACGATGAAACCGGCACTTCCCATGGCGGGGTCGCACATCACATCGTCGAGTGTGGGCTGCATCAGCTCCACCATCATGCGGATGATGTGGCGCGGTGTGCGGAACTGACCATTGTTGCCGCTCGCGGCCATTTTGCCAAGTATATACTCGTAGGTATCGCCCATCGTGTCGCGATTGTTCATGTCGAGGGAGTTGATGCCGTCGACCACCTTGACAAGTGTGCGAGGACTCTGAATCAGAAAGATTGCGTTTTCCATGAAGCGCGAGTAAGCCGAGTCAGTGCCCGAACTGAGATGCTTGATGAATGAGAAGACATCGCCGCGCACATGGTCGAAAAGCTGCTGCGCCTCATAGTCCTTGAAGTTGCTCCAACGGAGCGACTTCATAGGCACCTCCTTGCCGGTTTCCGGGTTTGTCCAGTTGCCGTCGGTAAAAGTGGGGTTCTCCACTTGTTCCTCGGCCATAGCGGCAAGTTCCTCCTTATGAAGCTGCGAGTCATCGAGCATCTTCATAAAAAACAGATAGGTCATCTGTTCGAGTATGGTAAGCGAGTTGGTGATACCTCCTGTCCAGAATGTATCCCATATTTGGTCGATTTGATTTTTAATCTGTCCGGTTATCATATTCAATAGTATATCCGCAAATATACGGAATAATTGGGACACGTACAAATCCCTGTGTTTTGGTGGGGAGCTTATAGAAACTTATC
>CAZRUR010000116.1:0-3932 GCA_964603335.1 uncultured Sangeribacter sp. | reverse complement strand
CGCGTCTTCGTCACCTCTACCCGATATTAGACTTTTAGCCTTTACAGTGTACTACTATATTATACCCCATATAGAAATGACCCTGAACCTAAATTTATTGTTGACGATTTGGCAAGAAAATGGCTTGACCAAACAACAGGCAAAACTGGGGACATAAGAGATCTTGCCCGTCTTATTGCAAAAGGAGCTGACAAAGACGACATTGATGGTTTCATCGTCCGTAAAGCTAATGAATACGAGAAAACAAAGGAACTACTTGCGATGAGCCGCAGGCAGACCGAACCGGAAATAATAGATATAGATTATTGTAAAATCAGTCTGACATTTTTTATGAGGGCGTTGGGGCAATCCGAACCACTGGTTACAGACGGAGATATTTTCTATTATAAAGCTCCGTATTCCAACGATAGTACTCATACAATGGCTATAAATACCTGTACCAATAGTTGGTATGATACCAGAACTAAGGCACAAGGGAATATATTTGGCCTTGTACACCGTATGATAGGTTCATCTAATTTATCAGATATAAAACGGTATATCGTTGCTGAAATATCAGCAATGAGTAAAACTTCAGTTATGAAAAGAAATGAACCGAAGATGACCGAATTTCCAAAAAAGAAAAGAGGTTTACACTTATGAACATCGACGCTATCAGACAAATCCCGTTGGTGGATTTTCTCAATCACCTCGGCTATCATCCGACGGGCCGTGACAGTAAAGGACTGTGGTTCTACTCTCCATACCGCAATGAACATAAGCCTTCGTTCCATGTCAACCCGCGCAAAAATTTATGGTACGATTTTGGGAGCGGCGCCGGTGGTGACATCTTCAATCTTGCCGGTGAGTTGACAGGTGAAACAGACTTCATCAAACGTGCTGAGTTCATCGCCCAAAAGATGCAGTTACCCGTGGAGAGACCCTATAAGCCAATGCCGTTCAAGGAAGTACCGACATTTGAGAATGTTGAAATCTCCAGACTGGAGGCTCCGGCCCTGCTTAAATACCTTGCTGACCGTGGCATACCACGCGACATAGCCCAACGATATTGTGTGCAGGTCGATTATGAATTGCACGGTAAGAGGTATTATGCTATCGGCTTTGAGAATAATGCACATGGATTTGAATTAAGAAACAGTTTCTTCAAAGGTTCTTATCCCCCTAAGCACATAACCCATATAGCCAATGGCAACGCCCGATGCAATGTCTTTGAAGGCTTCATCGACTTTCTATCAGCGGAACGGCTCGGATATAATGACGGTACTGACACAATCGTGCTTAACTCTGTTTCCAATCTGAATAAAGCCATTGCACCACTGAGAGAATACAGCGTGGTAAGTTGCTATCTTGACAACGACAATGCCGGACGAGCCGCTGTCGTCAAACTCCAGCAGGAGTTAGGCGATAAGGTAATGGACAAGTCCGCACTTTACCCCAGCCACAAGGATCTGAACGACTATCTCATGTCGCTCTATCCTAAACAGACAACAAAATCAAAACTCAAACTCTGAAAAATGAAAACAATCCTCAATAGAATAGGCGCAATCAGCGTCACTCCCGCCCGTTTCTTCGGATTCTGGGCACTCCTCTTCGCTCTCGTGTTCTCCCTCACCTCCTGCGATGACGACCTTGATGTGCAACAGTCATATCCCTTCACCGTGGAAGTCATGCCATACGCAGACAAAATCGCCAATGGCGAAACAATAGAACTGCGCATGACTATCATCCCCGAAGGTAACTATACCAACACTCTCTACACAATCCGCTACTTCCAGTATGAGGGCAAAGGCTCGCTGAAACTTGTCGATGGCCCGACACTCGTCAACAATGACCGCGTTCTCCTTGAAAGCAAGGAGTTCCGGCTCAACTACACAGCTAAGTCTGCTGATTCCCATGAGCTGCTTATAACCATAGAGGATAACTATGGAACGAAATGGGAACAGACATTTGAGTTCAACAACAGCGATGATGACGGCGGTTCAGGCAGTCTTGTCGTGACTCCCATCAATCCCGGTACACTAACACTTATCAGCCAATGAAGAAACTCCTGATACTCTTTGTGGCATTGTTCTCCATTGTGGGAACAATGCCCGGCAACGCCGCCTCACAGCGAACTGCCCCGACAAGGGAGCAGCACACAAAACGAAGCATAATGGAGCTGCCACTATTTGAGCGTGCAGTCCTGATAATCAAGAAATTTGAGACGTTACATGATTCTCGCCGCCACTGGCCCTACTTGGGGTATGGTCATAGAAAGCTACCGGGCGAAAAATACTTCCGTAGCTACAAGATGAGTGAGCGCGAAGCCGATGCACTTCTCCGCAAAGACCTCCGTAAATTCTGCTCCCTCTACCGTGACTTGGGCAAGGACAGCGTCCTTCTTGGAGCATTAGCCTACAACATCGGACCGGGTGCCGTAAACAAGTCCAGCGTCTATAAAATGCTCAAATCCGGCAACCGCAACATCTTCAAAGCCTACACCTCCCATTGTCATTACAAAGGCAAATGGCACAAAGGGTTATATAACCGTAGGCTTACGGAATTAGCTGCACTTTTCCTTCCTTAATCTCAGTCCAATAAGTTGCGTCGAAGGGATGCGCTCCATTTGGGGTGTGTCCCTTTGTCGTATCTTATAGACTAAAAAACGATACACTATGGCCTCAATAAAAGTAAAGTACCGACCATCGACGATTGCAGACCATGAAGGTGCAATCTACTACCAGATTATCCATGAGAGAAAAGTCCGTCAACTAAACACTGAGTATCATGTGATGCCCGATGAATGGGATGAAAACCGCTCAATGGTAACAACCAAACAATCCAGCGAAAGAAAATCATTCATTCTCTCAGTCCGTGAGAGGATCCGCTGGGATGTTGAGAGACTGACCAAGATTGACAAACGACTTGATGCAGAAGGATTGTCATACACAGCCGATGATGTGATTGACGAGTTCCGCAGATATGCAAGCGAATACTCGCTGTTCAACTTCATGGAAACCCTCATCATTAAGTTCAAGCAACATGGCAAGGCAAGAACATCCGAAACCTATACCGCCGCCCTAAACAGCTTCAAGAAGTTCCGAAAAGACGAGGACATCATGCTTGACTGTCTGACCTCCGAGATAATGGAAGCATACGAGGCATGGCACAAGCAACGTGGCAATTCGCCTAACACCATATCTTTTTACACCCGTATTCTTCGGGCAGTATATCACCGTGCAGTTGAAGATGACATCATCGAAAATCGGAACCCTTTCCGCCATGTCTATACGGGAGTAGATAAGACAGTTAAACGTGCTATCCCATTACCTCATATCAAGAAAATCAAGGCATTGGATTTATCACTCTCCCCACCATTAGATTATGCCCGTGATATGTTCCTGATGAGTTTCTATCTTCGTGGAATGAGTTTCATAGATATGACATTCCTGAAGAAAACCGACCTCAAAAACGGCTCGATTGTTTATCGCCGACGCAAGACCGGTCAGCAACTCACAATCGCATGGGCACCTGAGATGCAAGCCATCCTCGACAAATATCCCAACAATCCGACACAATACCTCTTGCCCATAATCAAGGCAGAAGGTATCAACGAGCGATGCGCCTACCGCAATATCGGCTACAATATCAATCACAACTTGAAAAAGATAGCCGGCATGGTCGGAATCAATATCCCTCTGACTATGTACGTTGCTCGCCACTCATGGGCCAGTGCCGCCAAAGCAAAGGGCATCCCCCTCAGCGTAATCAGCGAAGGCATGGGCCACGACAGCGAAGCCACCACCCAAATCTACCTCGCCTCCCTCGACACCTCAGTCGTTGACAAAGCCAACAGCCTCATCCTAAAGTCCCTCTAAAGGACACGAACGCCTCGGAGCTTCAGCACCGAGGCTATTTTGTTTAGCTACCATCCAAATCTCTAAACAAGAGAT
>CAZRUR010000115.1:0-3935 GCA_964603335.1 uncultured Sangeribacter sp. | reverse complement strand
ATTTATCGTCCTAAATGAAAATGAAATTTGCGTGTTTCATAAAATTTTGTTATCTTTGCGAAATAAAGGATAACGCTATGGCCAAATTTATAGATCCAATGACCGACACCGGTTTCAAGATCATCTTCGGTAAGGAAAACCAATCAAATGAAATCCTGATTGATATTCACAATTAAAAATCTAAGAAATATGCAGTCAATACCATTTACATCACACAAGGACATCTTTGACAGACTTGCGAACATTGGAAATGTGGCAGCTTTGAGCCGTGAAGAAAGGCTGCAGTATGAGTATGACCTAAAGAGAGCGCGCGACTACAACGCAGAGATGGAGTATGCCACCAACGTTGCCACACAGAAAGGACTCGCTGAAGGTCGTGCCAAAGGTCTCGCCGAAGGTCGTGCTGAAGGTCGTGCTGAGGAAAAATTCCTTATCGCGTCAAAGATGCTGGAGCAAGGGTTCGACATTGAAAAGATAGCTGTAATTACTGATATCCCAATTGATGAGTTAAGAAATCATTTCGGATAACTATTACCGTCAGATATAGACTTTAGACACTTATTAAACAAGGAGCAACGTCTACATGAAACTCTATTTCATTCGAAAATAATGACGATTGATGAAATTATGATTATCAAATGTAGGTTTGTTCCAAAGGGTATATGTGTCAGTTTGTTCGGCACATTCTGGACCCGCGACCCCTCATGGATTGACAAGTATGTCATCAACCATGAGCGTATCCATACTGCCCAACAGCGCGAGCTGCTGTTTATCCCATTCTATATTCTTTACGTCTTTGAATGGCTGATCAGGCTGATTCAATATCGCAATCGTAATGATGCCTACATGAATATTTCCTTTGAGCGAGAGGCTTATGCCAACGTCACAACCTGAATTACCTCCCTAAAAGAAAACCATTCGCCTGGACAAAATATGTGCGAGACCCTATATGATTAAACCTTATGGCTGGTGGGCGGTCTAATCCGTTGGTAGACCAAACAGCATTATGAATTTGAAATTTCTAACTACGGCGTGCCTCGCTTTTATTCCACTGATAACTTATGCAGCCGGCGACGTCACAGGTAAAATAATCAATAAGGAAACCGGCGAACCGATGGATTACGTCAATGTGCAACTCCTCGACGCCAACACTAAAAAAGCACTCCCTATCGGAGGATCAACCGATGAGAAAGGTGTCTTCACCCTAAAAAATGTAAAAGACGGAAAATATATCGTCAAGATTTCCAACATCGGAAGCGTTGACCAGGAACGCCCTATAACCATAAAAGGAGCAAACGTCAATATCGGAAGCGTTAAACTTGCCGACGACGCAAAAGTGCTTCAGGAAGTAGTGGTGGAAGGGATACGGAGCCAGATGCGTTTCGAACTCGACAAGAAAGTCTTCAGCGTCGACGCAAACATTGCCGCTGCCGGACAGTCAGCCTCCGAGCTTCTCGAGTCAATACCCTCCGTGGAGGTTGACCAAGATGGGGAGGTATCCCTACGTGGCAACTCCTCCGTCACTATCTGGATAAACGGCAAGGAATCAGGACTGACTGCCGACAACCGTGCCCAGATCCTCGAACAAATCCCCGCCGAAACCATCGACAAAATCGAGGTTATAACCAATCCCTCTGCAAAATACAGCCCTGAAGGCACCGCCGGAATCATCAACATTGTGCTTAAGAAAGACCGTAAGGCTGGCTATTATGGAAGTGCAGAACTTAGCGGCAACTCCAGAGGTGGCGGCAACGCCGGAGTCAATGTCAACTACAGCAGCGGCAAGGTGGATGCCTTTGCCGGTCTTGGCTTACGTATGCGCCATTCAAAAGGGGGATCTAAAATGGACCGCCAGTTCACCGACGGCACATATACCCGCTCCGAAGGTGAGAGCCCTAACCACGGCAACAACATATTCTTCCGTCTTGGCGCCACTTGGCATCTCACCGACAACGACGACCTCTCCGCAAGCGGTTTCGGAATGTTCGGACGCAACAAGGGGAGTTCCGACACAAGATATGTGTCAGACGTACCCGGCAACTGGCTACAGAACAACGATATCTCCCACAGCCACAGCAACAATCATGGTATGCATGCCGAGATAGGTTATACCCACAAATGGAGCGACTCCCACTCCATCGACTTCACAGGCTCCTATAATAACTGGGGAGGTCCGAACAGCAACTCATATCTGCAGCAGATTATATACGACGACCGCGAGGAGGACTTATATCAAGAGCAGACCATGGATATGGGCACCCACTCCTGGGAGGCAAAGATTGACTACACCAACCAACTTAACCAGTGGCTTAAACTGGAGGCGGGATTCAACGGACGATACAGCGACGAAGACACTCCTACCGACACTTATACCGGCACGTCGAAGGAAGACATGACGCAAAACCAGGCCCTCTACAACCGCTTCATCTACCGAAACAACGTATCCGCGCTTTATGCGACTCTCGGCGGTAAGGTGCAGAACTTCAGTTTCTCCGCCGGACTCCGCTCTGAGTCCTGGCAGGTGAAAACACGCTCCTTGGCTTTTGGAGAGAACAAGGCAGACGTGCCGGAATTCAAGAAGAATAATTTCGCACTGTTCCCTTCTGCGTTCGTATCATGGTCGCTCCCATACGAAAATGAATTGCAGGTGAACTATACGCGGCGTCTACGCCGTCCATGGGGTGGCCAGCTCAACTCTTTCCACGATATCTCCGACCCTACAAACGTGTCGTACGGTAATCCCGAATTGCAACCGCAATACTCCAACTCTTTCGAGCTCAACTGGCTGAAAAGTTGGACATACCATATGATAAGTCTTTCGGCGTATATGCGCACTGCCACCGACATGATGAACAGCATCAGCTATCTTGACGGCGGAGTGATGTATAGCACTTGGGCAAATATCGCCGACGAGATCAACTCTGGCTGCGAGATTGTGGTGAAGAACTCCCTCTTCAAAAGCCGCCTTGACCTCACCACTACCGTAAACCTCTATAGCAACAACATAAGCGCATGGAACTATAACTTCCTCGCTGAAAGCGGCAACTATGTGCCATTGAGTGGTGACAAGCAAGACAGTTTTGCATGGGACGCCAGAATGATGGCCAATGTGCGTCTCCCATGGTCGCTTGCCCTCCAGGCCACCGGCAGCTACAACTCAAAACGCCTCTCTGCCCAGGGCTCACGTCAGGGTGGCTGGAATGTCGACCTCGGACTGAGACGTGTATTCGGCGAATGGTCGTTCTCGCTCAACTGCCGCGACCTTTTTGACTCACGTCGATTCAAGAGCACCACCAACGGCACCGACTACACCCAGTATAACGAGCGCTGGCGCAACGGACGAACTGTCCGACTCACCATCAAATACTCCTTCGGAAACATGAAATCGAAGTCTCATCGTGAAGATGGCAACAATGACTATAACGATTCCGATTCCGGAAGCTTCGGTGGCGGCATGGAAATGTAGATACAACTGTTACATCATACTGCGCCCCGTTATAGACGTAACTTACATACAATGGCAACGTGCGGTGGACTCCCGTATTATCGTAGCCACAAGCCACAACTGTTGCGGTGCCCTGGTTTTGCCATGACGGATAGTTGACAGTGATTGTCGGGGAGCATGACCAACCGGGTCCCCATCCACAACCCCATCCGGGATTTGGTGCCGGGCCTGGATTACCCATCATTCCGGGACCGGGACCTATTCCTCCGCCACCTCCACCCCCGGCGGGACTTCCGCCAGTAGGTGCCGGATTAAAACTTCCTCCTGAGCCCGGTGCCGGCAAACTGTTCTGGGCGCTGACTCCGGCAACCGTAAAGATTGCAAGCAATAACGCAACGGCTATACGTAACAATCTGTTGTTACTTCCTATTTCCTTTAATCCATAATTCAGCAACCGGGTTACGTAATAGGCACCCCAAGAGCCTCGAGC
>CAZRUR010000114.1:0-4496 GCA_964603335.1 uncultured Sangeribacter sp. | reverse complement strand
CAGGGACATCTTTAATCGGGATTGCCATAACTTCTTATTTTCTTGCAAATTTAAATTTTTGGATCTACTATACTTGCGTATAGGACCAAGTGATAAGTGCTATGACAAAAGCTATAATATGTATTATTGCTGCCATAGTATTCGGTTTTTTAGTCCGTCCTCGTTCCACCAGCACTAGACAGTGGTTACAATTAAAGTTTATAATCACTACTAACGGAACGTAATTTCGAAAGGAGTAGAAGTTGCTGAATTTATCCAAAGATAGTTGTGTAGCCATCTGCATTTGCGGATGTAAACATCTTACCTGCTTTCTTAGCAGATTGCCTGTATTTCTCATATACGGTCTTGTTGGAAATACAAGAATTTATGTATTTGGAAATGCCGGCAATATCGTCTGGTTCAAAGCTTTCACCACACCCGGTCTGGGTTATTATTTTACCCAGTTCTGAGTCGGGTGTGGAAATATTCAGAAGAGGAATGCCATACGATAAAAGATTATACGTTTTACTCGGCACGCTTACAAGCGCAGTTTCTTTTGTAAGTGTGACCACACCAAGATTGGCGCAACTCATAGAATATTTTACATCTTCTGAAGGCAGGTAGTCAGAGAACAGGACATTATCAAGACTTTTGTCTTTTGCCATCTTTATTAAAGTTTCTTTCTTGCCACCTTCTCCAATAATGACGAAGACAATATCATTATTCCCCTTTAACTTTTCAGCCATATCGATAATTGATTCAACATTATGTGTGTATCCAATATTACCAGAGTATAACACAATAAATTTGCCCTTGAGATTGTGTTTTTTTACAAACACATTATCTTCCTCATTTACAAGTTGTGCATTATTTTGCGCCCCCCAGTTATGAATTACCTTAATTATTTCAGGTTCGCAATATTTAGTCAGCTGCTCCTTCATCCCCTCTCCTAATGTTATAATCCCAGATGCCCTCTTAAAGATTTGCTTGTTCCTTTTAGACCACCAATTAATTATGAATGATGGACACTTTACATTTCTCAGCGCATCAGGATAAATGTCATATTCCACAATTCCAAATTTGTTTTTCATCTTATCTGCCCAAAGATAACTCATCGGAGGATTAGTGAAATATAGAACATCAACACTGCTATCAAGATTTTTCAGATATTTTTTAATTTGCAGGCTTCCCTTTATCCAACTGTAAAGTCTTTTTGCAATGCTTGATTTATTATATTTACAGATTGGAATCACTTCAATTTTAGGATCAAGAGACCGTGGATAAGATGACACTCTTCCTGCAATTATCTTAACCTCATCATATTTCTTAGCGAAGGCATTGCAAACATCAACAGTTAAATATCCAGTTGATTGATTGACTAACACTATGGATTTCATTGTAATAAAATTATTTGAAATGGACACTAATAACGACGGCGGATTTTGATGGGGATTATCTCAGGGTCGGAGGGGATTTTGTCGACCACGAGGGCGAGATGACCGCCGCCACCGGCACCGAGCATCTTCCAGGCGAGTGCCTTGTCGCGCCACCTGTCGATGTGCTCCTGCACACCGGGCTGCATCATCGCCGGGAACATCGCCACCTGTGCGTTGAAGGAGTCGCGGAACGCCTCAGCAAACCGTGGCAGGTCCCTGTCCATGATGGCGTTCCAGCAGCGGTCAGCGGCATCGGTAAGGTCATGCACCTTCTCCGGGGTGATGTCCTTGCCATCGACAACGGAGCATCCCGGTCGGCGCGGGAACATCTCCACAAGGCAGACGTGGTCTTCAAGCCATGAGAGGATCTCCTCGTCGTGGCACGACTCGATTTTCGTGGGCCAGTAGTGACCGTCATAGTAATGGCGGTTGAAACCCGACATGCAGATGCCGATGGCATCCTGCGCACCGCTCACGTGCCCCTTGTTCTCCGGGTCGTTCTCGAAGCAGAAGAGTAGCCGCGCCATCATCTCCTCGTTGTAGTCGGGGAGCTCGTAGGGCCAGACCTTCTTGGCGGCGTTGCGGGTGGATGTCGACATGCCGCCGCGCTCGATAAACTCGTGGTTGGGTTCGATGGAGACGGTGAGCGCCCATCCGGCTCCGTGCTCGGAGACATATGGCTGGTCAATCCATGTGCCGGCGATGTCGACACGGTAAGGGATATGGCATTTGACCGTGCCGCGTAGTGAGGTTGTGGAACGTGCGTCCAGACCTTCCTCGGGAATGCGCTCCAGCACCACATACTCTATTCCGCGCTCCTCGCAGAGGCGGCGCTTGTCATCGCTGCCACCGTCGGAGTTGACCACGAAGTAGTCGGGCTTCACGCGGTCGAGCTCAGCGAGGAAGTCAAGCATACCGGAGCCGGAGTTGACGTAAGCGTCGGTGACGTAGCGGATAGCCTTCACCATATACAGGCGTTCCTTCTCGGAATAGACGGTCTTGCGGTGCTTGAGCTCCTCGATGGTCTTGTCGGAGCCGATTCCGACGTATAGGTCGCCATACTTTGAGGCCTCCTTGAAGAAGGCGACATGTCCTGAGTGGAGCATGTCGTAGCAGCCGGAGACGAAGACCTTGGGTCTTTGTGAAGTATTAAGTATGGAGGATGAGGGATGAAGTTCTGAGCTCATGGGTTTTAGGTTGTCAAATTGTCATTTTGTCGTTTAGTGGACAACGAGTAGATAAGGATTATGAGGAAGCAGGCTACGGGTATCCAGAAGGAGTTGGAGATGCCAGCCTTATCTGAGATAAACGCCTGGAGGGGTGTGATTATTGCGCCGCCGAGGATAGCCATGATAAGTCCGGAGGCTGCAATCTTAGCATCGTTGTCGGGGATTCCGTTGAGGGCAATGCCGTATATGGTGGGGAACATCAGCGACATACATGCTGAGATGAAGATGAGGGCTATGACGGCAGTCCAGCCGTGGGAGAAGACGACCACGAGCGTGAAGAGGATGGCGAGGACGGAGGCTGCGGTGAGAAGCCTTACGGGTCGGATGTATGCCATGAGCCATGTGAAGAAGAAGCGGAAGAGAGTAAAGCCGATGATTGAGTAGAGGAAGATCATCGAGGCGTCTTTCTCGAGGATTCCGAGCTCAGCCATGGCAAGGCGTATGGTGAACGACCATACGCCGGTCTGCACGCCGACGTAGAAAAATTGGGCGATGACACCATATCTGTATGGCTTGTTGTGCCAGAGTTTTCTGAATGTGGCTGAGATGCCTGTCGCGCCTTTCTGATCTTTCCCTCCCGGCATCTTGGAAACTGCAATAATCACCAGCAGCAGGAGCAACACGCAACCGATGAGGAGGTATGTGCCGGAGACGGCAGACAGTTCCTGTTGCTGCACCTCGGCGAGCGCGGAGGCGGACATATTGGCGCGGTCGGCAGCGTCGGCTGCGTGTAGTTCGGAGAGGATGAAGTGACGGCTGAGGAGTATGCCGCAGATGGCACCGAGTGGGTTGAGGGTCTGAGCGAAGTTCAGTCGTCGAGTTGCGGTCTCCTTGCTGCCCATCGAGAGGATATACGGGTTGGCGGTGGTCTCCAGTACTGCGCAACCGCACGCCATGACGTAGATGGCGAAGAGGAAGAAGGGGTATGAGGCAGCCTCACCAGCCGGGTAGAACAGCATAGTGCCGGCGGCGTAAACCAGTAGTCCGAGCAGGATGCCAGCCTTGTATGAGTAGCGCCGGATGAACATCGCAGCCGGGAGTGACACGCAGAAATAGGCACCATAGAACGCGAACTGTACGAACGACGACTGCAGGTCGCTCATCGACATGATTCGCTTGAACGCCGCCAGCAGCGTGTCATTCATGTTGTTCGCTATTCCCCACATCATGAATAGGGATGCGACAAGCGCGAATGCGAGCTTCGTGGTTTTCTGTGATGTCTGAGTGTTAGCTTTTGTCATATTGACAATTTGACAAATTGACAGGCTGAAAGATTATTTGACAATGCCTTTCTCAAGGAACTCAGCGAGGTTGGTGCGGACGGATTCGCCGGCGCGCTCTACTGCGACTTTTGCCATGTCAGCGTCGACCATGAGGTTGACGAGTTGCTCAAAGGATGTCTTCTTTGTTGGGTCCCATCCGAGCTCTTTCTTGGCCTTAGTCGGGTCACCCCAGAGGTTGACGACATCTGTTGGGCGATAGAAGTCGGGTGACACCTCAATCACCACCTTACCAGTTGCCTTGTCGATACCTTTCTCGTCGGCACCCTCGCCGAAAAATTCCAGTTCGATTCCGACACGTTTGAAGGCGAGTAGGCAGAACTCGCGCACGGAGTGCTGCTCGCCGGTGGCGATGACATAGTCATCTGGTTTTGGTTGCTGCAAGATGAGCCACATACACTCCACATAATCCTTGGCATAGCCCCAGTCACGGAGCGAGGATAGGTTGCCGAGGTAGAGTTTCTCCTGCTTGCCCTGGGCAATACGTGCAGCAGCGAGGGTAATCTTGCGGGTGACGAAGGTCTCACCACGACGTTCCGACTCATGGTTGAAGATGATGCCGGAGCAGCAGT
>CAZRUR010000113.1:0-4842 GCA_964603335.1 uncultured Sangeribacter sp. | reverse complement strand
TCTACCGTATTAATCCGGATGTGATTTTCTCCAAGAGTAGGGTCAGGGATATAGCCGATGCACGTCAGGTGGTGATGTATCTTTGCCATAAGTTGACATCCCTGTCATCATCTGCCATTGGTCAGAAGCTTAATAGGCAACATGCAACGGTGCTTCACGGCATATCTGCAATCCAAGACCGGCTCCCATTCACACGGGAACTGGCGTTGGCAGTTGAAAAAATAGAAGAGGATCTCAGACGCTGAGACCCTCTTTATTAATTTAAATTCAGTAATTAAGAATTCCTAATTCCTAATTCCTAATTGCCAGCATCATACTTCACCTTGTCGATGATTATGCGGACGTCGTTGGTGCTTTTCCCTTTCTTGTTGAGCATATCCATGTCGCTGAAGATTTCCTTCTCGAATCCCTCAACGCTGCCTCCGGGTTGGCGTATGCTTCTCACATAAAGCTCAACACCCTTCTTCAAATTGCCTGAAAGGTATTGTGCATGTCCGGCATTTATAAAATCGCTTTGGGTTGCTTCCGGAAGATTGCAAATCTTTTGGTAGTAATTGATGCTTTTTTGATAGTTGCCTGCCTGAAGTTCTCCCCAGGCAATCGCCCTGAGTGTGGAAGGTTTGTCTGGCTTGATGTAGTCGGCATGATAGTAATGGGATAGTGCCTCCTCGGCTTTACCCATTTCCAACAGACAGTTGCCCGTGTTCATCTGCAGGCTGTAATTGTCAGGGTTATATTGGAGTGCCTTGTCATAATATTCCATAGCCTCGTCAAGCCTTCCCAATAGTCGGTTGCAGATGGCAAGTTTCTTCACGAGCCATTCACTGTCAGGATTGAGAAGCTCCGCTTTCTTATACCATGCGGTGGCTTCCTCAAAGTTGTTCAAAGAATTGTAGCAATAGCCTATTTTCTCCCATCTCAGAGGGTCGGCAGGAGTGGTCTGGTCTTGGTGAAGCAGAATTCCGAGCGCCTCAGCGTGATAGCCACGCTTGAAATAGAATTCTCCCACGAGATTCATAATTTCCTCGTCATCAAGGATATCGGCGACAATTGGCAGGTTCATGAAATCCAATGGCTTTGCAAAGGGGTCGTTGAATTCACCCTTGCGCTGATACAACTTGAAGAAGCGGTAGATGTCTCGGATGTAGCGGGTCACCTCACCGTCAAATTTCGGCACACTTGATTTCAGTTGTTTATCTGCCATGGCTTCCTTAATCTGTTTCATCTGCTCCTCCATTCTCGAAGACATCATCTTCCTTTGCTTTTCCGGCATTCTCGCCAGCGACAAGGCAAAGGAATATTTATCAGAGTCACACATCACTCCCTCCATGTTGAGCATATACGAGAACCCTCCCAGGGTGTCGTCGCCAAGACCCAAAATCTCTGAGTGTTTGCTTGAGAATGGGATAAACCAGTTGCCTACGTTGTTGAAGAACGGATAACTCTTAAGGTTGGAAAATGCCATCATCATCACATCGCCGCCATCCATCTGCATCTCAGTCAACTCTTTAAGTTTGTCGCCAAGACCATTCTTGCTTAGCAGTTCCTCCCATTCCGGATTTGTGTCGAGCATCTCGATGTCGGAGTCGGGAGTAATGTTTTTCAGCTTGCTCAATATCTCAGGGCGCAGTTTCATCAGTTCAGGGAGCACCTCATTCTGCATCTTGCTTGAGATTCTCTGGGTGTCTCTCGAGCGGATTATGTTCATCAGCACCTCCCTCATCCTCCGGTAGGTCACGATAGAGTCTTTCCATAGAGACAGTCGTGCTGAGAGCTTATTGTCATTCTTGATCCTTTCTGGATGGGCGGCGAGAATAAGCACGATGGCAGTCAAGGCTCTTGCCGATATGCGCTCGTCGATGTCCGCCTCATAGATGTCGATAAGGGTGGTGAGCGCATTGCGGTCATAATATTCCAGGTTTCCAAGCAGCAGGGCGGAAATAATCTGCGACTTCGCCTCGAATGGGATATCCTCACTCTTCAATGCTTCCCCAAGAAGCATATATTCCTCCGACGGCATCCCATACATGGTCCATACGTATGTGAAAAGCGAAGACAGCGCTTCGTCAGATTCCTTGATCACCGGGAGTGCGCCATCGGTGCCTTCCGCAAGAGAGGCTTTGGAGAGAGCCGCCTTATAGTCGGACAACCTTCCAGCCAATGTTGCTCTCCTTATGCTCTCAAAACGTCGCGTGGCATAGTAGATGCCAGAACTGTCGGCCATTATGCGGTTGCGCTCCAGAGAGTCGTTGATCGTCTTCAACTGCTCCCTGATATCGGAAATCATCGATTCTCGTCCCGAATCGTCATAACCCTCCACCATATAATGGATCATATATTTATAGGTGTCTTCAAGGCTGTTGAGCTTGTCTTGAAGGCGGGGGTCGCTTTGTGTGGCAATCTTGCCCTTCAGCATTCGGAATGCCTCATGCAGACTGGAGGAGTCAAGAAGTTGGTTCACCTTTCCGTGGAATGAAACAGCTTTGTCTGTTGCCATATGTGTCTATGTGTTGATAATGGGCTTTATTAGTTATAGATTCTGTATGTTCGCCAATAAAGCATGAGCTATTGGGTTACACACTCTATACAATATTACAACAAATATTATGCCGAAAAAGTGCTTCGCAAAGAATTTTTTGCAATCCATAATCTTTTTGGCCCGTAATGGCTCTGTCTTTCATAAATTTTTGCTAATTTTGCCAACGTAATCAAAACTTGAATCAAAAATGGTAATACAACGTTGGCAATCTCTACTCCTCTTGGTGGCTGCCGCCTTAATGTGCTGTTTCACTTTCTGCTCACTTGGGCAGATTCAGACAGCTGACTATACTTTCAATTTCACAAGTCTCGGCTTTTATCAGGAGGGGATACCCACCGACGGCATTCCCGACTCAGTGTCGCATACATGGTATTTCTTCGCTATCTCTCTGACTTCCACCATACTTCTCCTTATCGACATTTTCCTTTTCAAGAACCTTCCGCTTCAGAAAAAAGTGTGCCTGTTGTGCGTGCTTCTCATCATCGCGTCAGTCATAGTAGGCGCTTGCCTCGGCTACGGTTTTGCCGATGGCAACTATATCGGGTGGTCGGCGGTGGTTTTCTGTCCGATTCTTGCACTTGTGGTGGCAATAATGGCGTGGTATTGCATGCAGCGCGACCACAATAAGCTGCATGCTGCTGACAGAATAAGATAAATTGTGGATTATTTGTCGCGTATCTCATAATTTTTTAATAATTTTGTAACCGCAATAATCAACGCGTTCATACTAACATCTGAGCGTTCGTAAAATATAATCATGGCAAAAGAACTAAAAGATCTCACAAAACGTAGTGAAGACTACTCCAAGTGGTATAACGAACTCGTTGTGAAAGCCGACTTGGCTGAGCAAAGTGCCGTGCGAGGATGCATGGTCATCAAGCCTTACGGATATGCCATCTGGGAAAAGATGCAACAGACTCTCGATAAAATGTTTAAGGAGACAGGTGTGCAGAACGCCTATTTTCCACTTCTGATTCCAAAATCTTTCCTTTGCCGTGAAGCGGAACATGTTGAGGGTTTTGCAAAGGAATGTGCGGTCGTGACCCACTATCGACTGAAAAACGACCCCGATGGTAAGGGGGTAATCGTAGACCCGGAGGCACGTCTTGAGGAGGAACTGATCGTGCGTCCCACTTCCGAGACAATCATCTGGGGCACATATAAAAACTGGATTCACAGTTATCGTGACCTTCCGTTGCTCATCAACCAGTGGGCGAATGTGATGCGTTGGGAGATGCGTACCCGTATGTTCCTACGCACTTCCGAATTCCTTTGGCAGGAAGGTCACTGCGCACATGCCACTGCTGAAGAATCAGAGGCACGCACAGTGCAGATGATTAATGTCTATGCCGATTTTGCTGAGAAATATATGGCAATGCCGGTGGTTAAGGGAGTCAAATCCCCCAACGAGCGTTTCGCCGGAGCCCTCAACACATACACAATCGAGGCAATGATGCAGGATGGCAAGGCCCTTCAGTCTGGCACATCCCACAACCTCGGCCAAAATTTCGCAAAGGCGTTTGATGTCACCTTTATGAACAAGGAGAACAAGCCTGAGCTTGTCTGGGCAAATTCCTGGGGCGTCTCTACCCGACTGATGGGTGCCCTGATAATGACCCACTCCGACGACAATGGTCTTGTGCTTCCGCCTCATCTCGCTCCAATCCAGGTGGTTATTGTGCCTATATATAAGAATAGTGACCAGCTCGCAGAGATTTCGAAGACTGTTGAGCCCATCGTGGCTAAATTGAAATCGATGGACATCAGCGTGAAATATGATGACGCCGACAATCGACGTCCCGGCTTTAAGTTTGCAGATTATGAGCTCAAGGGTGTCCCCGTGCGTCTTGCAATCGGTGCGCGTGACTTGGAGAACGGCACTGTAGAGATTATGCGTCGCGACACTCTCGAGAAGGAGACTGTGGCTCTCGATGGTATCGAGGAGCGTATCGCCAATGAACTTGAGGATATTCAGCAGAGCCTGTTCAACCGCGCTCTAAAACTCCGTGAGGAACACACTTATAAGGTTGATTCCTACGACGAGTTTAAGAAGAGAATTGAGGAGGGTGGGTTCTTCCTATGCCATTGGGACGGCACTCCCGAGACTGAGGAGAAAATCAAGGAAGACACCAAGGCAACTATCCGATGCATCCCTCTTGACAGCGTTGAGGAGGAGGGCGTGGACATGGTTTCCGGTAAGCCCTCAAAACGTCGCGTGATTTTTGCCCGTGCTTATTGATATGGTTGTTTTTAATTTGAATAATGCTCAATGAAATATCAGAAACTTACACTCCTGCTGACTT
>CAZRUR010000112.1:0-4938 GCA_964603335.1 uncultured Sangeribacter sp. | reverse complement strand
CTTGACCAGTGACCAAATAGGCATATGCAGACTCTTGAAATTCATCAGATTTCAAGCCATTCCACCCTATTCTGCCTTTTAAAGAGCATTTGAATTTTAAGGGTGCAATCTCCCAATGCTCGGGGATATCGCCAATCCAGTCGATGCCGGAGGGCTTATATGAATCATATCGCTGCTTCATCGGGCATCCTCCTTTCCATGCAATAACAGGAATTGTTCACGTGTACGTGCTATCTCTCGCTGTAACTCTTCCGGAGTCGGAAGCACCAAATCGTATTTAGCCTGAAACACGCCGATATCTTTCCTATCACCGAGTGTGTATCTCACCACCGCATCATTCTTCTCTGCACACAAGATTATTCCCACTGTGGGATTATCATCGTCACGGCAAATCTCCATGTTATAGTAATTTACATATAATTGCATCTGCCCCACATCCGAGTAGTCTGCTCGGCCAATCTTGAGGTCGATTATGACGTAGTTCCTAGTTATCACGTTGTAAAACACGAGATCTGGGTAGAAATGTTGACCATCGATGGTGATTCTTTTCTGCCGACCCATAAACGCAAAGCCTCTTCCCAGTTCCAGAAGGAATTCTTGAAGATGTGAAAGGAGGGCCTTTTGCAATTCACTTTCATTCCACGAAGGATCGGGCTTAGCCCCAACGAACTCAAGCATGAAAGGATCATGTATCAGTGTCAATGGGTCGAACTTTTCGGGTTTCTTGGGCAAATTTCCCTTTATTAGTTTCTTAACTTCCGATTCATCGCGATGGGTTGACAGCAAACGCTCGTAGTATTGTGTGTTGATTTGGCGTTCAAGCTGACGGACACTCCACGTCGCCTCGGCTGCTTCTCCAACGTAATATGCTCGTGCCTTTGGGTTTGATACTCGAAGAAGAGTGCGATAGTGAGTCCAACTTAATTTGAGACTCACTGAGTCCCAATTCTGAAAATACAGATAAAACTGCCTCATCTTCCGCAGATTTGAGTAATCATATCCTTTGCCAAATTCCTCAGTCAGTTGAGTTGATATCCGTTTCAGCAGTCCATCACCATAGGCGGCTCTTTCTTCACCTCCCTGGGCTTCCACTATCATTCTTCCGACATGCCAATTGGTCTGAACCATGGCCGAATTTGCCACGCGATATACATGCCGACGCGCTTCTTCAAGAAGATGGCGTATGTCATTGAGAAGAGATTCCTCCATCTGGGGTGTATTTCCGTTTTCCTGTTTCATCGGGCTTCGGAGATTAGGGATTGGAGGCTAAGGGTGGTGTCGGATTCGAGAGCCATAAGTTCGGCGAGGATTTCATCGGTCGAGCGCAAGGGGGTGTAGCGATAGAAGAGGCGTGTCAAAGGGAATTCGCAGCCCACCTTGTCTTTCGACGGGTCGCGCCACGCGTCAGGCACGAAAGGCAACACCTCGCGCTTGACATACTCGTCAATATCCTCTTTCATCGGGATCGTCTCGGTGTCGGTCAGCGCCGGGTCAATCACCCATTGCCCCTTGTCGTCGCCGGGCGTAACCCATACGATTGGCGCCTCGGGGTCGGTCGTGCCGAGCGTACGCACCAATTTTATCACCGCCTGGGTGGGCTTCTTGGGCAAGATGCGCTTCAGCTCGTCAAATGCCTGCTCATCAGTAAGCCGTCCCTCGGGGAATGTCATCGCCGCTATCTTCTCCAAAATCTCCTTGTCGGCTTTTTTCACCTTGTCAGCCTTAGCGGCTTCGGCTGCCTTCTGCGCGATGTTCTCATAATACAAGCGCAAAGGTCGGTAGATGGTGACTGTGGTGTAAAGAAAATCCTCAACGTCCATCAGCCGGGCCACCTTCACATCATCCGTTTCCGGCAACAAGGCATCCTTGAAGTCGCCATACAACTTGACAATCTCGCCAATGGCCTCGTCGGGAATCTCATAGCGTTTCTTGCCTAATGAACGCTGGAGCAACCGGGCATAGCGAGGGTGGGTTGCGTCAATCATCAGCACCTTGCCTTTGCGCTCCTGCGGTTTCTTGTTGTCGAGAATCCAGAGATAGGTGGAGATGTCGGTGCCGTAGAAGAGATTTTTTGGCAAGGCTACGATGGCATCCAGCAGGTCACGGTCCATGAGCATCTTGCGTATCTCGCTCCAGCCGCTGCCGGCAGAGCCATTGAAGAGCGGACTGCCGTTGAGCACAATGCCGATTCGTGAGCCGTTAGCGTCCATTTTGCTGATCATGTGGAGCAGGAAAAGCAGTGAGCCATCAGAAGTGGAGGGCAAGCCAACTGAGAAACGGCCATCGCTTTTGGCAGCGTCTTCCTTCACTTTTCCCTCTATCTTTTTCCAATCCACGCCGAATGGAGGGTTGGCAAGCATATAGCCGAATTTCTCGCCGGGAAATTGGTCGTTGGCCAATGTGTCGCCAAGGGCAATGTTACGGTCTTTGTCGAGGTCGCCCTTAATCAGAAGGTCCGACTTGCAGATGGCGTAGGTCTTTTCATTTAGTTCCTGGCCGAATAGGAATACCTTCATGTCCTTGCGGTCGGTCATTGACTGGAGGTAGCGCTTGCCCTCGGTGAGCATGCCGCCGGTGCCGCAGCAGGGGTCGTAAATCTCGAAATGCTTGCCTACAGTGTTTACCTCTGCCTCCCGTCCGTGCATAACGAGCGACACGAGCAGACGCACCACCTCGCGAGGGGTGTAGAATTGGCCGGCCTTGGTGTTGGTGGTTTCCTTCGACTTGCGGATTATAATCTCGAATATAGTGCCCATCATGGCGTTGTCAACGCGGTCGGGATGGAGGTCGGCATTGTTTACAAAACTTTCAGTGACTTGAAACAGGAGGTCGTTGCGGTCAAGACGCGAATATATGCGGCTGATGTCGCCATTTTCGCCATCCTCTTGTGTGAAAGCCAAGAGTATATTGCGAACATTCTGCGTAAAGCCGTCAAGATAGGTCTTGAAATTGTCGGCAAGCATCTTGGGCTGGGCAAGAAGTTTGTTGAGTGACAAGCCCGATGTGTTAAAGAAAGTCAGTCCATTACGACGCATCAACGCCATTAGCATTACCTCCTTCTTCTCATCGGGGAAATCCTTGTATTGCTGATAGAGTTCGTCGTAACGATCCTGCAACACGCAGTCGAGTCGCCTAAGCAGAGTGAATGGGAGAATCACGTTCTCCACCTCGGTATCATCATACACACCACGGATAATCTCCTTGATGTTCCAAATCATTCCTGCCAGTTCTTGTTCAGTCATATATATCGGGATGCATTTATCGGTTTATACTGCAAAATTAATAATTATTGGCTCATTCTTTATGAACTCTTCCTGTTTTCTTTGAACTTTTTGTGTTGGGCATGATATGACTTTGAGGGAATCTACCTCAAACTCGCCTATGAGTTCCATCCTTGTTTACCACCACACCTCTGCGCCCATGGAAATCAGCGTTCGTCACCATGTTTATCATGGCTTCTCTGATGGCCTTATGCACTGGCGTATTCTCATCGCGTAGATTGCCGTTAAACACAAACGGCACTTTCAAATCTGCCTGAAGCTTGGGGATAACCTTCAGCAAGAAGTCAAACACATTTCCACTCCAGTCGCCTGTCTGACACGTAATACGGTCGGTCCATCGGGCGTTGACGCCGTTGGTGCGGTTTTCCTGATAGTCGAGGAAATAGTTTTGGTAAACAGCAGAAATTTCATACTCGTAGTCAAACATCAGCAGACCTGCTCCTGTAGGGCAGAGCTTGCCTGTCTCCTTGTCCTCATGCATCGCTCCGATTCTGCGCATAAACATCATATCATCTTCGTGACTCCAGAGATGATTCATCCTCACAGGCTCGTCAGTTCCGCCGGATATGAGCAAAATTGTTCACAGCGGCACGGGACGGTTTGCATGGCTGCGTATGAGGCCAATGGCCTTATGGGAGTCTGGCGAATCCACAGGAGAAGTTTCACTATCAAGTATTTTCGATGGGAATCATAATATTGCCGGAATCTCTAATCTCGACTTGGAAAGAATGGCATTCATTACGTGTCGCGGGGGCTGGCTTTCATCAGTCGAAATGAGTGATGATATTGCACTTATATATGCGATTCTAAGGCCAGTTCGGAAACCTCAAATCACGTCATTAACTGAATATCCCTACTTAAAAATAATAGGGGAAAGTGTTAAAAATGGCTCTCAACATATGTTGAGAGTTTTTATTGGCAGTAACTTTGCATATCGAAAAGGACTTTGAACTAAAGAATTATTACTAACTTTGCATAGTAAATCAGCAATAAGATGTGTATAGACAATATCGTTCTAAATATCCCACACTCACGCGCTGCCGGGTTGAAAGAATCCGGCTGTAGGGATGATGTTTTGCCTTATGTCATGGAATGGACGGACTGGCAGACTGACTCGCTTTTTGTGTCGCTTGATGAGCGCATTAAGCCGATTATTTTCGGTTTGTCGCGGTTTGTGGTGGATGTAGAGCGGTTGGTCGATGACCCAATGGAGGAATTGGGGCAAGGTATCATCTATCGCAGATTCGGTGATGCCGTAAGAGGTGATGTTGATGCGGAAACCCTAATGGCGATGTATTACAAGCACCACAACGCTCTGAAATCCGAATTGACGGAAACATCGTTGCTGATAGACTGTCATTCATATCCCACGAAAGTCTGCAAGGATATTGACGTTTGCATAGGTTATAACGAGGACGGAAGCAAGCCATCGGAAGAATTGATTGAACTTATAAGCAATCATTTCAAGGGGTATGGTTACAGGATTGGAATAAACAAGCCTTATTCAAACTCAATATCCCCGGAGATGTCTTTCACATATCCATCGGTGATGATTGAATTGAATAAGGCGATTTATGCGGATGCTGAAAAACTTGATTACTTACTAGGGTGTTCAGTTAGATGTTCCGATTTTAGCTCACTTTTTTGAGCATATCGG
>CAZRUR010000111.1:0-4991 GCA_964603335.1 uncultured Sangeribacter sp. | reverse complement strand
GGTAGGCAGAATCTCCATAATAACCATAAGACCACATCTTGACTGATGCCCCCAAGTTCATACTTGTTGGCTCAGCCTCCGTGTCAAGACTATACGGCCATCTTACCATATCAGAAATCCCTGAATATGGATTGTTGTCGGCGGCAAACTGCACAAACCCACAAGCCATCTTATACATAAGGTCGCTGTTGACACAATTCACTTCAGCCACATCAACATTCTTGGAATCCCAGAAGTCAGCGGCGGTGAGTGACGCAACATCCTCATATCCCTCAATGGCGGCTACGTCAGCCACACGGTCAGGCATAAAATAGAGCTTGCGGCGCATATCGTTGGGGTCAAGTTGGTTATAAAGATCGATGCTGATGCTGAACCCAATTTCCCAACTGGTGGCATATGCTCCATTGCAAGAGAACCAGGAGCCCGGAGAAGAGTAATAAATGTCATTTCCGAAATTTGTCCACATATATTCATCGTTCTCTACAATAAATCCGGTGAAATATTCATCCATGCTCATCACCTCGCGTCCCTGACGGGCATTGTGGGCCATTGTTTTGGCTGTGGTCCAGTCCTGACACAGAAGGGCAGCACGGGCATGGAGTCCGTATGCCACATATATGTCGGGCTCATAACTTGCATTGCGCGTCAATTTGCTCTCTGTGTAGAGTTTTTCGGCGGTAGTGAGGTCTTCATAGATTAAATCTATCACTTCCTGCATTGTGCCGAGAGGGGCTGGCCCTGTGCCGGATTCCTTGCGAAGCACCACAGCTGCTTTTGCTCCATTGTTGGAGTCTTGCCAACGGGGTCCGAAATACTGGAGTGCCTTTATGTAGCCGAAAGCACGGAACGTGCGGGCCTGTGCCTCTATAAACTGCCGTTCTGCCTCATCTCCCTCAGCATTTGCGATGTTGTCGATAATGGTGTTTGCCTGACCCACAAAGTTATAGCAATACATCCATGCCGACTGACAATATGTTGAGGTCTGGAGAGCCATTGATTTCCAGGGATACCAGTTCATGCCAAGTTCATACATGTGGAACAGTGAGGCATCGTCTGGACCAAGGGCATCGCTATAGGCAGCGTTGAAAGTGCCCTCACCGCTGCATCCACGTGGATTAGAAAGGTCATAATATTGAGTGAACATGGCACGTGCCATGCCAAGCACTGACATTTTTGCAGCCTGTGTTGTGCCCATTGCCACGTCGGTGCCGATTTCAGTGATAGGCATCTTGTCAAGATAGTCGTCTGCACAGGAAGACAGCATGCCAATGGCAGACAATCCTATCAATGAGCCGAAAATTATATTTTTATTCATCTTTGATTCTTTTTGGGGTTAGAATTTCATTGTGAGTGCGAAAGAGAATGTACGTGTGGGGACGAAGTATGCGCCCTGGCTGCCATTGAAAGAATATTGAGGATTAAAGCCCTTGCGCTTCGTCGCAATAAACACGTTGTCGCAGGCAAAGCTGAGGTTGAGATTCTGCATTCTCAAGGTCTTCACCCATTTTGACGGGAAATCATAAGAGACATTGATATTCTTTAAGGCAAGATAGTCGTTGCTTGTGAGATATCTTGATGAGACGGCGTTGTTGTAGCTGTTGGTTGTGATGTTGAGTTGAGGCACGCCATTGGGGTCGATATCGGCAGAAGTTCCCTTCATGATGGTATAGTCAGTGCCGCCGATATTCACCGCGGCCTGGGTGTGGCTTTGTAGCCCTTCGGGCATTGATGTCCAAGCCTTGAGATTGTCCACGTGAATTGCCGATGCAGTGTTGGTGACGCTCATCAATCCGGAATAGTTGCTGTCATAGCTCTTTCCTCCAAGACTGTATGTGAAGAGAAGTCCAAGATTGAGACCTTTCCAGCTTACGTTTGTGCCGAAGCTGCCATACACAGTCGGCAGGGCTGTGCCCATAAGTTTGCGCCCGGCATATGAAGCAATTGTAGAATAGTATTTGCCGTCTATCTCTACAAGGGCTCCTGCATTTGCGGCTGCTGCGAGTTGGCTGTTGTAATACGCCTCATCAAACACAAGGTTGTTGTCGTCATCATAGACATAGAAATCATATGAGTCAGGATTCATGTCATAGAGCGAGCGGCCTGTGGTCTGGTCAACACCAGCCCAATCAACGTAATAGTTCTCATAAAGGCTTCTCCCCTTGAAGAGCCATTCGGATGTGATGTTCTGGTCATTGGGAAGTTTGAGAATCTTATTCTTCAGGAAAGATGCATCGATGTTGAATGTCCATTTCACATTCTCATTTCTGATGATGTCTACTCCAAAACCAAGTTCCCAACCGATATTCTGCATGTCACCTATATTCTGTAGCACCTGTGGAGATGATCCTGAGTTGTCAAGGGTTCCGGAAGAGAGTGGGGCAGACACCCAGAAGAGGAGGTCGGAGTTGCGTTTGTTGTAATAGCCGACAGTGAAGTTGAAGCGGTCGTCAAACAGAGATCCTTCCAAAGCCACGTCAAGGGTCTTGGTTGCCTCCCATTTGATATTGTCGGGGGCAAGTTGAGATGGCTGGAGGATGGCGGTGCTTCCTGCGAGAGCCCAACCGAATCCATAAAGAGCCTGCCATGCGTAAGTGGGAGCAGACGCATCATTACCTACCGAGCCATATGCAGCACGGAGTTTCAGATAATTGAGCCAATTGAGATTGCTCATGAATTTCTCTTTCGTGATTATCCAGCTTGCTCCTACGCTCCAGAACGTACCCCAGCGGTTGTCTTTGTCAAAGCGGGATGAACCGTCTCGGCGCACAGATGCCTCGAAGAAATATTTCTGGTCGAAATTGTAGCGGGCACGGCCGAGATATGACTCAGTGGTCCTTTCATATGCGTATTGGGTGAGGTCTTTGGTTTCCTCGAAGTTATCCATTGTCAGAACGTCGGGAAGCTGCTGGCCACTCTTACGGTTGAAGATACGGTTGTATGAATACTGGTAGTTCTCGTGGTCGAGGAGCACGTCTACATGGTGCATCCCATATTCATGGCTCCAGTTGAGTTGCTGCATGAATGTATGGTTGCGATAGTCGTAGAAATATTCGCTGAGTGCTCCCACATCTTTTTGAGAGCCGACATACCAGTTGTTGTATTGTGTGTCGGTGGTCTTGCTACGGTAGATCGATCCTCTGAATGTCAGTTCAAAACCATAAGGTATTACGGCTGTGGCATAGGCAGACCCGTCAACCTGAGTGTTGGAGATATTGCGTTTGTCCTCACGTATCTGCCAGCCGATATTGTCTGAGTTGTTGTAGTTGGCTACGTTCCATATAGGCTGATGGTCATCATCATATAGGATGGCTCCTGTCTCAGGGTCATGTTCATAATAAGGATAAATAGGAGCCTTGTTCATTGTGGCGGAGAAGGGATTGTTTGTATATCCAAGAGCATCCGCCTCAACAGGGCTGCGGTCTGATTCTGACTGAGTGCCGGCAAGGTTCAATCCGAGTTTAAGATAGTTTACAGGATTGGCATTCAGGCTTACGCGGCCGTTGAATCGTTCGTAGTCAGTCTGAAGCATATAGCCGTTTGCCTTGAGATAGCTTGCAGAGCCGAAAACACTGAACTTTTCGGTCGCGCCGGCAATGTTGACGTTGTATTCCTGACGTGAGCCGGTCTGAGACACAATGTCCCACCAGTCGCGGTCGCCTTCATAATCTGGAAGCATCGTGGCAACAAGATTACCGTTGGTGTCGAAAAGCTGGTTGTCTGCCTTGTCGTAGATGTTTAGTTTGGCTACCGACGAGATGAAATTCTCGCGGGCATATTGGGCAGCATCCTCCATGCCGTTGGTGATTAGTCCGTTGGTGAGGGCTTTGAGGCTTGTCTCCATCCATTGGTCAGCACCGAGACGCTCATAGAGTGGAATACCTCTAACATTCCATCCCTCGCGCACCTGAAGGGTAACATCAACCTTACCTAAGTTTTTTGCTTTCTTAGTTGTGATGAGGATGACACCATTAGCGCCACGGTTGCCATAAAGGGCACAAGAAGCAGCGTCTTTAAGCACAGACATTGATTCAATATCCTGTGGGTTAAGGGCTGCGATAGAGCCTTCATATACAGTGCCGTCTACCACGTAGAGCGGTGCATTTGAGCCGTTGATTGAGCTGAAACCACGAATGCGGATATCTGGAGATTCACCTGGCTGAGTGGTTGAGTTATTGACCTGCACACCGGGTGCATTACCCTCAAGGGCAGCCGTAACGGATGTCACCGGGCGATCTTCGATTTCTTTTGCTCCCACCACAGCCACAGAACCTGTCAGTGACTCTTTGTTTGCTGTGCCATAAGCCACTACCACCACGTCGTCGAGACTTGTGGATGTCGACTCAAGATAAATCACCATGTTGTTGTGCAACGTCACGGTTTGGTCTTTGAATCCCGCATAGGATACTTTCGCGTTGTGCACGTTGTTAGGAACTGTCAGCGCAAACTTGCCATCAATATCAGCAGCGGTTCCCTGTCCTCCTCCGATAGGTATGATGGTGGCACCAATCAGCGGCTCGTTGTTTGCCGCGTCAAGAATGATGCCCAAATATGTGGATGTCTGGGCTGAAATGCCAAGACTGCACATAAAAACGGTCACCAATACAAAAATCAGTTTTCTCATACTTTTAACTTTTGAGATTAGTTAATTAATTTTCCAGAAGTTGTTCATTTGTCGACCCTTATTGGAAAAATGCGCCTTTCCTCCAATGGTGGTCGTCGATTAATCTTTTTTAGATTTTTTACCTGTTGAAGATTGTCGTTTTGTTAAAATTTTAAAATTTCGTCACAAATTTATACAAACTTTAACTTTTGTCCTACCCCCCCGTTAAAGAATGTTAACATTATGTTAATAAATGCTAAAATTAAATATTTGCTAAATTTTTAACGAATAATTTGTGGATTTTTTGGAAATTTGCAGCAAAAAGAAAGTCTAATGGCATGTCTCGGTATATATTACATGGCCCTGTTCATAAATAAAAATGTAATTACAA
>CAZRUR010000110.1:0-5401 GCA_964603335.1 uncultured Sangeribacter sp. | reverse complement strand
TGGCCTCCTGGACCATGTCAAATTTCAAAAATCCCGCTTTTTAAAGCGCACTCAAAATTGAGAAAAGGACATTACATATTTTGGTAAAGACGAGAACTTGTCATAAAAATTCACCTCTTTCTTTCCAAATATTTGGTGGCTTAAGGTTATTTCATTAATTTTACGCATCAAATAAATTTGACCCCATAAGATTATGGAAAAGAAAAACCTTGAATACCTTGCGCTCCTTCGCAAGACCATGACTGAACACGGCATCGATGCCGTAGTGATCTCCAATACAGACCCGCACCAGTCGGAACTTCCACCTGCCCATTGGAGAGGCAGAGAATGGCTCACCGGCCTTTGGAGCGAGAACGGAACAAACGGCACTGCCGTAGTCACTGCCGACAAAGCTCTTGTATGGACCGACAACCGATTCTTCCTTCAGGCTGAGCAACAACTCCCCGGCACCGGATTCTCCATGATGCCCGAAGATGGTCCCGACGCGGTCGACCTTATCGACTGGGTCGTGGAGCATATGAACGCCGGACAGACCGTAGGTATTGACGGAATGACATTCTCAATATCATATGCCCAGAGACTCGAACAGGAACTTTCCGACAACAATATCAAGTTTAACGATAAGTTCCCAATCTTTGACTATATATATCCCGACCGTCCGGAACGACCCAAAAACAAACTCTTCATCCACGATGAGAATATTGTGGGTGAGACTGTTGAGAGCAAGATGCAGCGCATCCTAACGGAGGTTAAGGGCGAGCTTGCAAACGCCGTAATCCTCTCTGCCCTCGACGACATTGCCTGGGCAACAAACCTCCGCACTACCGGCGACATCGCCTTCTCACCAATTTTCGTGGCTTACCTCTACATTTCCCCACAACAGCGTGTGCTGTTTGTTGACAAGGAGAAACTGACAAAGGAAGTCAGCGATTTCCTCGCAAAATATCAGATTGAGGTGCAGCCTTACGACAGCGTCACCGATTTCGTGGCAAAACTTCCGAAAGATACTCGTCTGCTTCTCGACCCAACCAAGACCTCAAGAGGCCTCTACGATGCCATAGCATGCACACCCGTATTCGGCGGCGACGGCATTGCCAAACTCAAGAGCATAAAGACCCAGAATATGCTCAACAATCTTGCCATCGCCATGGAGAAAGACGGCGTGGCCCTCACCAAATTCTTCATGTTGGTGGAGAAGGAGTATCCCACTGGCAAACTGACTGAGATGAGTCTCGCCAAGAGCCTCAGGGCATTCCGTCTTGCCGACCCTTCATGTGTAGATGAGAGTTTCGCCCCAATCCTCGGCTGGAACGGTCATGGCGCTATTGTGCATTATGAGCCGACAGAAGAAACAGACGTGCCTATCATCGGCGACGGTCTTCTGCTCGTTGACTCCGGTGGACAGTACCAATACGGCACAACCGACATTACCCGCACGATAGCCCTCGGCACTCCTACTGAAGAGATGAAGCACGACTTTACTCTCGTAATGAAAGGACACATTGCCCTGTCTATAATCAAATTCCCGGAAGGAACACGCGGTTCCCAGCTCGATGCACTTGCCCGCCAGTTCCTTTGGAATGAAGGGAAAGCCTACTATCACGGCACCGGCCACGGCATTGGTTTCTTCATCAATTGCCATGAGGGTCCGCAAAGCATCCGCACTCAGGAAAATCCGGTTGCCCTTGAACCCGGCATGACAACAAGCAATGAGCCTGGCATTTACATTGCTGACAAATATGGCATACGTTGTGAAAATATGCTCTTTGTTGAGCCTTGGGTTTCTAACGAATACGGCAGATTCCTACAGTTCCGCACAATGACTCTTTTCCCATATGACACCACCCTCTTCGACCTGTCAATAATGACCAAGGATGAGATCCAGTGGGTCAACGACTATCACAAGATGGTCTACGACCGTCTCTCCCCGCTCCTCTCCCCCGACGAGGCTGTATGGCTCAAAGAAAAAACAAAACCAATCTCCCCCAACAACTAAAAACCAAAAAACCAAAAACTAAAGACCAACAACTAAAAACGAAAAACCAAAACATGGCTATCATACAATCAGTAAGGGGTTTTACACCCAAGATCGGCAAAGACTGTTTCCTTGCCGAAAATGCAGTAGTGGTCGGCGATGTCACCATAGGTGACGAGTGCAGCATATGGTTCTCCACCGTGCTCCGTGGCGACGTCAACACAATCACAATCGGCAACCGTGTCAACGTGCAGGACGGAAGTGTGCTTCACACTCTCTATCAGAAATCAACCATTGAGATTGGCGATGACGTCTCCATTGGTCATAATGTGGTGATCCATGGTGCAAAAATCCGTGACTATGCCCTCATCGGCATGGGTGCAATCGTTATGGACGATGCCGAGGTGGGTGAAGGCGCCATTGTGGCTGCCGGATCCGTGGTGCTCAGCAAGACAAAAATCGGTCCTCACGAGATGTGGGCAGGCACTCCCGCCAAGTTCGTTAAGATGGTGGAGCCGGAAAAGGCTAAGGAGATGAATGAGAAGATAGCACGCAACTATCTGATGTATTCCAAATGGTATGAATGACCCCCACATCATACAGTTGCCCCGCTTCCTTGACGAGAGAGGGAATCTCTCTGTGATTGAGGAGATGAAAGATATCCCTTTTGAAATCAAGCGGGCTTACTGGGTATATGATGTTCCCGGCGGTGAGTCGCGCAAAGGACACGCCTATCATAAGAGCCACGAACTTATCGTGGCTCTTTCCGGGAGCTTCGATGTAGTGACAGACAATGGCGGCAAACCGGTGACTTTCTCACTCAACCGCTCCTATTATGGGCTATACGTTCCATGCGGATATTGGCGCCAGCTCACCAATTTCTCAACCAACTCCCTCGCATTGATTCTGGCATCAACCCCCTACGATGCCGATGATTATATCTACGACCGTCAGGAATTCCTAATGACAATAAGATGAACAACTCCACCGTCTACGACTGCTCCATGATTGAGCTGAGCCAACACCACACCCGACGCCGTGGCAATCTCACGGTAGTGGAGAATGGCGTCACTGTGCCTTTCAATGTCAGGAGAATATTCTATCTCTACGACGTGCCGGGAGGTCATGGTCGCGGCGGTCATGCCCATCGCCGGCAGGCACAGCTAATTGTGGCGGCAAGCGGCAGTTTCTCTGTCACCCTTGACGATGGAAACGTGAAACGCACTTTCCTCCTCAACCATCCATATCAAGGCTTGCTTGTGGTGCCCGGAATTTGGAACACTCTTGAGGATTTCTCCTCCGGCGCCGTGTGCATGGTGCTTGCGTCCGGCAGTTATGACGAGGAGGAATATATCCGCGATTACAAGGAATTCATGTCTTTGAAGCCCCACCCCGTCATCGATGATGACGATGATGATTGAATGCAAACCCATATGGCTGATCTCCAGATTCTGAAATACAATCCCAATCAAAAAAAAGAATGGGATGACTTCATCGACCGAAGCAAGAACGGGACATTCCTGCTGAAACGCGACTATATGGACTATCATTCCGACCGCTTTACCGACCATTCTCTGCTTTTCATGAAAGGAGGGTCAATACACGCTGTTATGCCGGCATGCCGAATCGGAGATTCCCTCGTATCTCATGCCGGGCTCACATATGGCGGTTATATAATGAGCCGCAAAACCACAGCGGAAGATACACTCCGTTTCTTCTTCATGCTGAGGGAGCAACTGCACTCCGAGGGATTCAGAGAGTTTACATACAAGCCTGTCCCCCACATCTATCATAACATACCTGCCGAGGAAGACCTTTACGCGCTCTTCCGGCTGGATGCAAAGCTGATTGTCAGAAATGTGTCAGCAACGATTTATATGCCAGACCGTCCGGTGTTCAGAAAAGACCGCAACGCCGGGGCAAGAAAAGCTTTGGCCAATAATATAGTGGTGTGCGAGTCTAAAGATTACGCCTCATTCTGGAGAATACTTCAGGATAATCTTGCCGCAAAATATGGGGCTGCACCGGTGCATTCTTTGGATGAGATTGAGTTGCTTGCAAAGAAATTTCCGGGAAACATCCATCTCTTTCTGGCTTCTTATCCCGATGGGACAGCAACTGGCGGCACAGTAATCTTCATAAACAAGGATGTGGCGCACACACAATATATCTCTGCAACACCTGACGGGAAACGCGACGGTGTCATCGACATGATATTTAAGAAACTGATAAACGACACTTTTGCCCAATACCGCTACTTCGACTTCGGCACCTCTAATGAAGATGCTGGAAGAGTCTTAAACGAGTCGCTTATCAACCAGAAAGAGGGTTTCGGTGCCCGCGCCATCTGTTACGACACATATTCAATTGAACTCTGAATGCCATGATAAAATTCCTTGACCTGAAAAAGATTACCGATAGTTTCTCCCATGAGATTGAGTCTGCCATAAATCGCGTGGTGTCTTCGGGATGGTATCTGCAAGGAGAGGAGACAGGGCAATTTGAGAATGAATATGCCGCGTATATAGGAAGCCAACACGCCATAGGTTGCGGCAATGGTCTTGATGCACTTACACTTATCTTCCGCGCATACATCGAGATGGGGGTGATGAAGCCTGGTGACGAGGTGATTGTCCCTGCCAACACATACATAGCAAGCATCCTGGCTATCACAGAGAATGGACTCAAGCCCATACTTGTGGAGCCTGACCCATTGACATGCCAAATTTCGGCTGAGAATATTGAGGCTGCCATAACCCGCGCCACCAAAGCCGTAATGATTGTTCACCTTTACGGCAGATGCGCATACTCCGGCAAGATTGGTGAGATTTGCAAAGCCCACAATCTTAAACTTATAGAAGACAACGCACAGGCTCATGGCTGCCTTTATAAAGGGAAGAGAACTGGCTCTTTAGGCGATACTGCCGGTCACAGTTTCTATCCAGGAAAAAATCTGGGTGCTCTCGGTGACGCCGGGGCTGTAACGACAGACGACACCGAACTTGCCAATACTATAAGGAGTCTCGGAAATTACGGGTCTTCCAAGAAGTATGTATTCAAATATCAAGGTAGGAACTCACGCATAGATGAGATTCAGGCAGCCGTGCTAAGGGTGAAACTTCCCCGTCTCGACGCGGACAATAGCCGTCGCATTCAGATTGCCTCCCGTTATTTATCAGAGATTAAGAATCCCGCCATCACATTGCCATCGGAAGCCTCTAAAGGTGAAAACGTCTACCATATTTTCCCCGTCTTCTCCTCCTATAGGGATAATCTACAGAAGTATCTTGCCGACAACGGTGTGCAGACCCTTATCCACTACCCCATCCCTCCCCACAAGCAGGTATGCTACAAGGAATGGAACTCTCTGCATCTGCCAATCACAGAAAAAATCCACCGTGAGGAACTCTCCCTCCCAATCTCCCC
>CAZRUR010000109.1:0-5430 GCA_964603335.1 uncultured Sangeribacter sp. | reverse complement strand
CGGCGCTTCTCATACTGTTCAAACGTAACAAGAGTAAGCAAAATAAGGAGTGTGGCGGCTATTGAACACGTGTACATACCAATGCCTACCGCCATGCCGATAATGGCTGTCATCCAGATTCCGGCGGCTGTGGTGAGTCCACGCACGGCACCCTTCATATGAATCATCGCACCACCACCGAGGAAACCGATACCGGTGATAACCTGCGCCGCTATTCTGCCCGGGTCACCATTCTTCAACCCGAAATATGCCTGTGGCACATAAATGGAAAGCAACATGGCAAGGCACGCCCCCATTGATATGAGTGCAAAAGTGCGTATGCCGGCTATCTGGCCCTTCCGCTTTCGCTCCGCGCCAACCACCATTCCCAACACCATACTCAGTATCAGTCTGAACACCGTGCTGACCAGATTCACCTCAAGTGAATTTATCTCCTCATATAATGATGCAAATGGAGCTACTATATTGCTACACAATTCTTCCATAACCTTTCATCAAATTTATAGTGTCATCAATGTGCGTCAAGCCAGTTGGAGGCTACCCCACTGGAGGCTGTAAGGGTCACTCTCCCCATGTATGCTCCCTCCATATGTTTGGTCACCAAGTCTTGAAGCATCGGGAGCTCTTCCGGCACCACGTCGAAATTCAATTCGTCATGCACCTGCATTATCATCTTTGATTTCATCTGCCGCTCCCTCATATCACGAGCGATATCCACCATCGCCACCTTTATAATGTCGGCGGCAGACCCCTGCACCGGTGCATTGATGGCATTACGCTCGGCATATCCCCTCACCACAGGGTTCTTGCTGTTGATGTCCGGAAGACGCCGCTTGCGACCCATCTTAGTAACCACATATCCATTCTCACGCGCAAACTCCACCGACTTACTCATATATTGCTGAATCGTTGGGAATGTCGCAAAATAGTTATCTATCAATTGCTTCGCATCTGCCCGCGCTATGTTGAGACGTGATGCAAGCCCGAATGCCGATATGCCATAAAGGATGCCAAAATTGGCTGTCTTGGCATGCCGGCGCTCATTGGCAGTCACCTCATCCGGTTTCTTATGATAAATCTTGGCAGCAGTGATGGCATGGATATCGTCACCATCGCGGAAAGCCTTCAGCATTGTCTCATCATCAGCGAAATCAGCCACAAGCCTCAACTCTATCTGTGAGTAGTCTGCCGACAGGAACAGATGCCCCTCATCCGGGATAAAGGCCTTGCGGATTCCGCGTCCTTCCTCCTCGCGCACCGGTATGTTCTGCAGATTGGGGGCTGAGGAGGATATGCGCCCGGTGGCAGTAACCGTCTGGTTATATACGGTATGCACCTTTCCAGTGGCTGGGTTGATAGCAGCCGGAAGGGCTGTGAGATAGGTGGTGAGCAATTTCTTAAGCTGGCGGTATTCCAATATCTTTCCTACAATAGGATTCTTCATCGACACCTTCTCAAGGATATCCTCACTTGTGGAATACTGTCCCGTCTTGGTTTTCTTTGCCTTAGGGTCGAGTTGCAGTTTGTCAAACAATATCTCACCCACCTTGGCGGGTGAGATAACATTAAACTCCTCCCCTGCCAGTTCATAAATGTCCTTTTCAAGTTGCGACAGTCGGGATTCAAGTTCATCGGCAGCCTCATTGAGAGCAGCCACATCTATCCTTACGCCGGCAATCTCCATCTCAGCAAGCACGCTGGCAAGTGGAAGCTCAACATCTTTATATAGATGTGTCATCCCCTCAGTCTCTACCTCCTTAATTAATACTGGCTCAAGTTGCAACACAAGTCCGGCATTCTCACAAGCCCACGCAGCCACCTCTTCAATGGAAGATGGAACAGTCTTTCCTCCCCTTTTCGCCACAAACACCGGTTCTGGAAGGGATGTGTGATGAAGATATTGTGAGGCAAGCGTCTCTACGGAATGACGCATCTCGGGCTGCAGCAGATAATGGGCAAGTGATGTGTCGGAATAATTCTCAAGCGGCGTGACATTATCAGAGCGCAGACGGTGGGCAATCACATAATCGCGTTTGCTTTGCGAGGTGACTTTCTCTATATCCTTACGTGCGAAAAGGTCACACAAAAATGCCATCCCCTCAGCAAATTCCACCGGGAAGAACACTGCGTGGCATTCGGAATCAGCCACAGCCACTCCTTTTATAATGGCAGTCATGTCGTTTTCTCCGTCAGCAACAACGCAGACACCACATCTCTTCTTGCCGGCAATCCGCTCACCAAAAGTGTCTAACCCTTTAGTGTCAGTGATTACGCTCCATTCTGTATCGACACAGACTGCCACCGCGGTCTCCTTTGGCACCGCCTCATTTCCATCCTCATCAAAATCAAAAAGGCTACCGGCAAAACCATCGGCTTTATTGGGCTGTAAATCCTTTTGCGGAGCCTGGCTATCTATGCGCTTTGCCACACGGTCGCGGAGCGACTTAAATTCCAACTCCTTGAATATGGCAAAGAGTTTGTCGCGGTCTTCGCTTTTACGTATCAACTCATCTGGAGTGGCTTCAACTGGCACGTTGGTGCGGATTGTGGCAAGGAAATAGGAATCGCGTATCTGCTGCGCATTCTCTTCCACCTTTTTCTTGAGCGCTCCCTTCAGTTTGTCAGTATGGCTAAGCAATTCATCCACGCTTCCAAATTCCTGAATAAGTTTCACGGCAGTCTTGTCGCCAACGCCTGGACAACCGGGGATATTGTCGATTTTATCTCCCATAAGCGCCAACAGGTCAATCACCTGAGAGGTGTGTTCAATTCCATATCGTTCACAAACTTCTTTCTCACCTCTTATCTCAAAGTCCTGACCGCGATAGGCAGGCTTATATTGAAGGATGTCTTGACTCACAAGCTGCCCAAAATCTTTGTCGGGGGTCATCATATAGACTGTGAACCCTTCCTTTCCCGCCCGTTTTGCCATCGTGCCTATCACGTCGTCTGCCTCAAAGCCGTCTACCTGAAGTATCGGTATGTTGTATGCCTTGATTATCTCCTTAATAATGGGCACCGACTGCCGGATATCTTCAGGAGTGGCATCGCGTTGTGCCTTATAGTTGGCATCGGTCTCGCTGCGGAATGTAGGTCCCGACGGGTCGAAGCATACCGCTATATGTGTGGGCGACTCCTTGCGGAGCACCTCCTCAAGAGTATTGACAAAACCAAAGATGGCAGACGTGTTGAATCCCGACTGAGTGAGGCGGGGCATCTTGATCAAAGCATAGTAAGCGCGGAAGATCAAGGCATATGCGTCGAGCAAAAACAGGCGTTTTTCATTCATAAAAGCGAAATTTTCCGCTAAATTAACAAATTAATCATTAAAGAGTGTTTTTGTTGCAGACTTTTTTATTAATTTTGCATTTGAAAAATTATGGATCAACTGAGCATAATACACGAAAGGCTCTCTAAAGAGCTTGGCGAGATGAATGAAATTATCCGCCAGTCATTGGCTACCTCCAACAGATTGATGAACGAGGTGGTCACCAACTATCTGTCTGTCAAAGGCAAGCAAATCCGGCCAATCATGGTGATTCTAAGTGCCGGCATGTTTGGTGATGTCAATGAGCATGTGCTACACGCCGGAGCAGCCCTTGAAATGCTTCACAACGCATCGCTGATCCACGACGACGTTGTCGACGACACATCCCTAAGACGCGGCAAACCCACCATCAACGCCAATTGGGGCAACCATATCGCTGTGCTTGTGGGCGATTTTTTCGTCTCAAACGCCCTCGCAGCCGGAATCAAGACTGGAAACATTGAGATTATATCAGCGTTGTCTGATCTCGGTAAGGAACTATCCCTTGGTGAGATTGACCAGATTTGCAATGTGCGCGACCATCATTTTGATGAAGACAGTTATTTCAAGATGATTCGCCAAAAGACCGCCTCCCTCTTTATGAACTGCGTGAAGATGGGAGCAGAGGCTGCCGGAGCGACTGCATCTGAATATAAGCCACTCGTTGACTATGCCGAATTGCTCGGGCTATGTTTCCAGATAAAGGATGACATCTTCGACTATTTCGAAGACACCAGAATAGGCAAGCCAACCGGAAATGACTTGCGTGAGGGGAAAGTGACACTCCCTCTGCTCTACGCCCTTGCAACAGCTCCTGCCAATGAATCTGACAATATCAAGGGAATTCTCAAGCGAGGTAATCTGACTGATGATAAGATTTCTGAGATAATAGAGTTTGCCAAAGCAAATGGAGGTATCGACTATTCTTACGAGCGTATGCGCAATATGCAGAAAGAGGCTGACAAGATGCTTGCCTGCTATCCCGACAACGAATGGAAGCAGTCGCTTCGCGATCTCCTTGAATTTATCATTGCCCGCTACAAATAAGAATGGACACTCTGAAGCCATTTATGTTGCCCGATGTGATTGAGGCTGGCTGCGATGAGGCCGGACGAGGGTGTCTTTGCGGCCCGGTGAGTTGTGCCGCCGTAATACTTCCTCCTGATTTCCAATGTCCTGAACTTAACGACAGCAAGAAACTGTCTGAAAAGAAACGTGCCGAATTGCGTCCTTATATTGAGCAAAATGCTCTCGCATGGGCCGTGGTGATGGTAGAAGCTGAAGAAATCGACCGCATGAATATCCTTAACGCCTCTATCGAGGGAATGCAACGAGCTTTAAGGAAACTTTCCATCAAACCGCAACATGTAATTATAGACGGCAACCGCTTCAAGCCTTTTGAAGACATTCCATACCACACGGTTGTGAAAGGTGACGCCACCTATATGTCGATAGCTGCCGCCTCAATACTTGCAAAAACACACCGCGACGAACTTATGGACCGCCTCGCAAAAGAATTTCCCGGTTATGCCTGGGAAGTAAACAAGGGTTATCCCACCAAAGCTCACCGTGCTGCAATCACCTATCTCGGAGTCACCCCACTCCACCGCAAGACTTTCCGACTTGTTTAAGGTTACCGCAGAGCAACTATTTAAAGAGCAATGGCATGAACGGTGATGACATGAAGAAGGAACTTGTGGGGCTGTTGGAGTGATTTATAAGTCTTGATAACAGTCGTTTGGATAAAAATTTGTAAATCTGCAACCGTCATGAAAATAAACAAATTCTCATCCAACGCGACAACCGATTATAGCGTTGCAGTCAACACCATAAAAGAAGCCATACTGCGCAGTCAGTATCAGGCGGCAAAGCTGGTCAACCGCGAAATGCTGTCGCTTTATTACGGCATCGGACGATATATCTCCGCCAATTCTCGCGAAGGATTTTGGGGAACAGGTGCCATCCAATTTTGGAATTACAATCAAGGACAGCCGCGATGCAATCAAAGCCATCAACATGTTCAAAGATGAGTATCTCCTCGACTTCATCAACACTGAGGAAATAGGATTTTTGGAATAGAATGCGGCCAATTCACGGAATGGAATTTAGCCAATCCAAGGAAT
>CAZRUR010000108.1:0-5539 GCA_964603335.1 uncultured Sangeribacter sp. | reverse complement strand
TTTATAGGGACTTTAGGATGAGGTCGTTGGCTTTGTCAACGACGGAGGTGTCGAGAGAGGCGAGGTAGATTTGGGTGGTGGCTTCGGAGTCGTGACCCATTCCTTCGCTGATTACGCTCAAAGGGATGCCTTTCGCTTTTGCGGCAGATGCCCATGAATGACGGGCAACATACATTGTTATAGGAATTTGAACCTCGACCATTTCGGCAATCTTTTTCAGGTTGTGGTTGATGTTGTAACCGGCGTTACGATAGGCGCATCGCTCGTTACAACCTACCGTTCTGATTATGGGCAAGAGGTATTGGGTGGGATTGTCGGGATACTTGTCAAGCAGTGATTGCATTTCCGCAGTCCAGCCAATGGTAAGTTGCTGGCCAGTCTTGCGACGGCGATATACGATTGAGCCATTTTTGAGGTCGGTCTTCTTCAGATACGCCATGTCGATGAAGCTCATTCCACGAAGAAAAAAGCTCATCAGAAACATGTCTCTTGCGTATTCAAGTGAAGGAGTAAGCGATAAGTCAAGAGCCTTGATTTTCTTGATTATTGGCAGAGGTAAAGCTCGCTTAACTGTCTTATCCACTCCGGTATAGACGTGTCGGAATGGATTGCGATTTTCTATGATTTCCTCTTCAACAGCACGATTATAGACTGCTCGGAGAATCCGAGTGTAGAAGGAGATAGTGTTGGGTGAGTTACCTTTGTTCTTGTGCCATGCCTCATATGCTTCCATTATCTCAGAGGTCAGACAATCGAGCATAAGGTCTTCATCCTTGCGGAACTTTTTGAAACTGTTGAGAGCGGCGGTATATGTTTCCGACGTGCGAGTTTTGCCGTTCTGCTTGAACTTGATAATCAGTGACTCCATAAAATTGAAGAGCGAGTATTCTTTCTCATAGCGTTTGAACTCATCAATCACATCATCAGAAGTATAAGACAAGCCTTCGGCATCAAGTCTTTTGTCTATCTTAGTGAGACGTTCAATATCCCAGCGGATACGTTCACGAATTGAGAGAATAAATGATTTTCTCTCACTATTGGCTTTGGCAGTCACCATAGAACGAGACTCATCCCATTCACAGGCGAAGACATGGTAGTCAGTATTGAGCTGGCGCACCTTTCGGTCATGGATAATCTGGTAGTAGATTGCGCCCTCCCTGTCCGCGACACTCGACGGGCGGTATTTCACTTTTATGGAAGTCATTTTATCACGAATTTATTGTTGTCCTTTAATCCGAGATTATCAATTATCGAATGATAATTTCTCAGAATTTGGGACAAAGATAGGACTGAAATATTCAGCTGTATCCTTATCCTGACATTTCGCAACAAAATGGATTATACGTAAAAAGCCGCCGGAGAGGGATGCTCTTCGGCGGCTTTGATGTAGTTGAATAATATGTTACCAGAGGGCGGTGGTTATGCCGTGAGCTGGGATTGTGAGGTTGAAGTGATGTGTATCGTCGGCTACGGTAATATTGATGTCGGAGTCATTCCTATTGCTTAGCGCAAGACCGAGGGTGCCGTCGGGATTCTTGAAGGCGCTATAGGTGAGTCCGTCTATTGGAGATTCGTTTGTTGCGATACGCACTGCATCAGGTTTTGCTGCCAGCGACATATGCGCCATGATGTAATAGAATGAGTTTTTGGTGATGGTCTTATAATCATCGGCAATGTCTACGGCGCCAAAACCGGTTGAGCATCCACCCGGTCTCCAAGGCCCACGGTTTGAGTCAAGCATAAGATTCCAGATTACAGAGCCACGGCAACCACGGTTGACGGTCTCAAGACAAATCTGCTCCATATCGTTGACAAGGCGTTTTTGAAGGTTGGCACCATCATTCCAATCTCCGGCTGTCGACTCTGTGAACACGAGTTCCTTGTCAGGAGTCGCCTCGCGTATGCTGTCCAGTTCTGTCACGCGTCCACCGTAATTATGATATGCGGCACCGGCTATATATTTGGCAGCGTCGTTATCCTCGTAAATATGTAGCGGATAACGTTTTTGGTCTGCGATATTGTCATAGTTGTAATTGTGGTCGAATACGTAGATCTTTGTGGGAATCCCCTCTTCTTTAAACTTCGGGCCAAGTGCGTTCTTGATGAAATCGCGTTGCTCTTCCCACGTCATATACATGGAGGCGGAGTTGCCACGGTTGAGCGGCTCGTTCTGTGGTGTGACACCATAGATCTTGATACCCTCGTTTTCAAAAGCCTTTATCCATTTTGCAAAATATGTGGCATAATCCTGATATAAAGCAGGATTCAGTTGACCGCTTGTCCAGCTCTCGAAAGGCTGGAGGTCAGTAAGATTGTTCACTTTCATCCAGCGTGGAGCTGTCCATGGCGCACTTATAACCTTCACATCAGGATTAATCTCGAGGATCTCCTTCATTACAGGAATAATATACTTTGTCTCCTCCTCAGTGAGCGCGAAATTCTCAATTCCGGGAGTGTCGCAACAAGTGTAGTCGCTGAGAGAGAAGTCGGATGCCCCGATAGGAATGCGCACATAGCTCATCCCATAACCTTCAGTAGGGGAGAAGGTGATTTTCAGGAATGCCAGACGGTCCTCATCCGACATCTTCAGCAGATTGTAGGCTGTTGAGCCGGTGATGGCAGCCCCGAAACCATCAATCGTCTGATAGGTCTCTTCTGGATGGAGTCTAATGACTGTAGCCGAAGCGACGCTGTCTGCAGAATTGAACTTAGTCCAAGACTCCGATAAATCAAGGTTCCTATCCGCAGTGGTGCTTACAACCCTAACGTCGCCTGAATTGGCTGACTTATTGCTGCATGCAGCCATCATGGTGGCAGCAACAAGCACAGCAAGATTTACTAATGTTTTATTCATGATCGTTTTAAATATTAATTATACTTGAGGGCAGCCCTTCTGATTTAACTGAGACGGCAATTGTAGATCCTTGCATGCCGGAATCCCCTTTTTACCGAAGGCGACAGCCTCAATTTTATTGTTGACAGGCTGCAGAATTACGTTCCAACGTAGCCCGGCAGCCGGATAATCTTGGGAGTCACGATGTCTGTCCTCGTCTGGTTCTCCCCACCTTACGGGCTGAGAATGACCGAAGATATGAATCATTGGCGACTCAGTCCAATAAGACTGAAACACATAGTAACTCTCTTTCTTTGACAGGTCTCGCTCAACCACTCCCTTCTGATTGACATAAGGCACAGGATTCTCTGGACGCACAGGTGTTGAGAAATCCTTGAACGGCCAATAAGCAGTGCCAGTCAGCCAAGGCATATTCTCCTGTTCTTTAAGATGCCAGTCGATAAGACTAACCAGATAAGACTCCGACCAATCGTTTTTTGAAGGGACAGAGCCCTCAACAAAACGTCCGGGATGACTGTCTCCACCCCATTCCACGTGCAGGAAATGCCTTACCTTGTCAAATGCTTTCTTTGAGAAGTCTTGATATTGGTGGAAGTTTCCCTGATACCATCCCGCCCATATTGATGGCGAATAAATATCAACTATATCGCTGCAGAAATCACAGCGGCGGATTGCCGTCTTGCGTATAGGGTCAAGATTGTGGGCTATTTTTTTATTTCGCTGGTTTTAGTTGTGTGATTCGATTGTTTTCTGTATTTGTCGAATCAGCACCTCTTTCGGAGGCAATTCTGTCATATATTTTGCCACCTTGATTCCGGAAGCATCCAATTGCAATAGCTCAATTTGTTCGTCACTTCCTTCCGTGCAGAGAATGAGTTCAAGAGGAGTTTCTTCCCCCGGTTGCATCTCGTATCGTTCCAGCCAGCGAAGGTAAAGTTCCATCTGACCCTTATATTGAGCCTTGAAGCGACCCAATTTCAAATCCAAAGCAATTAGCCGGTGTAATTTTCGGTGAAAAAACAGCAAATCAAGATGAAAATCTTCCCCATCAATTATCATTCTTTTCTGTTTGGCCACAAATGTGAAACCATCACCCAACTCAAGTAGGAACTGCTCGATATGGGATATTAGTGCGTTCTCAAGTGATTCCTCACTATAACTGCCTTTAAGTCCGGTAAATTCCAAAAAGTATGGACTTTTGAAAACTATGTCGGGAGTCATTCTGCGTTCATTACGTAATGAAGCCAATTCGGCACGTATAAGTTCTTCGGGCTTGTTGCTGATTGCTGTTCTCTCAAATAACATGCCATCAATCTTAGCCCGGAGAGTTCTTACGCCCCAGCGTTCTTCAGCTGCCATCGTAAGGTAAAACTCTCTTTGCAAATCATCTTTCAGTGACAACACCTCTATAAAGTGCGACCATGATAATTGTGTTGACACCGTCGACACAATTTTAACATCAGGAAATAAGGCGGCTAACTGCATCATTCTTCTGAGATTGCGTTCGGAATATTCATTACCCCCATATTCGTGCTTCAATTGTGTCGACAGTGTCGACACAATTTGCTTGCCGTATTCTGCCCTTTGATTTCCAAGCACTTCGCGATTTATTCTCTCACCGATATGCCAATATAGAGTAGCTATACCAGCGCTTGCAGCTGCTGCAACTCTTATCCGTGCACTTGCGATAAGTTGAAGTATATCCTTAACGAGATTGCTTTCTGAATTTGTATTTTGGATTGTAATTTCCATTTGTTATAAGGTGGGAGTAAAAGTATACGCAGTGCGTATACAATGTTGTAATTATGTTTGCAAATTTACAAAAATTTATTCAAACAGCTGTTATCAAGACTCATAAATCACTCCACCAGCCCTACAAGTTCTTTCTTCATATCGTCATCAATTGTGCGGTAATGGGCAAAAGCTCGGCTGCCTTCGGTGTGGCCGCTGAGTGAGCCTACAAGGTTTGGGTCTTTGACCTTCTTGTAGAGGTTGCCGATGAAAGTGCGCCGGGCGAGGTGGCTGCTGGCGAGTTCGTTGATAGGACGTTTCTCTTCCTTGCCGGTAGTCGGATTCAGAATAGTCACCATACGGATGATTCCACATTCGGTGAATATCTTTTTAACCTATATTATTCATAGTCCGGCAAAAAGAGCATAAAAAAGAACGCCCCTCTTGCATATTTACAAGAAAAGCATTAACTTTAAGGCGTTGAAAATTAATGTAATGCCGAGCGTTCTTATGGGCAAAGTTAATGCAAAATATTCAGCCACTCCTGATGTCCGTCGATCATGGTGTTTGTCCCGGCCATGTCGGCTGCAGGTTTGCCAATCTGACTCTCTTGAGTAAGGATTCTCAGACGATTGCCTGACAACTCCTCGAGTAGCCATGCGTGGACAACCTCGAGTTTGTGTTCGGCATCCCCGTCGGAAAGACCGCTCCATGCAAGTCGTGCCAATCCATCTTTCGGGGCTTGATATTCAACAACCTCCGACACGACATCGAAGCCAAACGTTGTGAATGAGAACTTTGTCCCCATCTTCAGTTCAGTATCTGCCGGGTTGTCATATCTGACATCTTCGCAGTTTGAATAGTATTTGTCCCACGCCTGAATGTGGGTCAGATAAGGCCAAACATCTTCGATGGTCAGACCTTTGACGATAACCTCGTTGCTGGCAAAGTTAT
>CAZRUR010000107.1:2981-5697 GCA_964603335.1 uncultured Sangeribacter sp. | reverse complement strand
AGAGTACCTGACCGAAAACAAACACCCACTTAACAAGTTTGAAGAATGAAAACAATCGAACAACTTGCAAGGGAGTATGCCGGGGATATGCTAAAATATCATTCCGAGCGATTCACAGCGATAAAAGACTACGTCTGCGACCTTATCGCTGATGCCTACGTGCAAGGCTGGATAGACCGCGACACAAAGGATGATAAGCCCGAGAGTCTTGACGAATTCCTCGACATCTCTCCCGACTGCGCCTACTTCGACCGTGGCTACTGCCGTAAGGCTCTGCCCGACATCATCTGTGAGCGCAGCAAATGCGTGGCATTTATAAAACGGAAAGACCAATGTTAGCAAACCTCGTCGGCTGGATAGCCACCATATTCAGAGCCAGCGGCATGATTGCCAGACGCGCAGACCTCGTCAAATACCTCGTCTCCGTCGGCAACATCCTCTGGCTCATCAACGGAATCCTCACCCACAACGCGCCGCTAATAGCCTCAAACGCTATCTGCGTCGCAGTATGGGCGTGGGAGCTGATAGTGAAGAAAGTTAAACAGAATAAAAACAAATAAAATGGAAAACAAGTTAGATACATTACCGCCAACAGGTCATGGCCGAATAACAGCAGGCAAGACCTACAAACGAGAGTTTATAGAGATAAAGGGCATTGGAGAATACGTCAAGCCTATAAAGGCAAAGAAGGGAAGCATCGGGTTTGACCTTGCAGTTCCCGAAGATGTGGAGATACCGGCCCATTCACGTACAGTTGTAAAGTTGAACTTTGCAATAAATCTTCCATTCGGCTGCGAGGGGAAGATTGAGCCACGCAGCGGAATGTCATCAAAAGGCATGGAGGGGTATGGCATCCGATATGAATACAAGCGGTTTCTCAGATTCTTCAAACGCAAGGTGAAGAAGTACGGACTCTGGAGATTCAACGCAGACGTGCTTGTAGGCAAGGTTGACCCCCTATATACAAACAGCGTTGGCATCATAATCAAGAACGACGATGAGCGGTTTGTAGTCCGTAAGGGAACAAGGATAGCCCAGATGACAATATACAGGGTGCCGCCGGTAAGATTCATCGAAGTTGAGAAATTGTCTTGCGGGAGCCGCGGCGGCGGCTTTGAAAGCAGCGGCACGGCGAGCACCGAAAACAGCGATGATCTTCCACCCACACGGCTCTGCAATTAGCCAACTGCAAAAGGGTCTGCACTAACTATAAAATCATTTGGCTGACAATCTGCCAAGTTATTGCTAATTTTGAATGTAAAAACATTGATAGCAGTGGAGAACGTTCAGCAAGTAACAGATTTGGCAAAAGGTATCAGCGACTATGGGGCAATGGCGATCATGGCAGCCATTTATCTGTTGCTGTCTGCCGCAATGATGATAGCGATATTCAAGTGGTTCAAGTCCATTATAAACCAGATACTGGAGGACAACCGCGAGAAAATGATTCAGACCCTTGAAGAGGAACGGAAGCAGACAGAAATGTTGGTAGATATTTCCGAGGGTCTGCGCTCCGAGACACACCTCCGAATCCAGAACGTTGCAAGTTTCGCGTTCGACCTTTCAGTAGAGCAGGTGTGCCGCCTCATCAAGACAATAAGGGAGCAGAACCACATCGCAGACCATGAGACCACCGCAAGCAAGGTACGCAAACTTGTGGCGAACATACACAAACAACGCAACAACCGCTTTGACCATTTCACGTTCCACGGCAGAAAACTCTCCTCATACTGCAAGGAGGAATGGGTGGAGAGAGTGGCGCAGATAGTGGAGTCAGAGATCTATCATGTCAAGGGACCCAACAACAAGAGGGCATTCGAGAATGTGACGATGGTCTATGACGATATAAAGAACGAATTTTATCATAACCTCAACAGTTAATGAGTACATATCTATTTACATCTGAAAGCGTGTCGGAAGGACATCCCGACAAGGTGGCGGACCAAATATCGGATGCCATCGTTGACGCTCATATTTCGCAAGACCCGAATGCAAAGGTGGCCTGCGAGGTACTTGTGACCACCGGGCAGGTCATAATTGCCGGTGAATATAACTCCAAGGCCAATGTCGATGTTCAGAACGTTGCCCGGAAGGTGATCGGCAGAATAGGCTACAACAAGAGCGACTACAAGTTTGACGCTGAATCCTGTGGCATTCTCAACGCCATGCACGGACAAAGCCCCGACATCAACCGTGGTGTGGTCCGCGAATGCGAGGAAGAGCAGGGCGCGGGAGACCAGGGGCTGATGTTCGGCTACGCCTGCAATGAAACCGAAACCTTTATGCCCTTGTCGCTCTATCTGAGTCATGAACTGCTCCGCGAACTATCAAGGATTCGCAGGGAGGGTATCGAGATGCCTTATCTGCGCCCCGATTCCAAGAGTCAAGTCACAATCGAATATGACGGAGACAGCGGGAAGCCTGTGCGCATTCACACCATAGTCATATCCACGCAGCACGACGAATTTGTGGAGCCTGTGCATGGTCTTACCCAGCAGAATGCCGACACGATGATGCTCAACCGCATAAGACGCGATGTTGAAGAAATTCTGTTGCCGAGAGTCAAGTCCCGACTCCAGCCGGAGATAGCCGCGCTCTTCGATGAGAACCTTATTCTCCATGTCAACCCGACCGGCAAGTTTGTCATCGGTGGCCCACACGGAGACACCGGTCTCACTGGCCGTAAAATTATAGTTGACACCTACGGAGGTCATGG
>CAZRUR010000107.1:0-2881 GCA_964603335.1 uncultured Sangeribacter sp. | reverse complement strand
GAGACACCGGTCTCACTGGCCGTAAAATTATAGTTGACACCTACGGAGGTCATGGGGCGCACGGTGGCGGCGCTTTCTCCGGCAAAGACCCCAGCAAGGTTGACCGCTCGGCGGCTTATGCGGCTCGTCATATCGCCAAGAACCTTGTCGCGGCAGGAATCGCTGACAAAGTGCTTGTGCAGGTAGCCTATGCCATAGGCGTGGCTCAGCCGGTGAGCCTTTGCATTAAGACAGAAGGGAAACACATTCCGAACGATGATGCGGAGATAGCCCGCATTGTCGCAAGGGAGGTTGATATGACCCCGGCAGGCATCATCAACAAGTTCAACCTCCGTTCACCTATATATGAGGTCACTGCATCCTACGGACATTTCGGACGTGAGCCGGCCATGGAAATGTATGGGGATTCGGTTGTCGAGACATTTCCGTGGGAAAAGCTTGACCTCACGGACAAGTTCAAAGATATTTTCTTCAGTTAAACTCGATTAGTCAATCTTGGCTCAGGGGTGCCGTTGGAGTTGAAAGCCCGGCGGCTTCCCCTTTAAAAAAGACAATTATGAAAAAGAATATCATAATCCTCATCGACAACGGCCACGGCATTACGACACCTGGCAAATGCAGTCCAGACGGAAGATTCCGTGAATATGCCTACACAAGGAAAGTGGCAAGGGAACTGGTTGCGCGTCTCAAAGCACTTGGCTACGATGCAAGACTCGTCGTTCCCGAAGATGCCGACATCTCCCTCGGCGAACGAGCCAACCGTGTCAATGCAATCTGCGACCAGTATGGGAAGAACAACGTTCTGCTCATATCCGTCCACAACAATGCCGCCGGAAACGGCCAGTGGCTCAAAGCCACCGGATGGGAGGCATGGACCACCAAAGGCCAGACACAAGGCGACAAACTTGCCGACTGTCTCTACGATGCAGCGGAAGAGGTTCTCCAGGGATTGCTTCTCGATGGCTCACCTCTCAAGATCCGCACTGACAAGAGCGACGGAGACCGCGACAAGGAAGAGAACTGGACCATTCTCTACCGAAGCAAGTGTCCGGCGGTCCTTACGGAGAACTTCTTTATGGATAACAAGGCTGACGTGGCCTGGCTTGAATCCAATGAAGGTTTTGATGCGGTGGTGCGTCTCCACATCAAAGGCATCGAGAAATACGTAAATTCACAACAGTCATGAAGAAATTAATAACCCTAATTGTCCTTATTCTCTGTGCCGCCAGTTTCCTGGCAGGTCGGTGCAGCAGGTCGGTCACGGTAATTCCGGCTTCGGAGTATGAAGTCATTGACAGCATCACCTCCGAAGAAACTGTGGCCGACCTCGCCCCGGCATTGGCAGTTAGGGACAGTGTGGTTGTGAGGTATCAATATAAGGTGATACCTCTCACGCCTCCTCCCGAGCATTCAGATTCGGTAACCGTCATAGACAGCAATCCCGAAGATATTGCAATCGTGGAACGCGGTGATTCTGCCGAATTGGTAATCCCAATAGTGCAGAAGAAGTATGAGACGGAAGATTACAGAGCGTATGTGAGTGGCTGCATGGCCACTTTGGATAGTGTTTTCATAAATCGGCCGACAACCACTATCCGGATTAGGGAGACTACCAGGCAGAAGCATTTCAGTGTCGGATTGCAAGCCGGGTATGGAATGACACCGAAAGGATTCCAGCCTTATCTTGGAATCGGAATCAGCGCGACACTATTCGCTTTCTAAATAACCATCCACAAGAGTGCGGATCTCGCCCGGAAGTCAAGGGTGACCTCTCAGGGCGATTATGTATTGTATATATCATTATATTTGTTTAACTTTGCACTGCAAACTGAAATGCCGCTGAATCATATTCTGATTAGGCTAAGGTATACAGCAAAAGATGTTTATGTATTAGGTACAAATCTTAAGGAAATGACGTTGTGAAACGTCTTCTGCAACGTGGCGTGGAGAAAGGCTCTCCACGCTAATTTTTTTTGATGATTTTTTCAAAAATAAATGCCGAAATATTTGCGTATATGATTAGAATTGACTATCTTTGTATTAGAAAAATAAACCAATAAGCAAATAAGATTATGACACCTAAATACAAGATTGAGAAGTCAAGCGACAGATACACCGCCCGCAACAGAAAAGGCGAGGCACTCGCGTTCATCAGCAAGGAAGATGACAATCTTCTCCGTGTGGATTATCAACTACCTTGGGGTTGGGAAGATACTTACATTGCAGGAAATTTCAACGACCTTGACGAAGCCGAAGCGAAGAAAATTTTTGCGAATTTTTTGTAATTTTTCTTTGTAAATATTTGCATATATGATTATATATTATTAATTTTGTATTGTAATAATAAAGCAAATAAGATTTCATAACACTTAAAACTCGGAAATATGGAAGCAACCGCAGCAATCCTCACCCTCTCTGAAGAGCAGAAGAAATCAATCATCGACGAAATCGTCAAGAGCCTTGAAGAGGTTATCGAAGACCCGGTCGCAATGGCCGGTGGTCCGTACGAGGAAGACGAATACAAGAGTGGGAAAGAAACTTTCAGTGGTGATTTGGAGGACTTTGAGATAAGTGAGCTCCCTGGATTCTCAAATGATGCAGACATCTACATATGTGGAGAATATCGTTGTTCATACCGTTGGTATGACGATTATGATAGAGGCGACTACTGGACTCCCGAAAGCGGGGGCTTGGAAGTTTATGACTGCAAAGTCAGTGTGAAAGATTTTAGGATGGAAATCTCCGAGTGGGATGATAAAAGCGAGATGTATATTACCTTTGGAATCTCGGAGGAGGGGAAAAGAGAGATAATAAGTGAAATAAACCAGAGGGTGGCGTAACTTGCCACTCTCTCCAACTGCAAATAAGATTTATAATCATG
>CAZRUR010000106.1:0-5761 GCA_964603335.1 uncultured Sangeribacter sp. | reverse complement strand
TGATATGGGGGATTACCTACTATTGCGTTAATTTTCACGTTCTTTCCTACTAAGTCACCCACCTTCTTGATGAAAAGGTCGGGTTGGTTCTTGATTTTGTTTATTAGGTCATCAGGTGCCCACATGTTGGTCTTCCCTTTGCGGAAACCAAGCAGTGTGCGCCGGGTAATGGCTTTCGCCATCGGTGTCTTGCATATTACAAAGATATTCTCTGCAACAGCAGCATCCCACTGTCCCTGATGTTCTTCGAGGGTCTCTGGTGTGAACATCAGATCCCGAAGTCTTGCTCGGTATACATTATATGCAAGGTACAAAGGGTAGAGACCAGACTTGGAATTGATCTCAAGCAGATGGCTGTCAGAAGAGAACACATCAGCAGTAACCGCACCCCTATCAACAAAGCGGGGCTCCTCAATGGTCTCGGAAAAGTCGTCGTTGAAGAAAGTGTATCCACCAAGACAGTCACTCATGTGCATGTTCACAACACGCCATGGAGTCAACACCGTCTCCTTGTCTGGGTTGCGGAAAGTGGCGAATATGCTGGCTATACGCTCTATGCGCTCCTCAATGGAGAGACGGTCTGCCGCTCTAGCCATCTGGCGTATCCGTTTGGCAGCCGCCGTGAAGATGTCGGGGTCATAGTATCTCTTGAAAGTCTTGAAACGCTGCTCGGTCACCCCCCTGGGCATAAACTCCTCCCACGACTGGGGGTCGACAAGCGAGGTGAAGTTGTCTATCGTCAGTTCCTCATCCTCACGGTCCTCATCTATCCTGGCTCCGTAAATAAGCAGTGGCATACGGATGGATATGCCTCTCATGATTGAGATGGCATCCTCCTTGACCTTCTTCTTTTTCCTCAGTTCCTCAAGACGGGCCTTCTCTTCCTCTGTCAACTCCCTTTTCTTCTTCTTCTCGAGTTTCTCTTTCTCCTCATACTCCTCATTGGTAAGGCCCTGGTCATTTACCGTAATGTCATTGGTCTTGCCCATAGCCTTTGTCTGTCCGATTATCCCTTTCAGCTCGTCAAACTCCCTGATGTCAATGTCGGAGAGCCGCATAAGCTCGTCGTTGTAGAGGTAGCCGTCCTCAAAGCCGTTCTGCACCACTCTCTCAACATAGACACGCTTGAGCTGCTGGAGCCATATGCTCCGTGTTGAGCTGTCTCATCCTGCTCCCCTCTATGGATATGATAGGGCAGAAATTAAGGAACTCACCAAGCTGCCTACGCTCAGACTCACCCTGTTTCCCTGCCTTGGTTGATATCTTGGCGGTCTCGGCAAGCACCTTCAGTGTGCGGTCTGGGGCAAAGTCAAACACATAGCAGTCTTCCTTGACACGCCCGTTGATTGTTGCCGGAGTCTGCACACGGAAGATGGTCTGCATATATGCAGATGCCGCGGTGTTGAAACTGCCCGACAGCATAAGGACACCTGTCCATGGCTTGACGCTGACTCCAGTGGTCAGCCTGCCACACGACAGTGTGATGGTTCGTGTATGGTCGGGGTCTTTGCCTATTGCCCTCCCAACCTTTCGCAGGGCCTCCTCGTTGGCCTCCTCCTCGTCTCCGTCACCGGCAACGTTGACTATCTCAAACATGCCGAACACAGGATGGTTCCTTAACATAGCCGACAGTGCTCTCGCCGACTTAACACCCGGCAGCATCCATAGGGTATGGCGGAAGATGTCGCGGTATCTCTTGTTCGCAAACGGATACATGCTCTCCTCATCTGTCTTGGAGAGCAGGTCAAGAAGGTTAACGACATGTCTCTCGTGAATGAAGGTGCCGTCTTCCCGGGTGCGGAAGAACTCCCGGAAATTAAAGGCAATGTCCTCATCGGCATATTCATTCATGAGTCTGCCAAGGTCGTAGGTATAGATGTTCAGACGCGGTAACCCGGCATATGGATTATGGTCACCGGGATGAAGCTCATCCCACTGTGCCTTGGCGCGCTGCTCCATGACGTAGTCCCACGTATAGATCTCATCCTCCTTATATCCGTCAAGCAGATTGAAAGGTGTGCCGGACAGATTCAAAACCTTGGTGTCCTTCTTTGTCAACTCGTCCATGACAGAGCGCCCAAGCTCCGTCTGGGTGCCCTCATGTGCCTCATCAACAATTATGAGGTCCCATGGTGTCGAGAAGACATCATTGTTCTTGTCGAAGTTACCGCCTACAAGCTCCGATCCGCGCAGGTCCTGCATTGACGCAAAATAGACGTAGCGGTTCTTGTTTTCAATTGCCCTTTTCTCCAGAGAATAGAAGGTCTCACCATTGGTCTTGGAGCCATACAGGAAGTCTGGCGTGTCGTAGAATATCTTTTGGAAATCCTCATACCAGCCTGCATCTACAACCGGTCGGTGGGTAAGGATAAGTACCCTGCGGAAGTCACCTCGCTCCTTCACTACCTCAAGTGCCGACAGCGTCTTCCCAAACCGCATCTTGGCATTCCACAGCATCCTGTTCCCTTTCCTGAATTGCCTGAGGGTCTTGTCGATTGCCTCACGCTGTTCCGGTCGGAAGACAATCGGAGCGAAATCGTCTGTTATCTCCGTGGCATGAAGCGATTTCCTTCCCTCCTTGACAGAGGCGATGGCTTTCCTGGCTGTAGTCAAATCGCAGCAGAACCATTCGTTCGCTCCGTTGACCCTGTCAAACACCTTGCGCCTCACTCCACTCCGGAGCAGGACATCATGCACCTCCTTGTCATTGAATCCAAGTACGATACCTCCCCTTACTGTGATTGCTATTTCTGTATGGAGCAGTTCGTAGGCTATCCCTGCGGTCTTGGTGTATTGGTCTATCCTTGCTTTCGCAGCCCTGTTGAGCGCACTGCTGTTGGGAGGCAACGTGATATTTCCGTCCTCAAAGGTGGCCTCCCCAATCTTAAGACAGTCAGAGTGTGTGCTGTCCGGGATGCGGAACACATATATCAGCTTGGGTTTAAGGGATGAGAAATATTCCATGGCCCATCATTTTATAAGGTCAATAAATTTAATTGGTTTCTTGTGCTTTACTTGTGTGGATGTCACATCATTAGGCCAATCTGCTATCATGGCGTAGATGCCGTTGTGCTCACGGATATTTCCATTACGGCAACCATTACATTGGGTGACAATCTCTGTCTCGCCAAAGAGGTCTGCAACAATAGTTCGTCGTTCTCCGCATGAGTTGGGGATGACACCCTTAAGACCATCCATCTGCCATATGTTCCATGAGATGATATATGCCAGACCTGGAAGGGATTGCTTGGAAAGCTTACGTCTGAATTTTGCACGGTAAAAGTCAAGCACTGTGTAAAGTATATTCTCACGTGCAAGAATCAGGTTGTCGCCTTGCCACTCGTAACCATAGGTTGAGCGCAAGCCAGCTTTGGCGGCGGCAAGCCATTGGCCTGATGTCTCGGTGTTTTCTCCTACAACACGTAGTTTGCGGTCAAGCAGACCTATCCGCATATCAACAGGAATAGGATCACCTGTAACAGTATTGTAGCGGCTGACAAGATAGGGAGCCTCTCCACAGGTAATCTCAATCCTGTTTTCCGTAACGTAATCTTTCCATGTCTTGCCTTCAGGAAATCCTATCTTCCCTTCTGATGGTTTCCATGTGTGGTTGCCATCCGATGTGTCTATCTCAATGTTAAATACATTCTCTCTGCCGAACCAGGCATTGTCTATAAGGTTATTCTGCTTGTTACAGATCCAAGATGGAGTGAACACCTCCGCCATCTCGCGGCTACGCTGCTGTTGCTGTTGCCTAGATTTCAGAGAGCGGGGGACTATGACATTGCCATTCTCGCCAGTAATGGCCTCAACTGTTATCTGATCAGAAAACTGATAGCCCACTCCTCGGTCAGCATAATTGTCTGTTGCCCAGAAAATATTACCCTGAGTTGTGTGGTCTTTCAGCAATGTAGAAAGCAATTCCGGTGATATTGCAAGAATATCATTCTCTGATATATCTATAGGGGCATAGTCGGACACCCCAGCCTGTCCAGACCGAGATTCCTTAATATCAATCGGCATTCCTTCAATATCCTTAGCCATATCAATGACCAAGTAAATGGAATGCCGGTGCAATATCTGTATGGGTATGACGATTTATATCCACTGCTGAATGACATTCGATTAGTTACACAACTTGCGAATGCCACTGTCTGTGTTCCTATCAATATAAAAAACGACGCAGACGAATATGTCTTAGTCGAGGTCAATATTGTAGGAATACCTTACACACAGACAATAAACGTCTGCGCCTATGCGCAGACATTTACTATTGTGTTCAGGCGTGTGTGTTGAAATTTCCTACGTTTCGACTAACAAGAACAAATAGCAAACGCTAAATCTTAATATGAGTTTCTTATGAAACTCCATATATTTTACAAATCCTCTGATTCGTACTTGCAAAATTACAAATAATTTCCCAATTTCCACAACCCAATCCTATAATTCTCAAAAAAATCCTCAACAAAATTTCCCCAACAAAAAACTTTGCGTCCTCCGCCCCTTTGCGTGACCACTTCCTTCGGACAACACCGACAACACCGACAACACCGACAACACCGACAACAGAAACTCCCCTTGGGCTTCTTAGTCTGAAAACTGCAGTTCTCTTTAGTCTATATTTTAAGAATTTTGCCAGAAAAGTTGTGTGTATGAAGATTTGGTGTTAACTTTGCGGTCGAAGCAGGGGTGCTCCCTTATAGGGGCTGAGATTATACCCTGTGAACCTGATGCGGATAATGCCGATGAAGGGAGCTTCCACTCGATTCCTTTTGACACATGCGGTCCGCCTTAGGCTGGATCGTTTTCTTTTTTATAAGGTTATCACATAAATAATTACCATATAAAAAGGTTTCCCTATCAAGGTTATGCCACGGCAACTCATCTCAATACTGACAATAGCAGGCTCCGACTGCTCCGGAGGCGCAGGTATCCAGGCTGATATTCGCGCTGCTTCCCTGTGTGGAGTCTACGCTACAAGTGTCGTGACAGCAGTTACAACCCAAAATTCCAACGGAATCAGGGATATCGTTGAGGTAAACCCGGAATCGGTGATAAGACAACTGGAATGCGTGTTTGAGGAGAGCGCACCGCAAGCCATCAAGATCGGAATGTTGGGCTCCCTCGAAATCGGCGAGACAGTAGTCGCGTTCTTACGCGATAATGCTGCCAATATACCAATCGTTGTCGACCCGGTGATGAGCGCCACTGCAGGTGGTAACCTTACTCCCAATTCCAAGGATATCGTAAGCTTCTATACCGATGAGTTATCCCCGGTCTCCACAATCGTCACCCCCAATATCCCGGAGGCAGAAAGATTTGGTTGCCTTAGAGATAATCCGGACGATACCGCAATGGCTCTCCTTTACAGATTGAATTGCATGGCTGTCGTATTGAAAGGTGGACATTCAGACGGTGAGCTGTTGTCGGATATCCTTGCAGTGAAAAATCAAGATGGCAAGAATTCAATAGAAAGGGTCACTGCCTCGCGTATTGAATGCCATAACCTGCACGGCACCGGCTGCACTTTCTCCTCCATGTTGGCAGCGGAATTGGCAAAAGGAAACTCTATAACTGATGCATTCCATACTTCCTCTTGGAAGATGAAGACGTTGATTGCAGACAGTCGCGGCTATTCTCTCGGACATTCCCGTTACGGACCATTAAATATGTTTGATTACGCCACCCGCCCAACATAAAATTTATTGAAGGCATGAATCTTAATTAATTTTCATTTTTCATTTTTCAATTTTACATTTTA
>CAZRUR010000105.1:0-5782 GCA_964603335.1 uncultured Sangeribacter sp. | reverse complement strand
AACTCAGAAGTTAAGGGGCTATGTCTTGAATTTTATCTGTCAAAGATGGGATTTAATTTTCATGTGCAAATTAATTTCAATAAAATGTGCGGACAAATATGTATGACGCGTGGATTGTTATTGGTTGTTTGGGATATTATGTGTAAATTTGTCACCTCAAACCTATAAACGACATCATAAACACATATCATAAATCATGAAACTAAGAAAATTACTTCTTATCCCGGCATTGGGGTTGATTTCTACAGCCAATGCGCTTGAAATCGGGAGTCCTTCGGGAAATCTGATGGTGACCACCACCGAGGGTCCTGACGGCAGTATCCTCTATTCAGTTGCTCTTAATGGCAAGCCCGTGATTGAGCCGACACCACTCGGACTCGTGACAGATTTTGCCGACCTTTCAAAAGGTATGAAGGAGGTTGGCTCCGATTTCACCAAGGTGGAGCGCTCATATACCCAAGACAAAATCAAGAAGAGCAATATAGACGTGAAAGCCACCAATGCCATTATAAAATATGAGGGTGACGGAGGCAAGAAACTCAACATAGAGTGGCATGTGGCTGATGACGGTGTGGCTTACCGCTATCAGGTGTTTCGTCAGATGGACAAAGGCTCAATGGTGGTGAAAGAGGAGGTCAGCACATTCGATTTTCCGGATGGCACCACGACTTTCCTCACCTCGCAGTCAGATCCTATGGTCGGTTGGAAGCGCACAAAGCCCAGCTATGAGGAGTATTATGTGGTGGATGCCCCGATGGATCAGAAGTCGGAATATGGACATGGCTACACGTTCCCTGCGCTTTTCAAGACTCCCGACGGAATCTGGACACTTATCACAGAGTCGGGGGTTGACGGTTATTACTGTGGCTCACACCTCAGCGACTACGAGAATGGACGCTATTCGATAGCGTTCCCGATGCCGGAGGAGAACAATGGTAATGGAACTGCATCACCTGGAGTGGCAGTCCCGGGTAATACACCGTGGCGCGTGATGGCGATAGGTGAGACGCTTGCGCCGATAGTAGAGACCACACTAATGTGGGATGTTGTGGAGCCTAAGTATGAGTTGCCGAAAGGTAAGGCTCGTCCGGCGAAAGGCACCTGGAGCTGGATAATGTGGCAGGATGGCTCCATCAACTATGATGACCAGATTAAGTATATTGACTTTGCCGTTGAAATGGGCTATGACAATGTGCTTATCGACAACTGGTGGGATACCAACATCGGCACTGAGAAGATGGAGGAGTTGATTAAGTATGCCAAGTCGAAAGGTGTGCATGTCACTCTTTGGTATTCCTCTTCCGGTTCTTGGAACGATATTGTGCAGGGACCAATCAATAGGATGGACCGCCCGATAGTGCGTAAGAAATGGATGAAGTGGATGAAGGATAATGGCGTGGATGCCATAAAGGTAGACTTCTTCGGTGGCGACAAGCAGGAGACCATCCGTCTGTATGAGGATATCCTCAGTGATGCCGCCGATTATGGCATTGATGTAGTGTTCCACGGCTGCACACTTCCGAGAGGTTGGGAGAGGATGTATCCCAATTTTGTGGGAGCTGAGGCTGTGTTGGCTTCTGAGAATCTTATCTTTGAGCAGAAGTTCTGCGACAAGGAGGCGCTTCATGCCACTCTCCATCCTTACATCCGCAATGCGGCTGCAATCATGGAGTATGGCGGTTCACCGCTCAACAAGAGGATGAACAAGAACAATGACGGAGGGAATGTGCGTCGCACGACTGATGCCTTTGAGTTGGCAACGTCGGTGTTGTTCCAGAACCCTGTTCAGTATTTCGCTCTCGCTCCCAACAACCTGACTGATGCTCCCGCAGTTGCCATCGAGCATATGAAGAATGTACCTACAACCTGGGATGACACCAAATATATTGACGGTTATCCGGGGAAGTATGTGGTTGTGGCTCGTCGTCACGGCGACAAATGGCATGTTGCTGGTGTCAGCAATCTCGACAAACCGGAGAAACTGGAACTCGACCTCCCGATGTTTGAGAAAGGCGCAAAACTCCAGATGATTAATGATGACAAGAAAGGTGAGCCAGTAAAGACCGAACTGACAGTCAAAGACCCCAAGAAAGTGACCGTCACCCTCAACCCCTCCTCCGGCTTCGTCATCACCAACTAAACCTAACGTAACCTCTCAACATAATAAACCGCAACCGGATGGCAGTCCAGTTGCGGTTTTCAATATGATTATTCGATTATCCAGTCTTCGATGGTGTGGGTTTTGGAGGAGAAGTTTACACCGATTTTGAAGATCTTGCGATTGTCATCGCGAAACATGCGGTCATATTTCTTCTCGTTGATTTGGGCAAGAGCCTCCTCGGCACTCTTGTCGTATTTCAGCTCTATGATGTAGATATATTTAGGAGTCTTTATGGTCATATCGATACGACCATCTGAAGTGACAAACTCAGCTTCAGATTGAAGACCTATCAAATTAGTGACAAGGAAGAATGCGTTATGGAAGTTGTTCTCATTGTCCATTTTAAGCATGTAAGACACGCCGGCAAAATATGTCTGCATTGACTCCATGAATCTATCTGGTTTACCTTGTCTGATCCATTTTAGGAATTCCTTCACTTTATAAGAATCAGCCTCTGACTGAAACTTAGCATAATAAGGAATCATTATCTTAAAAAGACCGCTCTTCACCTCCTCATTTGGAATTCCGAGACGTATTGTGTCTGTTGCGAGGTCATAATCCTTGATTGTGAGATAACCAGTCTGATACATCAGGGCTACAGGATTTGGGTCGGTAAGGTCAAAACCTTTCAGATCCTCTTCCTCGCATTCTGTATTGAATATCTCTTCGAGATTGGAGTGCATCTTTTTAAGAGACTTCACAACAATAGATGGGAAGCCAGTTTCATTCCAATAGAAGGAGATTTTTCCATCAGATAGGCAATTGAGAATTGACCATGGATTGTATATGTCGCTACCTTTTCTGGCAAATCGGTAGCCGTCATAATTCTTCTTTAATTTGGCACACGCAGATTCGTATGATATACTATACTCGTTTGCCAAAAATTCTATCCCTTGCTTGAAATATCCGTAGAGTTCCTTCTCCGTAATTCCGCAAATATCTGCAAATTCATTAGAAAAGGTGATGTCTCTTAGATTATTGAGACCCGAGAAGACACTTAGTTTGCTGAACCGGCTCACTCCTGTCATAAAGAGAAGCTTGATATGCTGAGCAGATGTCTTGAAATTTGAATATAGTGCAGCAAGCTTTTCTTGATAAGCCTCAAATCCTTCAGAGTCAAGATTCTTTATCAACGGTTTGTCATATTCATCAACAAGGATTACCACCTGCCTGCCAGTAGAGGCATGAGCCTTTTGGATAACGTTACGGAATCTTGTGGTGATATCAGTGCTTGTGACCTCAACATTGTAATTTTTCTCCCATTCCCTAAGGAGATTATCGATTACGATGTCAAGGTTATCAAGATTCTTATATTCACCGCCATTAAGGTCAATGTAAAGCACAGGATACGGTTCCCAATCCCAATCCACGGAGTCTATATAGAGATCTTTAAAAAGGTGGCGCTCACCTTCAAAGAAATAGCGGAGTGTGGATAGAAACAGACTTTTACCAAACCGGCGAGGGCGGGCAAGGAAATAGAACTTACTTGAAGAACGGATTATTCTTTCAACAAAGTGGGTCTTGTCAACATAATAAGCATCATCAAGACGCATTGTCTTGAAATCCTGTTGTCCTATAGGGTACCTGTCTCTTCTTTCCATAGCTATATGATTTAATCACAAAATTAATGAATAAAATGGAAATTGCCAAATCAGAGGAATTGATTTTGTTAAAAAGGTTTAAGGAATGTTATTTCAGGGAGTTGGATTTTGTTTTTAAGGCGCGGATGTAGTATTTTTGTGGAAAATTACTAATCGGACACTAAAAAAACACTATGGGCGGCTTTCACAGCCGAGGTCATCATGAAGAGATTTTTCAAGAATATAATGGCAGCGTTGCTGCTGATGGCCGCCATTCCTGCAATGGCAGACGGTTTTGACGGAGTATGGAACGGCAGTCTCCAACTTACCCCTGCTGTGAAACTGAAATTGGTGCTACACGTGGCTGAGAATGGAGAGGGACAGACTGAGGTTACCCTTGACTCACCCGACCAAAACGCCTATGGATTGCCGATAGAGGTCAAGCAGATTACAGATGATACAATCAGCCTCTCATCTTCAGCACTCAACATGACATTTGAGGGAGCTCTCAAAGGCGGAAAGATTGACGGCATCTTCTGGCAAAACGGCATGACATTCCCACTGATTTTTGAGCCGGAAGCACAACCGGAGAATGAACAGTCACTCCGCTTCCCGACAAGTTCCAAAGACCTGAAGATCTACAAGAAGAAACCGACAGATATCATGTTTGGATGATCTACGGCCCCTGGCCGTAACACAGAACAACATATCAAAGACTTTTGTAACTTCAATAAAATAAAATCGGCTATCAAAGATAGCCGATTTTATTTTACAAATATTTGCCTTGTTGCCTACTTGCCTAACAGGTTTGCGAGGGCTGTGAAGAATTCGGGGTTATGACCAGTTGTGATGTTGCGGATCTTGCCCTCAGGGTCTACGATTGCCTTGGTCGGGAAACCCTGCACGCCGAACTCGGCTGTCAGAGTGTTGTCTTTCGGACAATAGACATTGACCCAAGGAAGCTCATACTTGGCGACACCGGCTCTCCATTCAGTCTCACCTTCATTACAGTCGATGCCGATGATTACCAACTCATCCTTATATTTCTCATAGGCTTCCTTCAGTTCCGGGAAACCCTTGATGCACCATATACACCAGCTGCCCCAGAAGTCGAGGATCACCCATTTACCTCTGAAATCAGAAAGGCTCACGTCCTTACCTTCAAGGTCTTTGAGAGTGAAATTAGGAGCCTCAACCTCTCCGGAAGCCAAAGCCTGCTGATAGCTGCTTTCCTGAGCATGTGCCGAGAATGGTAACTGCGAAATGGCCAATAAGCCAAGTAAAAGTAATTTCTTCATATTTTGGTTTTTAGTTTTTGGTTTTTCGATTATTAATTTTCAATTTTCAATTTTCAATTTTCAATTTTCAATTTTCATTTTTCATTTTCCAGCATTTGCATGAACTGGTAGTTTTTGATGCCCCATTTTGGAGCGGCTACCATATTGGGTGGGCATTGAGCGAGGAAACGCTCAATGACGATATTGTCGGGAACCATCTCCAATATCTGCCTACATAGATTAAGATAGTTTTCGAGGTCAAAAGGTTTAACATCAACTAAATTATTCACCCATAAGTGGTATAGGGGAGTGTCGAAAAGAATTTGGAGCTGATGAAGTTTAAGGGTTTCAATCGGTAATGAACAAGCCTTCCGTACATTCGTCAAGATCTGTTCGTTATCCTCACCTGGAAGTCCGGCGATTAGGTGTAATCCGCAACGCAGACCTCTTGAAGATGCCCGGCTGACAGCACTTTCCACATCTTCCCAGGTGTGGTGGCGGTTGATGTTGTCGAGAGTATGGTTGCAGGATGTCTCGGCTCCAATCTCAAGGAAAATCGGCTTTTGTCTGTTCAACTCATCAAGGAGATCAAGCACAGTATCGGGGAGAGTATCTGGACGGGTGCCAATCACGATGCCGACAATTCCCTCACACTGCATGGCTTCTTCATAAATCTTGCGTAGTGCGTCAATATCCTTTCCGTGAGTATTGCCTCAAATCCGCAACTGATTTTGTGGGGAGGTTAAATTGAATGTAGGATGACT
>CAZRUR010000104.1:0-5912 GCA_964603335.1 uncultured Sangeribacter sp. | reverse complement strand
CTGTGCCCAAAACAGGACTCGAACCTGCACGGCTCTCACCACTCGCACCTGAAACGAGCGCGTCTACCATTCCGCCACTTGGGCCTATTGCTTTACCACTCACACACTGCATTGCTATGCGCAATGCGTTTGTGGGGGGCTTTTGCAAGCGCAAAGTTAGAGGTTTTTTGTGGGTTTACCAAATTTTTTGCAATCTTTTTGTGTCGGGCTGCGATTTTGACATATTTTTTGACTAATTTTGTGTACTATAAAATCTAACAATACCTATCATGAAACAATTCTTCTTGACAGCCGTTGCCGCCTTATCCGTTGCCTTTAACGGATTAGCCGCCGTCTCTACGACTTCTGATGCTGCTTCCACGACTTCTGATGTAGCTGCAAATCAAGCTGCTGCTGAGACTCCTCAGTGTTTGACCTTTGACCTCACAAAGGAAACAACTTATGACGCCGCCACTGGTCACGGATTTGATTTCGGCACACAGCCGGCAAAAGATGGCTCAGCCCCTTTCTTTTTCTCTGTGGATGTGCCCGACGGCAATTATGTGGTGACTGTCACCCTTGGCGACAAGAAACGCAAGAGCAGCACAGTGGTGAGAGCCGAGAGCCGCCGCCTGATGCTCGAGAAGACCGATCTTCCCAAAGGTAAGACCTCCACACACACCTTTATAGTAAACAAGCGCACTCCAGCAATCAACGATACTGACTCCGTGAAACTCAATCCACGTGAGATTGGCTCCATGACGTGGGACGACAAACTGACCCTCGAATTTAATGGCGATGCCCCGGCCGTGCAGTCGGTGAGCATACGTCCCGTTGACGAGAGCGACAACGTCACCACCATCTTCCTTTGCGGCGACAGCACGGTGGTGGACCAGAGCAATGAGCCGTGGGCAAGCTGGGGGCAGATCATCCCGGCATGGTTCGACAGCAACATAGCCGTTGCCAACAATGCTGAGAGTGGCGAGAAAACCTCCTCATTCCTGAGCCGCAAACGTCTCGACAAGGTGCTGTCGATGGCAAAGCCAGGCGACTGGATTATCATGGAGTTCGGTCATAATGACCAGAAGGAGAAACAGCCCGGAGCCGGCGCATGGTATAACTACACCACCAATCTGAAGATATTCCTCGACCGTGCACTTGCCGCCGGCCTGCATCCCGTGTTGATCACGCCTACCGCCCGCCGCTCGTTTGATGACAACGGAAAGGTGATGGACACCCATCTCGACTACCCGGAGGCCATGCGCGTGTTTGCACAGCGCAACAATGTGCCACTCATCGACCTCAACGAGATGACAAAGACCCTTTATGAGCAACTCGGCGTGGAGGGCTCAAAGAAGGCATTCGTACACTATCCCGCCAATCAATTCCCTAACCAGGACAAGCCCCTCGCCGACAACACCCACTTCAATCCTTTCGGGGCAACACAGGTGGCAAAGTGCGTGGCACAGGGAATCCGCGACAACGTGCCGGAATTGGCAAGCCATCTCACCATCACCGGGACATTCTCACCATCCACTCCCGACAATCCAGATGAGTTCACTTGGCATCCGTCACCCTTCTGCCTGATTGAAAAGCCGCTTGGCAACTGACCATCTCCAGCCACCAGGGGATAATCCACAACAAAGAGAAGCGGAAGCAATCCTATCCACGCACAGGATTGCTTCCGCTCCTTAATTAAATTACTCGAATTACTTGGGCTACGTAATCATTCAGCCATTGCGACATGCTCTGCCACGTAGTCATTCTCGTATTGCTCTGCCATCTCACGTATCCTGTCGCCCACCTGACGTCGCAGTGAGTTCGGATAAAGCACCTGAGTGTCGAGCCCATGAGAGAGGACAGTGCTGATGAAATCCTCACCGGGGATGATAAAGAATTCAAACACGGAATAATCGTTGGCAGTGAGTACTTCTTTCTGTGAATGATGCAGAGGCAGGGTGCGCACCTTGTCGCGAGTGCATCCGGAGATGCGCAGTCGCACGTTGTCGGGGGAATCCTTCCCGGGGAGCTCCATGCCGAAGGTGTCTTTGAAGCACTCTTTCGGAGAGAAACCTTTCGGGAAAACGAATTTGCCCTCAGTCATGACAATCTCCACAACCCTATCGAGGTCAAAAAGATGCAACTTTTCAGTCTCGATATCCTTGCCCATGAGATACCATCGTGTGTTCCAATAGCGCACACAATAAGGAGCGACAAGGAGTGAGGTCTTTCCGTCTTCAGTGGGCACTGAATATATCAGGCGCACCACATGGTTTGACTTGATTGCCTCGAAGATCACATTCAATCCGAAGCGGTCTTCAGGAGTGTCGTCAAGGATCACCCGGTCTGCCACATTAGGCAATTCCCTATCGAGGTCTGAATAACCAAGTTTCTGCATCATCCAGATCTTAAGGCGGGTGGTCTGGGCGTCTTCGCCCTCGTAAACATAATAACGGTTGTTGTTGCCTCTGTCACAAAGAATCTTTATGCCGAAAAGATTCTCGATGGCATGGCGATGGTTGTGGAAAGTACGCAGTGCCAGCGGCGATTTGTCATCGTTGAGCACAGATTTCAGCCATAGATCTGCAATCTGCTCATACTGTATACCTTTTGCGTGGCGAACGGTATCGACGAGCCACACATATCTACGAAATAAATCGCGGTTCATTTCCTTTAAAGCTGATTGGTGGTTCCTCTATAAGTTAAGTAACTGCTATTCTGACCGCAAATATAATGCAAAAATTCAGCAATTACAAGCAATACCCCAAATTTTAACATATAAATTTGATAAATCGGCATTAAAAAAAGATTTTTAGAACATATAATTGTTATAAAGAATGAATATCACCTCCGCATATGCAGATATATAAAAATATAACCGCAGCAATTTCCATGATGCGGTTATCAGTTTATTTCAAGTTATAATTTCAGTCAGACGTAGTCTTCACCAAAGCGGGTCTTCACCTCGTTGACAATCTGCCTTATCTTCTGTTCATCAGAGATGGGATATATCAGGAGCGCGTTGCCATTGTCAGCCACGATGTAATCCTTGAGTCCGGCAGCCACGATTATCTTGTCGCCAGTCACGGCAAACATGGAGCCCTTGCAGTCGGAGGCAAGCACCTTGCAGTTCTGCGTCACGTTGCCGTCGGCATTGCGTGGCGACGACTCATAGAGAGCCTTCCACGTGCCAAGGTCGCTCCAGCCAAGGTCTACGGTCTTGACATATACGTTGTCGGCCTTCTCCATCACTGCATAGTCGATTGAGATGCTGGGAGAGTTGGGGAATCTTGTGTCGATAAACTCAGCCTCTTTCGGTGTGTTGTAGACGCCATCCGGGGCTGTGAGGAGTTGAAGAATCTCGGGAGAATATTTTTTGAAAGCCTTCAGGATGCTGTCGGCAGTCCAAAGAAAGATCCCGGAATTCCAGAAAAACTCGCCGCTCTGCAGAAACACTTTCGCCATCTCGAGATTAGGCTTCTCCGTAAACGACTTCACTTTCCTGATGCCCGGCATACCCTCCACTGCAACCCCCTGCTGTATATAGCCATAGCCAGTGTTAGGCCCGGTAGGGTTAATGCCAAGGGTCAGAAGGCGGTCGCCACTCTCCACAAACGACAGGCCCTCCTCTATGGCTTTCAGGAATTCAATCTCCTTCAGCACAAGATGGTCGGAAGGGAGCGTCACGATAGAAGCCTCAGGGTCAATGGCATGGATATGCTCCGCAGCCCAACAGATACAGGGGGCTGTGTTGCGGCGTGCAGGCTCAAGAAGGATATTCGTCTCCTTCACCTGAGGGAGTTGTTCACGGATGATTCCGGCATACTGGTGGTTGGTGACAAGGATTATGTTTTCCGGAGCCACAATCGGCGAGATACGGTCAACGGTGAGTTGGAGCAGGCTTTTGCCTGTCCCGAAAAAATCGAGGAACTGTTTTGGGCGGTCGTTACGGCTGAAGGGCCAGAATCGCGACCCCACGCCGCCGCACATTATCACGCAATAGCGATGTAAATTCATATCTTTGTTATAAATGTAAAATTTAAAATTAACTCTTAACTCACACCCTCTCAGTTGCTGGCTTGAACTGATGCTTAACGCCCTCCACTACATTGAGCATATAGTCGCCAAGTTTCTCAGCCTCGCCGATGAGGTCCATAAAGAAGATGCCTTCCTGATAGTTATACTCCTTATTGTTGATGTTGAATATGTTGGAGTCGCGCAGTGTGTTGCGCATATTGTTGATTTCCCTTTCCTTATTATATGCCTGGATTATGCGTGAGTCTTCAGGGGTCTCCATCTCCTTTACAATCTCAAGCATATTCGTCATGGCGCCCTGCACCATCTCAAACATGGTGTCGATTTCCTTCAGCACCGCCGGGTCAAACTCCACGTGGTTCTGATGCTGGCGTGCCACAGTCTTCGCCACATTGAAACATCCGTCGGCGATAGACTCAATCTCGCTGATCACACGCAACATGCCGGCTATGCGCATCTTACTCTCAGGGCTTAGCCTACCCTCCGCCACATGGTTGAGGAAGTTGCCGATCTCAATCTCCATACGGTCTGAGATCTCCTCATATTTCTCAAGACGGTTGTAAGTCTCAGTATATTCAGGCTCTTTCTCATTGAGATGGATGATTTTGTAAGCCATCTTGAGCATGCGGTCAACACGCTCGCCATACACGGCAATCTCCTTCTGTGCCTGAGTGATGTTAAGTTCAGAGGCTGAGAGCATTCCGCGTCCGATATATTTGAGTGAGAATTCTTCCTCAGAATCCTTGTGTTTGGCAGGCATAATCCAGCAGACAACCTTCACATAAAGACCGGTAAACCAAATCATGATGAGCAGGTTACACGCATTAAACACAGTAGGGAACATGGCAAGTCCGAATGCTATGGAAGACTGTGCAGTTGATGTCAGGCCGCCTTTCTCGTCAAAGAGCGTTGTGTTTGCCATTTGGGCTTCCTGCGCGGCGGAAATGTCGAGCGGATTTATTCCATTACACCATAAGGTGATGTCACCCACAAGATTCACAAACGGATGGAATATGCACAATACAATTATGGAGCCAATCACGTTGAAAAGCACGTGGCCCATGGCAGTGCGTTTGGCGGCAAGGTTACCACTCAATGAAGCGAGAATCGGGGTGATTGTCGTACCGATGTTTCCGCCAAGGATAATGGCGCATCCCAAGGAGAATGAGATCCAACCCTGCGAACACATGATAAGGGTTATGGCAAACGTGGCAGCCGAGCTTTGCGCCACCATTGTCAGCACAATGCCGATAAAGAAGAATATCAATACTGGCCAGTAGCCCAGGGTGGTGTAGTTGGTGACAAACTGCAGCATGTCGGGGTTGGCCTGCAGGTCTGGCACATATTTGCTGATAAGGTCAAGACCCATGAAGAGGAAACAGAAACCTATCAGGAACTCACCGAGCGACTTATACGTGCTTTTCTTCATGAAAAGCATCGGGACGCCCACGGCAAGGAGCAAGATGCTGTAGTCGGAGATGTTGACCTCATAAGAGAAGGCGGAGATAATCCAGGTGGTCACCGTGGTGCCCACGTTGGCTCCGAAGATTACAGCCATTGACTGCGCCAGACTCATCAAACCGGCATTCACAAAGCTCACCACCATCACAGTGGAGGCACTTGAACTCTGGATGAGGGCAGTGATGACGATGCCGGTAAGCACACCGGTCACTCTGTTCTTGGTCATGATGCCGAGAATGTTGCGCAGACGGTCGCCCGCCACTTTCTGCAAGCCCTCGCTCATCACTTTCATGCCGTAGAGGAACAGACACACTGCTCCGAGCAGACTGATAAAGTCAATGACAGTATAGTTCATTGTCGTGGTTTTGGTTTATATGTGGCAAAATTAAGAAAATTTCCATAATATAACAAATGGTTGTTGGTTTTTGGTCTGTTGT
>CAZRUR010000103.1:0-5939 GCA_964603335.1 uncultured Sangeribacter sp. | reverse complement strand
ACCCAGATTGAAGAGCAGCTGGCCACCGCGTCCGCAATCAAATCAGAGGGTTCTGCCATATCAGACGAAGCCGCGCTGCAGCGACAGCTAAACCTGCTGACACTGACCATAATAAACATTGCCGATGGAAACAATTCCACCGACAACGAGATAATTGTATATCAGCCTGACTCGACCCTATCCTTAGATGTCAGGGTTGAGAATGAGACCGTATGGCTTAACCGCAATCAAATCATCACTTTTTGGCCGCGATGTTAAGACTATCGGCAAACATATAAATAATGCATTAAAAAGAAGAACTGGATGGATTCTCAACTGTCGCAAATTTTGCGACAGTTCAAAAAGAAGGTGAAAGAGTGGTTACACGTACGATTGAATATTATAATCTTGATGTAATACTGTCTGTTGGATATAGAGTCAAGTCAAAAAGAGGGATTCAATTTAGAGTCTGGGCAAATAAGGTCCTGAAAGAATACTTGCTTCGGGGATATAGTGTTAATCAAAGGCTTCTTTACATGGAGTCGCGAATAGACCATCGTCTTTCAGAGCATGACCGTCGTCTTGACGAACTTTCAGGGAAGGTTGATTTCTTTGTCAAGGCTTCCTTGCCACCAGTGGAAGGCATATTCTTCAATGGTCAGATCTTTGACGCCTATAAGTTTATATGCGGGCTTATCAAGTCTGCCAAACAAAGAATTGTATTGATTGACAACTATGTTGATGAGTCTGTCTTGACCCTTCTTGACAAAAGAGAATCCGGTGTGGTGGCAAAGATTTATACGCAAGGCATACCAAAGCAGTTGCGATTGGACATCAATAAGCATAACAGGCAATATGCACATATCGAAGTTGTAGAGGTGAGTGACATCCATGACCGGTTTATGATTATTGACGACTCCTTATATCATATAGGAGCATCAATCAAAGACCTTGGAAAGAAACTGTTTGCCTTCTCAAAGATGGAGATTTTCTCCAGATGGAGATTGCTCCACTCCATCCGCAATCATTGACAGGCTTTAAGGAGATGTTGTTATGGAATATTCATCTTACGGACCGGAGGAACTGTTGGGGTATATGAGGCTTCGACTTGAAATCGACTTGAAATGCAATGTTGAGTTTTGGTTATGATTAAAACTTTTTGTAATTTTGCCAAAAGTTTACGATATAGCGTAAACTTTTGGCAAAAATGTATAGTGTTTGAATTATAACTTAAACTTTTATGGATATTATAGACAGAAAAAAGTATATTGGCAGGATTCTGCCATACGTAAAGAAGGATGTAGTAAAAATTCTCACCGGGCAGAGGAGAGTTGGTAAAAGCTTTATATTGAAGGGTATAGAGGAAAGGCTGAGGAAAGAATTTCCAGATGCCAATTTCATCAATATCAATATGGAAGACTTTGCATTCTCTCATATTAAGGATGCCTCAGCTCTTAATGCTGAGATTTCAAAAAGATTATCTGAAAAATCAGATAATTTTATATTTATAGATGAAATACAAGAAGTTGAGGGATTTGAGAAGGTGATCCGATCTCATGCATTAAATCCACGCAATGATATCTATGTAACGGGAAGTAATTCTTCCATGTTATCATCAGAAATTGCCTCCAGACTTGCCGGAAGGAGTATTGAGATAAGAGTGCATCCATTGTCTTATAAGGAATTTATGGAATTCCATAAGATAAGCGATTCCGATGAAACGCTCAATCTTTATTTGCGATATGGAGGGATGCCTTATCTTAAGAATCTGCCTCTGCGCGACACTTGGAATGAATATTTGTCAGGACTTGTTGACACATTGGTGTATAGGGATATTGTGTCGAGAAAAGCCGTGCGCAATGTTGATTTTCTCCAAAGGTTGTTGCTCTTCTTTGCAGACAATATAGGGCAAATATTTACAGCAAAACGAATTGCAGATTTTCTTAAATCTCAAAGAGTGAACGGGACAGTGCAAAGTGTTCAGACATATGCGGAATACGTATGTGATGCATTTATACTGAACAAGGTAAGGAGATGGAATATCGAGGGGAAAAAATATTTTGAGATTGGTGAGAAATATTTCTTCGAAGATTTGGGAATAAGAAATGCCATTGTCGGGTATCGACCTATGGATATAGAGGGTCTGCTGGAGAATGCGGTATATAATAAATTGAAGAGTGATGGTTTTGAGGTAAAAATAGGAGTTATTACAAAAGGACATGAAATAGATTTCATTGCTGAAAAAGATGGAGAGCGTTGCTATATACAAGTTGCGGTAAATGTAGACAGTCCATCGACTGCAGAACGTGAATTTAGTAATCTGCAAGCAATTCAAGACAATTATGAAAAGATATTAGTGACATATCGTGATTCAGTGCCAAACACCTATGATGGCATTCGAATGATATCGCTTAGAGATTTTCTGTTGCAATAATTTTGAGATTGCCCCCAAGGGGGATTTGCAATTAAAAGCGGCTGCCCCAAAGGCAGCCGCTTTTTAGGGTTGGGTTGAGAGTTTGAGGGAGGTGGGTTTGAAGGAGTCGGAGTTGACGGTGAGGGTTATGGGGCCGGCTTCGGGCTTTGAGCGGAGGATGACGACGGCTGCGCCGTTGTAGAGGCGGCGGGTGTCGCCTACGGTCAGTTCCTCGCTGTTGAGGTCGCCGTTGATCACACCGACAATCTCAGCGGGACCGTCAACCTTAAATTTGAGCGGTTGACGTGCTCCATAATCACGGCGTCCCTTGGAGTCGAGGGCTGTAATCTTTACGTGCTGCAGATCCATGCCGTCGGCTTTCCATTCATTGTTGTCGGGAGTTGCGGAGAGTTTTACGGCATCCCCGGCGGTCTCAATGCGGTGGCGGGTGACGGGTTTCTTGCTGTCTTTATTATAGGCAACCGCCTCAAGATAGCCCTTCTCATAAGGGACATCCTTCCAGAGGATGCGGTTGCGCTCCTTCGGGTTAGACACGTTGTTGGGGCGCTTCCCGAGACTCTTGCCGTTGAGGATAAGCTCTACCTCGTCGGCGTTGGTGTAGGTGTAAAGCTCTACTGTAGAGCCGGGTTTACGATTCCAGTGAGAAGACTGGGTCTTGCCACCGACAAGCACATCATTCCACATCACGCTGTTCTCGCCATCGTTGACGGCAATCCACACGAGCGGCTCCTCCGGCTTCAGATAACTCTTGGCGAAATAGGCGTTGGGCTTAGGCTCGAGCGAGATGTCGAAGACACCCTCGTTCCAACCTTTTGAGGGCCAACCCTTCGACTCACCGAGATAGTCGATCATTCCCCAGTATGCCAGACCGATAACCTTGTCGAGATCCATCTCAAAGAAATTGGGCCCCATGCCGGAGGTGTTTGCCTCACTCTGATAGAATATCATCCAAGGGAAGCGGCGGCTGTCGCCAGGGAAATACATGTAACGGTAGTTGTAGGCAGCGATATCAGTCTCCATCACGAGGGGAGCCGGAAGGCTGTCGGTCCATTCGCTTCTGCCACGAGGGTGCATGGCGACGGTTACAGGACGTGTCTCGTCATAGCGGTTGAGGAGAGTCTTCTGCAGTTTATAGGGAGTGACGCCCCAGTCGTTGTAGGAGAGGTCGGGGATAAGCTGCAGCTCATTGCCGAGGCTCCAGAAGACGATTGAGGGGTGGTTGCGGTCGCGGCGGGTCCATTCCGGCACATTCTCCACCCAGAGGTTGTTCCAGTCGCGGCGGCCGCCGGCGAAATTGGTGGTCCACTTGTCGTAAAGCTCATCCACCACGAGGATGCCATTCTCATCGCAGAGGTCGAGCATCGCCTCGCTGTAAGGGTTGTGGGAAGAGCGGATATGGTTGAAGCCGAAATCCTTGAGGAGCTTGATACGCTTCTCGATGGCGCGCGGATAGGCGGCTGCACCGAGAGCACCGAGGGTGTGGTGGTTGGCTATACCCTTCAGAAGCACCTTCTTGCCGTTAAGCTTCATGCCAAACTCTGGGGAGAACTCGAGAGTGCGGAAACCGAAACGCTCACGGACGCGGTCGTAGACCTTGCCGTCGTTGTCAACGAGGGTCAGTTCGGCGGTGTAGAGGTTAGGGTTTTCGGTGTCCCAAAGCAGCACATTGTCGAGCGCCACAGAGTCGATGCGGAACTCGCGGATTTTCTGCTTGCGGTTGTTGCGGAGTTGCTTTAGATTGTTGTAGACCTCATTTCCGGCATTGTCGGTGACGCGCACCTGAACGTTGACAGTGTCAGCGCGGAGGAAAGTGGCAATCTCACCGTCAATCACCATCACCGACTTCTCTGGAGTAGCCACCGGGGTAGTGATATGGAGGGGATGACGCGTGAAATAATGCTGCGGGTCAGTGACAATCAGATTGACATCGCGGTAAAGACCGCCACCGGTGTACCAGCGGGAGTTTTCCGGATTGCGTGTGTCGGCTTTCACCTCAATTACGTTTTCCTCGCCATATTTCAGTTTGTCGGAGATGTCAGACTCGAAACCGAGATAGCCATAGTCGGTGCTACCGATAGGCTCGCCGTTAAGGTAGGCATCGCCCACCAGCATGATGCCCTCGAAATCGAGGAGCACCCGTTTCCCCTTCCATCCCGGGTCGGGGGTGAAAGTCTTGCGATACCAGCCGGTGCCCATCTCCTTGAAACCACGGGAGCTCAGACGGCTGGTTATGTTAGCCAGCGGATTATCGCTGTCGCCCTTTTCGTCGGCGGTAGGAGCCACCCACTCCTGGTGAATCTGGAAATCGTGGGGGAGATTGATGGATATCCATTGGTCGGAATTGTCGGGGAGTTTGTCGCCATAGCAGAACTGCCAGTCGAAATTCATGGGTACGAAGGTGCGCACGCCGTTGTCGTTAAGCCGCTTGGCATCGGCAGCCGCCGGGAGGGTAGAGACCGCGCAAAGAGCACTCAGCAAAGAGACGCGAAGAAAATGAGTCAGTTTCATGATACAGGTTTATTGGGGTTACATTGCGAAGACGTTGAAGCCGCCGTCGACAACGGCAACGGTGCCGGTGACGAATTTGGAGGCGTCAGACATGAGGTAGTGGACAGTGCCGCACAATTCCTCCGGGTCGCCCATACGACCGAAGGGGGTCTGGCGAATCACGTCGTTGCCGCGCTGGGTGTAAGAGCCGTCGGGGTTTGTGAGGAGGGAACGGTTCTGCTCAGTGAGGAAGAAGCCCGGGGCAATGGCATTCACGCGGATACCCTCGCCGAATTTCTTGGCGCATTCAGTTGCCATATAGGCAGTGAAGTTGGATATACCAGCCTTGGCTGCGGCATAGCCACACACGCGGGTCATGGGTCGGAAAGCAGCCATTGAGGAGAAGTTGATGATGGCACCTTTCCCTTGCGCAGCCATCGGCTTGAGGAACACCTGTGTGGGTATCACCGTTCCGGTGAGGTTGAGGTTCAGCACCTTCTGGAACTGGAGCGGGTCGAGGTCGAAGAAAGTCTTGTCTGGACCGATAGTGGCACCCGGCATATTGCCACCGGCTGCGTTGAGGAGGGTGTCGACCCTGCCGTATTTGGCTACGATGGCGTCGCAGTTTGCCTGGACGGTGGCAATGTCCATGACATCGGTTTTCATAAACTCGATGCTGCCGGATGGATTCTCTTTTTCCACCTCGGCAACGATTTCATTGCCAACTTCTTCCTTGCGGCCGAGGATTATCACTTTCGCACCGTTGAGGGCGAGATATTTAGCTATAGCGCGACCGAGAATGCCGGTACCGCCGGTGATTACGGTCACATTTCCTTTTATATCAAACAGAATTTTCATTATTTCTCAGAATTTATAGTTGCCATTATTCCGGAGACCATTCCAAGGGCGAGCATGCGGCCGTGGAATGAGTAGCCGGCGTTGTAACCCATCTTCTCGTCGCCGAGCATGAGGGGAGCGTGGTCTACACGCATCGGCACATTGGGGCGGCGTGTCTCGAATGTGCGTACCACGTCAATCA
>CAZRUR010000102.1:0-6020 GCA_964603335.1 uncultured Sangeribacter sp. | reverse complement strand
ATATCTGGTTGATTTTCTTCCTCGCTTGTTTAAGGACAAATAGTAGTTACTGTTTACAGTGGCACTTCCCACTCCTCTCTCGCCGGGAAGAGACCTTGCCTCGCTCAGGTCCCACTCCCCGGGGAATATCAGACGCGCCCGCTCCTGCGGCGTGGCCATGAGATAGCGGCTGTTCGGATGAAACCTCAGGTTCTCATCAACTGTGCCCCAGTGAAGCCTTACATGCCTGTTGCGTCCCGACTTGCGGTTGGGGTCTACCACTATTGGCTGGGTGCTGGCGTAACGGTAGCCATTGTTGCGGTGAATCTTCACCCTGTATGCTGAATCCTTGTCGATTGTACGTGCCATGATCCTATCTTTGATTGACAGTGCAAAGATAGTACATATTTTTGAGATGACAAAATTTTTCAGCAAAAAATCACCTTGTGGTCAATAATTTGTAAATAGTCTAAACAATGATAGTACAATATATTCTAAAACTTTTCATTTGAAACTCTTTATATCTCAAAACAGCCAAAATTTTGTTCAATAAGATGAATATTCACCACATTTTCATCATATAGAACACTATTTGTTTATTTTCCGCTATCTTTGCACTCAAATTATTTGGAGCATATCTCTCCAATCGTTAATCAATAAAATCCGATATGCAAAATGACTAAAGTCAAAGATTCGAATTGTATAAAAATTCCTAAGAACCAGATATGCCTATATTGGCAAGAGATATGGATTGTCTTTATAGTGTGTCTGATTCCTGTGTCTGCTTTTGGGGAAGATGCAGCGGTAGACTTCACCCCTATGACAAGCCAGAAGGCGGTGCGCACTTCCACCGACGTTATACTCGTGGCGCTCCCTGTTACTGCCATAGCCACCACCCTCATCCTCAAGGATTGGGAAGGATTGAAGGAGGGGGCGCTTTCAGCTGCTGCTACCGTCGGGGTTACTTTCGCCCTTAAACTGGCAATTAAGGAGAATCGTCCCGACTTCAGCAATCACCACTCATTCCCATCGGGACACACATCGTTTACCTTCGCAGCTGCCACATATATCGGTCGCCGATATGGATGGGAATATGGCATTCCGGCATGTGTGCTTTCTGCCTATACAGGTTGGGGACGCATTTACGGGAAGAAGCATCATTGGTGGGATGTACTGACCGGGGCTGCCATTGGCAGTGCCTCATCGCTTATCTTTACTCATCCATACATGAAGAAACATGAGGTCAACATCACCCCCATAGCCACCGACACGGAAGCCGGTATCGCCTGCTCTTTCGTCTTCTAAACTCTATTTTTAACAATAGTCGTTGAATTCTTCAAATTTATTGCCTAACTTTGCAATCTCAGTTAGAACCCCTGCATATTTACTCCTTAACATCAAGGGGCATGAATTAACCTAAACATCAGAATCATGAAAAAAAGATATATACCTATTGCTGCAGCCGCGCTCTCAGCGGTGTGTGCCCTTGCATATCAGCCAAACCCTTCTGCGCAGCCAGTTGCCGTGCATCCATCTGAGTCGGCAACGACGCACGTTGCTGAATGGCCGGAGGTTTCGGCAGAGATGAGACCGGCAACCCGTTGGTGGTGGCTCGGGTCAGCCGTTGACTCTGTAAACCTGAAGAAGTCGCTCGATGAGTACGCACGCACAGGACTCGGTTCCGTTGAGATTACCCCAATATATGGCGTGCAGGGGAACGATGCCAACGACATAATCTATCTGTCGCCCCGCTGGATGGAGATGCTACGCTATGTGGAGTCTACCGCATCAGAAAATGGTATGCTCGTAGACATGAACCAGGGCACCGGATGGCCCTTCGGTGGTCCTGAAGTAAGCATCGAAGATGCCGCATGCAAAGCTTTGTTCCTGATTGACACAGTGGCGCCTGGTTCGAATCCCGCAAAGATGATTCCAGAGAAAGAAGCTCCACATACCACTCAGATTGCTGAATCTCGACGCCCGCTCCCTGACGGCAATGAGGAGGTGATTCGGGTGTACCAAGGCAGGACGTTGCAGCAGGTGAAACGAGCCGCCCCCGGTGGGGAGGGTCTGGTGATTGACCATTTCGACCGTGATGCCGTGGCGCGTTACCTCGGTAAGTTTGACAAGGCATTCTCAGAAACCAATACCCCCTATCCACACAATTTCTTCAACGACAGCTACGAGGTGTATGGCGCAAACTGGACTCCAACGCTCTTTGAAGAATTTGAGAAACGCCGTGGCTATAAACTGCAAGACCATCTCCCTGAACTGATTGGTACCGTCGATGATGGCAATGAGGTGCTTGCTGATTATCGCGAGACTCTCAGTGACCTGCTCCTTGAGAATTTCACAGAGCAATGGGTGGGATGGGCTCACGACCGCAATGTGCAGATCCGCAACCAGGCACACGGCTCTCCTGCCAACCTTATCGACATTTATGCCGCCGTTGATGTCCCGGAGATTGAGGGGTTCGGACTCTCTGATTTCGGAATCAAAGGGCTACGCAGCGACAAGGGGTTCACCCGCAAGAACGACAGCGATGTCTCCATGCTTAAATATGCCTCCTCCGCAGCACATATCACCGGCAAGCCGCTCACCTCAAGCGAGACTTTCACTTGGCTGACAGAGCATTTCCGCACGTCGCTCTCGCAGATGAAGCCTGATATGGACCTTATGCTTACTTGTGGCGTGAACCATATGTTTTTCCATGGCACCACATATTCACCTTTCGACGATGAATGGCCCGGATGGAAATTCTATGCCTCTGTCGACATGAGTCCCACAAACACCATATGGCGTGACGCGCCAGCACTGATGCAATACATAACACGCGCCCAGAGCATGCTTCAGCAGGGGCGCTCAGACAACGACTTCCTCGTTTATCTCCCCGTCTCCGACATGTGGCACAAGCGGCTTGCTCCCAAGGAGCGTGGATTGCTTATGGGATTCAGCATACACGACATGGATAAGTTTGCCCCAGAGTTTATTAAGAGCGTAATGGAGATAGACAGTCTTGGCTATGACTGCGACTATATCAGCGACAAATATCTGATGACCACAACTTTTGAGGATGGAAACCTTGTAACAGCCGCCGGCACTCCTTACAAGGCTCTCATAATTCCTGGAAGCGGTAATCTGAAGCCGGCTCTCAGGCAGCATCTCGATTCCTTGGCAGCTGAGGGTGCACAAATAATCTTCGGTATTGACGCTGAAAAGATGAAAAGCGCTGCCAAGCATGAGCCGATGCGCACAGACCTTGGTCTCCGCACCATCCGCCGCGCTCTCCCTGATGGCAATATATATTTCATAGCCAATCTGACGCCACAGGATGTTGTCTCTGAGATTCCTCTTGCGGTCGATTTTGCCGCCGCCACATGGTTTGACCCAATGACCGGAGACATTTATGGCGCCAGCCACAATGCCGGCAATGTCAAGGTCAATCTCCGTTCCGGGGAGTCTCGCATACTTCGCACATTCAACCGTCCTACTGACACTCTGCAGCCGAAACCTGATTACTCCGTTGCCAAGGAATACGACCTGACAAGCAATCCTTGGACTCTCTCTTTCATTGAGTCTGTTCCTAACGTGAAGGAGACTGTAAAACTCAACGCGCTTAAACCTTGGACTGAACTGGGCGACACAACCCTCAACAAGTTGGGCGGCACAGGTGTTTATATCACTTATTTTAAGGCAGACCGCTCTGCAAAGGATGTCCACTGGCAACTCGACTTGGGCGATGTGCGTGAGAGCGCACGTGTGTATGTCAACGGCACATATGCCGGAACTGTGTGGGCTGCACCCTTCACCCTTGATTTCGACGGACTTATCAACCCAGGCAACAATGAGATACGCTTGGAGGTGACAAACCTTCCGGCAAACCGTATCGCCGACCTTGACTGGAAGAATGTGCCGTGGAGAAAATATAAGGAGATAAACCTTGTGGATATAAACTATAAGAAGACAGGTTATGCAGGTTGGGAGACAGTGCCTTCCGGTCTCAACTCATCCGTAATCCTGCGCCAATACAAATAAGGAGCACTGTTACAAATGAAATTGGGGAACTGTTGACTCAGTGTGAATCAGCAGTCCCCATCGTTTTTTATAATGTCTGTGTTTTACTTGCCGAAGATGCTTCCGATCTTTCCTTTTAGCTCATCTACTAAGCTTTCCTGCACTCTGTCGCCATCAAGATCGCCGACCAAACCGGCTACCTTAACTTTGTCTACTATCTCCGACATGGAGAATTTGCTCAGGTCAACGCCCTTGAGATGCTCTGTGATTGCCGAGATGTCAATCTTGTCTCCGAACTTGTCTTTCAATTCGGCTATAATGCTCTGATATCCATAACAAAATAAATTTAGGGTTAATAATCAGGATATGTAAATAAAACGATTATCAACCCTAAATGTTCATTTATGGAAAGCTGGGGCAGGGATGCCGAAGCGTTTTATTTGTCGAGGTCTATGATTTCGTATTCGAGTGAGCCGAGACCGATAGCGGCGGCATGGTCGATGGTGTGGGTGCCGTGGCGGCTGTTTATGCGCTCAATCAGCGGTGCGTTGTCGTTCCCTTCGGATGGCTGCATATTGAAGATGATGTCAACACATGCCTTGTCGAGAGCCACTGGGTCGGTGGAGGCAAGGATGCCGTAGTCTTTAAGAAGCACATCATGGGGATGAGCGTCGCAGTCGCAATCTACCGACATATTGTTCATGACGTTGATATAGACCACATTCCCTTTGAAATAGTCGTGCACACCCTGGGCAGCTGCTGCCATCGACTCGAGGAAGAGGTCCTGTTCTGCAACCTTTTCCCAAATCTCCTCTACCTTATCGGCCTTGCCGGCGGTGTGGATGTATGCCTTTCCATCAGCAGAAGCCACGCCAATGCTGGCGTTTTTCAGGACGCCGCCGTATCCACCCATGGCATGTCCCTTGAAGTGGGCAAGGTTAATCATATAGTCATAGTTAGGCAGATGGTTACCTACGATGTCATACTTGATGTGGCGTGTGTCGCTGACAGGGATATTAATCTGTCCCTCCTCGTCCATGAGGTCGACCGGGGCGATTTTGTCAAATCCGTGTTCACGCACTGTCTGCCAATGGGCATCAAAAGTGTTGCGCTTGCCGCCATAGGCGGTGTTACACTCCACGATTGTACCGTTCACTTTCTTCACGAGGTCACCGATAAGTGCCGGCTGCAGGTAGTTAGGATTCCCAGCCTCGCCAGTGCTGATCTTGACTGCCACCTTCTGTCCTTCTGCGGCTGGTTTGCCGAGAGCCTCATAGATTTTAACCAGAGCCTCTGGGGTAATCTTGCGGGTCATATAGACCTTCGACTGTGCATTGGCTGCGACTGTTGCTCCGCATGCCAATGCAATTGCTATAAATGTTTTGCGTATCATAAACATAAGTGTTTGGTTAGTCTGAATAATCAATCTTCAAATCTTTTGCAAAGATAAAACATTTTTTGTAAAATAAAAGATAATATATTGCGTAAAATAAAAAGCGGGATGGCCGACCTGTCACAGGCCAGCCATCCCTGGTTTAATATATAGTAAAAGTATAAATGCTTGTTCAGATCAGCTCAGATTATTTTAGTTGCGATCTGTCAATGCCTGGGTTGGCATCGATTTCCTGCTGAGGGATAGCGAGACGCCAACCATTGTTTATGTCGGTAGTCACGCTGAAAGCGTATGTTGCAGCCGTGTTGCCTGATGTTGGGTCGCCTGCCACAAATGCCCTCTTGGAGAAAGGAAGGTTCCAGCGTTTGAAATCAGGGAAGTTGAATCCCTCGCCCCAGAGCTCGATGCGACGTGTCACCCGTATCTCATTAAGCAATGCCTCGCCAGTGTTTGTGCAGGAATAGTTGGTGATTCTCTTGCTGTTGACAGCAGTGAGACATTCTTTGGCAGTTGTCTCATCTCCCGCCATATAGGCTGCCTCTGCCTCTGTGAGATACATTTCTGCGGCTCTCATGTACGGGTAGGCAGAATCTCCATAATAACCATAAGACCACATCTTGACTGATGCCCCCAA
>CAZRUR010000101.1:0-6163 GCA_964603335.1 uncultured Sangeribacter sp. | reverse complement strand
TAAGGACGTTAAAAATTCAAAAATATTGGCGGATTTTAGGGTTTAATGGTATATAATCATTAATTTTGCGGTCAAAACCATTGAAAGGCCAGCCATAAAATCGTTTTGTGGAAGGTCAAAACCGTTAAGGACGTGAGCAAAGTAGTGAAGAAAGCCAGTTTTTGGGTCAGAAGGAAGTCGCATCTCCCCCTGATAGCCATCGGTACGCTCGTAGTGATGGTGCTTCTGCTGAACGATGATGCCTCCATCTCCCTAAATATGGAATATGAGCGGGAAATCAACCGTCTTACTGAGGAGATTGCAGAGTGTCGTGACTCAGCAGCCTACTATCGGAGCCAGCGTGAGGCCATCATACATGGTCAGGACAATCTCGAGCATATAGCCCGGGAGAAATTCCATATGCAGCGTCCCACTGAGGATGTCTTTATCTTGAAAGAAGAATGACATATCCCAATGGTTTGTAAATAACAGATAACGAGAAAAATGTCGTTGAAGAATTATATAGGAGGGATGACGCTCGAGAAGCGGAGGAAGATGGTGGAGTCGACAGCCACTTTCGGTCTCCTTTTGGTGTGTGTCGCCCTTGTGTCGCCATTTGCCGGTGTTGGCAATATGCACATCCTGAGTGTGTTCAAATGGATATATGCTGCCGGTGCGCTGATATATGTGGTGGCGCGTGTGGTCAATGTCAATGACCCGGCAGACTCTCTGCGTTTGCGTCGCTTGCGCCGCCTGGAGTTCTGGGCAGGCGTGGCGTTTATGCTTGCTGCAGCTTTCTGGTTTTACGAGGAGCAGCACTTGGGGCCCTATGCCGGCCCCCTTGCCGTGATGCGCAACACCATCATGTTCACCCTTGCCGGGGCAGCCATCCAGGTGATAGCATCATGGATGATTGTGTCGCGAACCAAGAAAGAACAAGGCGAGGCGATAAGTTCAAAACGAAAGGGAAAGAGATAGATATGGAAAACGGACAGTCATCGCGCATACTCACCATCGACCAGGGCAACAGCTCTGCAAAGGTCGTAGTGTGGGAGAATGATGAGCCTATGGCATCGTTGAAGTCGAGAGACCTTGCCATTGAGGAGCTCCTCCCACTGATGGAGAATGGTGAGATTGACGGGTGTGCCTATTGCAGTGTGCGCCACACCGATGCCAAATTCCTCGAGACTCTTCGCAGACTTGTCGACGGCAACCTCCTTGTCCTTACCCCTTCCGTGGCGTTGCCCATGAAGGTGAACTATGGCACACGCTCCACCCTTGGTGCAGACCGTGTTGCTGCCGTGGCAGGGGCGAGGAAACTGTTTCTCGGAGAGGCTCTCCTCGTGGTGGATTCTGGCACGGCGCTGACCTTAGACGTCATGGATGCTGAAGGAGATTTCATGGGAGGCAACATCTCTCCCGGTATGCAGATGCGGTTTCGGTCGCTCCATGAATTGACCGACAACCTTCCTCTTGTTGACGATTCCGGGGAGGTTCCTCCATTTGGAGTTGACACCGTTACGGCTATACGCAGCGGAGTGGTTTGTGGCATGGCGAGCGAGATTATAGGATGCTATGAGTATGCGCGCAAAAGCTATGGCTGCTCGCGGTTGGTAATGGCAGGGAAGGATGACCGGAAGTTATGCCAGCTGCTCAGGGAGAAAGGTATTGATGTGACCGCTGACCCGAATCTTGTCGGGAGGGGGTTGCTCGCCATATATAAGTACAATCTTCAACAGGATGACCTGTGAAACATATATAATAAAGGAATAATCTAACCTTATGAATAAGATAAGACTGATATTGATAATGATTGTGGCAGCGGCAGCCGGGGTGCAAGCGCAGAACGTGACGACTCCATATTCAATGTATGGGTATGGTGTGTTGGGCGACCGAGCCACGTCAATGCAACGCCAGATGGGCTCTGTGGGCTACGCAATGAATTCCGGAAGGCAGATTAATGTTATGAATCCGGCGTCGTATGCGGCAGTCGACTCGCTGACGTTCCTTTTTGATATGGGGGCCGACCTCACGTTGCTCTGGCAGAAGGAGGGCGATATCAAGGAACACTCCACAGGTGGTGGACTTGACTACGTCACCATGCAGTTCCCTCTCTGCAAGTTTATGGGTGCTTCCATAGGTATGTTGCCATATTCGTCGGTAGGTTATGCCTTTGGACAGGAGATTGAGCATGGCGCCATGACCAACCAGGGTTCTGGTGGCATCAACCAAGCTTATATTGGCGTTGCCGGTGAAGTGGCTGGTTTTTCAATTGGCGCGAATGTGTACTATAGTTTCGGCAACATCGTAAATGACGTCTATTCAACACCCTCCACATCCGGTCAGACTCTTTTTGAGCATGTAATGCAGGTTCGTGATTGGGACCTCACAGTCGGTGCGCAGTACACAGCGAAACTCTCCCGCACTGAGTCGATGGTGGTGGGAGTGACTTTCTCACCCAAGAAATCGATTCACGGCGAAACATATTTCACCAAACAGGAGACCACCCAGAACAGTGTGGCAGATACCGTTGCATATATGAAGATGAGAGGTAAATATCAGACTCCGATGTCGATAGGTGCCGGCGTCTCGTACCGCCATGAGCGCAACTGCAAGTGGATGGTTGAGGCAGACATCACTTATCAGGAATGGTCGAAGGTGAAATATTCACCGCTTTATGAGACTGGCAACCCGGAAAATATGGTGTTCCAGGGTATGGATTTCGCCAACCGCATCCGTTATGCTGTGGGCGGCGAGATTGTTCCAAAGCTTAGGGGCAACTATCTGCAAAGAATGTCATATCGTCTCGGAGCCTATTATACGAATGATTACCTTAAAATTCAGGGCAATCAGGTGAAGGAGTTCGGTTTGACAGCCGGTTTCGGCTTTAATGCCCCCGCCGACAAGACAAACATCAACCTTGGCTTTGAGTGGAAGAAACGTCAGGCACATCCCAATGCTCTTATCACAGAGAATTATTTCAACATCACGCTTGGCATCAACTTCAACGAGCTCTGGTTCTGGCAGAGGAAGATTAGGTAAGAGCTGAGAGCTCAGAGTTGAGAGTTGTCGGATATTGAATATTTTGATATGGGAGGAATGAGGCGCTTTGGAATTTCGATGGCATTGTCGGTAGCCTTGGCAATTACCGTTGGCAGTTGCACAGAGGAGACCAAGATAGACGTGTCGAAGGGTCTCAACCCCCAAAAGATGCCTACGATGGTGACCCATAAGGTAAACACGCTGGTGTCTGACTCGGGAGTGACGCAATATAAGATTGTCACTCCGGTGTGGTATGTCTATGACGAGCTTGACACCCCCTACTGGAATTTCCCGGAGGGTATCTATCTGCAGAAGTTTGACCCGAAATTCAACGTGATAGCAACTGTTGCTGCCGACTCTGCACGCTTCTTCAAATTGCAGCGTCTTTGGAAACTGATGGGGAATGTTGAGATGACAAAAGTGCCAAATGAGTTGTTTCAGTCGCCGATTGTGTTTTGGGACCAAAGGAAGCAACAGCTCTACTCCGACACCTTTATACATATAGAAAACGAGACACACGTAATCGAAGGCACTGGGTTTGTTTCCGACGACCAGCTGAAGAAATACAGAATCCTGCATCCAACCGGCATATTCCCGGTAGACCGCAGCAAACTCGGGCCAGATAAGTAGTCAAGAGTGAAGAGTTGAGAGTGAAGAGAAGATAATTTTACATTTTCAATTTTACATTTAATCAAGGATGTCATTAGCAACGGCAATTATAGTAACAGTTATCGCGCTTCTCCTGTCGGCATTGTTTTCAGGCTCGGAGATTGCTTTCGTGCAGTCAAGCAAAGTGAGGATGGAGATTGACGCGGCTCGCGGTGGACTCATCGACAGGATTATCCGAGGGTTCTCACGTCATGAGGATATGTTTATCTCCACTCTGCTTGTGGGCAACAATGTTGTGCTGGTGGTGTATGGCATCACGTTTTCCATCATTATAAATCCCATTCTTGAGAAATGGCTTCCCAATGAGGCGCTTGTGTTGATTGTCAACACACTCCTTTCCACAGGCGTGGTGCTTATTGCTGGTGAGTTTGTGCCCAAGGCCACATTCCGCATCAACCCGAATTTCATGATCCGCCTATTCGCGTTGCCGCTATACCTTATATATCTTGTCTTGTATCCGGTTTCGCTCTTGGTTTCTGCCATATCGAAGGGGCTCATGAAGTTGTTTGGTATCAGCAGTGATGATTCCGCCGATGATAAACTGACAATGGATGAGCTCGATGACTATCTTCAGCAGCAGATTGACGACAATCCGCATAAGCAGTCGGTGGAGAATGAGGTTAAGATTTTCCGTAATGCAGTAGATTTCAAGGACACCACGATTGGGGAATGTATGATCCCGAGGAATGAGATAGTGGCTGTGGGCATCGACATGGTGTCTCGTGAGGAGCTTATCCGCAAGTTCATAGCCACCGGGCTTTCCAAGATTGTGGTGTTTAAGGAGGATATCGACGACGTTTTGGGATATATCCATGTCTCGGAGTTGTTTAATGTTGAGGCAGACTGGCGAAAGAGGCTCAAGCCGGTAATCTTTACGCCGGAGACAATGCTTGCCAACAAGATGATGCGCCGGATGCTTTCGGAGAAGAAGTCGATGGCGATAGTGGTGGATGAGTTTGGCGGCACCGCCGGACTTGCCACACTTGAGGATCTTGTAGAAGAGATATTCGGGGAGATTGAGGATGAGCACGACCGCAAGAGGCTGCTTGCCCGGGAGGTTTCGCCGGGAGTGTATGAGTTTAGTGGACGTGCAGAGATAGAGAATATCAATGAGGAGTTTGGTCTCGACATTAAGGAATCGGAAGAATACCACACTCTTGGAGGCTATATCCTTGATGAGCTTGGGGAACTTCCCAAGCAGGACGACAGCTTTGAGATAAATGATCTGAAGTTTACAATCATAAAGATGGCAACTACAAGGATTGAGCTTGTGAAAGTAGAGAAATTGCCGGAAAAGTAAAGATGTCGATGTCATTTTGTAAAAATGGCAATATATCCGCAAAAATTGTGTCATTTTGGATATTAAAGTGTAAATTTGATGTCAAACACTATTGTTTTTAAAAGAATGTGTAAATTTTTTTAATATTTTGTTGAAATTTTTTTGCCGATATAAATTTTTTGCATACCTTTGCAACGAGATAATAACACATATACCAAAAATCACCTAATTGTTCACACTAATGAGCAGCAAGCCCACATTTATCAATTCAGTACTTGGGATGCAGGCTAATCTTCGTTCTTTCGCTTTAAAGCTAACTCTTGACAAGGATGAGGCTCATGACTTGGTGCAAGACACGACCCTGAAGGCACTCAGTAACTCCGACAAGTTTGTTGACAATGCCAATTTCAAAGGTTGGATGTTGACAATCATGCGCAATATCTTCATCAACAACTACAGGAAGAGTGCTCGTGAGAACACCATGATTGACACTTCGGAAGACCTCTACCACCTGAACCTGAAACAGGACTCAGGCATAGAGACCCCTGACGGAGCATATGCCGTGAACGAGATTTCAGAGATCCTGGCGGGCTTTCCGCAAGACTACCGCGAGCCTTTCTCACTCCACGTGGCAGGCTACAAGTATGAGGAGATCTCTGAGCGCCTATCCATGCCGCTTGGCACGGTGAAGAGCCGCATTTTCTTCACCCGGAAAAGGCTTCGCGAAATTCTTAAGGACTATCGCTAAGTAAGTTCCTGAAGATTCCTTGCGGAATCTTCATTTTCCTTTGTCGAGAACTGCCTAAGAAAAGTATATGTATTCTCTCATTGCGGGTCATCCACATTGCGTGGTTGGTCCGCTTTTTTTTGTTGTGCGGAAGCGGTTTCTCCGAAATCGCCAGTGCTTATTGCACTCATCGCAGTGATCATGTGTATCCCTGCCTCATTCGCACGTTCAGGAGAGATGGGCCTTGGCATTGACCTTGGTGCCGCTCCATGTCTTGAGAAAGGTTCCTCTGTCACTAATTTCATTCTTGGAGTGAAATATCAGTATCAGGCCACAAGCCTTATCCGTCTTCAGGCTGATGTAGACTCCGGTTTCTTTTGTATTATTGGATTGCGTGTCGGCAACAATTAAAATAAGGTTATTGTTTTGGTGTTTAACATTATGAAATAAATTTTAACATTTATTGA
>CAZRUR010000100.1:0-6385 GCA_964603335.1 uncultured Sangeribacter sp. | reverse complement strand
TCAGCTTTGCGATGCAGGATGCTTCGTCAGGGTATTTTGATGCGAATTCTAACAGTTTCATTGTCGTTGTCAAAACTTTGCGCGCTTTGCCCCTTTGCGTGAGATTTCCTCAAACTGCATAGATCATTTTTTGATCAGGCGGTGGAGGAGAGGGGAGATGACGGGAACGTGTTCGAAGGCGGCGACGATGCCGGTGTAGAGGACAAGCAGGATAAAGCGTACTGTGTAGGCTCCCCACAAGGGCATGAATTTCTCAACACCCACTCCTATTATATATAGCACACCTGCCACTATCACATACATCAGTATCCTTTTCTTCTCATACGGCAGCGGATAATACTTTTGTCCGGCAAAGTAACTCAACACCATCACTATGAAATAACTTATGAAGGCTGCCCACGCCGAACCCATATATCCATTGGGAATACCTATCATCGGTACAAGCCATATATTCAGCCCCAACATAAGCACAAAGCATATCAGCGAGAAATACATTCCCCACTGGGTCTTGTCGGTAAGCTTATACCATAAGGAGAGATTGAAGAAGACACCGAAACATAGCTCCGCAAGCATCATGATTGGCACCACATCCAGTCCTGCCCAATAGGAGGAGGAGATGAAGTGCTTCAGCAGCGGGAGATAATACATCACGCCAAGGAAAATCAGAAGTCCGAAGATCACAAAATACTTCATCGCATCGCAATAGGCACGGCTCCTGTCCTCACCCTTACCCTTTGCATGGGCAAATATAAATGGCTCATAGGCATATCGGAAGGCTTGCGTAAACATCACCATCACAATGGCAATCTTCATATTGGCCCCATAGATTCCCACCATGGAGCGTGCCTCTATCTCATGATCCGGAAACAGCCACGGAATTATCAACTGACCCATGTTCTGGCTCAACATGCCGGCAACACCCAAAATCAGCAGCGGCCAACTGTAGCCAAGCATCTTCTTAAGCAACTGCCACACAAACACATACTTCCTGCCCACAATCTGCGGCAACAGGCAGAGCAGCACTATGCACGTCGACATTATGTTGGCCACGAATATCCACCCTATGCCGAATGCCTTACCACCCATCGGCTCATAAAACCAATCGATGGCTCCGGGACAATGCTTCTGAATCGCAGGACATCCAAGCAGAAAAAACAGGTTCAAACCTATGTTGACTGCCACATTCACGAGTTTTATGCCGGCAAACCGCCATGCCTTGTTCTTGTAGCGCAAATAGGCAAACGGTATGTTGGTGAAGGCATCCACTGCCACCGTGATTCCCATCAGGATTATAAACAGGTTGTAGCCCGGAAGTTTCATGGAGGCTGCCACCGGGTTTATAAACACACACAACAGCAGTATAAATAGTAGTGAGGTGAATCCCACCGACACCAACGACGTTGTGTAGACAGTCTCGGGGTCTTTCTCCTTGTTGGCAAAACGGAAGAAGCCTGTCTCCATGCCATAGTTGAGGATGACGAGTGCCACAGCCGTCGCGCCATACAGATATGTCACTATGCCATATTGCTCCGTCGGGAAAAGATAGACATAAAGCGGCACAAGACACCAGTTGAGGAATCTTCCCACTATGCTGCTGAGTCCGTATACAGCAGTATCCTTTGCCAGAGATTTTATACTTGCCATTGGGTTATTTAGTCTTTAGTCGTGAGAATTCAGTCATTAGTCTAATCGAACAGATTTCCTGGGGCAGAAAAACGACTGCGGTTAAGATGCTTGTATGCAAGATCTGTCACCTCTCTTCCACGGGGTGTACGTTTCATAAAACCCTCCTTAATAAGAAATGGTTCATATACCTCCTCAATTGTGCCGGCATCCTCACCTAACGCGGTGGCTATTGTGGTGAGTCCCACAGGTCCCCCTTTGAATTTGTCTATGATCGTCAGCAATATGCGGTTGTCTATCTCATCAAGTCCGTAACGGTCGATATTCAGTGCCTCAAGTGCATGGCGTGCTATCTCAAGGTCTACAAAACCGTTGCTCTTCACCATGGCGAAGTCACGCACACGGCGAAGAAGAGCATTGGCTATACGCGGCGTGCCACGGCTGCGGAGGGCTATCTCCTGTGCAGCATCGTCTGATATCCCCGTGCGCAGAAGACTCGCCGACCTCTTTACAATCCCCTTCAGCGTCTCATGGTCGTAATATTCTAAGTGGCAGTTGATTCCAAAACGTGCGCGCAGCGGCGAGGTGAGCAATCCGCTTCGTGTGGTGGCGCCAATCAGAGTGAAAGGCTGGAGCGAAAGCTGCACACTCTTCGCGCCCGGTCCCTTGTCAAGCAATATGTCTATGCGATAGTCCTCCATGGCGGAATAGAGATATTCCTCCACTATGGGGTGCAGACGGTGAATCTCGTCTATAAACAGCACATCGTTCTGCTCCAAACTCATGAGTATACCGGCAAGGTCGCCCGGCTTGTCAAGCACCGGACCGGACGTAACCTTGAATCCCACCCCCAACTCATTTGCCACGATGTTGGAGAGTGTGGTCTTTCCAAGTCCAGGAGGCCCGTGAAGCAGGGTATGGTCAAGACTCTCACCACGCATCTTGGCTGCCTTTACAAAGATGCGCAGGTTGGTTATAATCTTGTCCTGGCCATTGAAATCATCAAACGACAGCGGACGCAATGCCTTCTCTATGTCTTTCTCCGAACCGCTTACTTTCCCGGAACGGATGTCGAAATCTTCTTCCATACTGCAAAATTAATAAATTCCTACACATAATCAGCAAATTCTTGCACACATTCAAACTTTCTGCGCAATATTATGTTCTATAATTGCACAAATTGCTATTTTTAAGTGCAATTTTGCCACCATCACATCATTTTTTATTTAAATTCGCACATCAAAAAGTATGAAAATTTTTTCTTTTTGTAAAAGAGCCAAAAATTTCACATTGATGCATCAGTAATGATAAGTAGTGTGAATAAATTACAAACAATGTCAAAACCAAAATTAGTCATATCATCAGGCGCTGGAATCAGCGCCGAAAGTGGCATCTCCACTTTCAGGGATGCCGGTGGTCTGTGGGAAAACTATCCAGTGATGGAAGTGGCTTCCGCCGATGGTTTCCGCCGCAATCCAAAACTTGTGCATGAGTTTTACAACGCCCGCCGCCGCGACCTCATAACCAAACAGCCCAACGACGCCCACAAGATCCTTGCCGACCTTGAGAAAGACTATGACGTCTATGTCATCACCCAGAATGTGGATGACCTTCATGAAAGAGCTGGATCTTCAAAAGTGCTGCACCTTCATGGTGAGCTGATGAAGATACGTTCAGTAAGCGACCCTGACTATATTGAGACCCTTGACATGGAGCATCTGGAGACCACGCCGCAGACTCGTGGAAAACGTGGCGACCTCATGCGTCCACACATCGTCTTCTTCCAAGAACCGGTCCCTAACATTGAGCTCGCAATGGAATGGGTGCATGACGCTGATATATTCGTGGTGATAGGTACATCGCTCGTGGTCTATCCCGCCGCAGGACTCATGCAGTGTGTGCGCCCCGGCACTCCTATATATTATATAGACCCCCACCCGGCATCCACCGCTGGGCTTGCCTCTAACGTCACCGTGATAAAAGACACAGCCACTGCCGGAATGAAAAAATTGGCTCAAATATTGCGTGCAAAACAGTAATTTAATAATTTTTTTATTACTTTTGTATACTATTTATGTTTTACAGCATATTTTATGTTGTTCAACATAACTTTTCACCCTCCTTTGCAAAAAGTTTTTTATACTTTTGCGAACAAGAATCAAAAATATTTGAATTACCAACATACATTACATTAAAAAGTAACACATCATGGCAAAAGTTAAAGGCGCCGTCACTGTCAACATAGAGCGTTGCAAGGGCTGCAATCTTTGTGTAGCGGCATGTCCAACACAGACTCTTTCCCTCCAGCCAAACGAGGTGAACGACCGTGGTTATCATTATGCCTATATGAGAAACCCTGACAATTGCACGGGGTGTTGCTCTTGCGCCTGGGTTTGCCCCGACGCTTGCATTGAGGTGTATCGTGTGAAAATTGATTGACTAATCCCTACGTCCTGACTATCAGGGCTATTTATAAACAGATAATTCATACATACAGATAATGAAAGAAGAGGTAAGACTAATGAAGGGTAACGAGGCAGTGGCACACGCTGCCATCCTTTATGGCTGCGACGGCTATTTCGGTTACCCTATCACCCCTCAGTCGGAGGTGCTTGAGACCCTTGAGGCACTGATGCCGTGGGACACCACCGGCATGGTGGTGCTTCAGGCTGAGTCTGAAGTGGCTGCCATCAATATGGTGTATGGTGGGGCTGCTTCCGGAAAAGTTGTCATGACTTCTTCCTCATCCCCGGGCATCAGCCTGATGCAGGAAGGAATCTCATATATGGCAGGCGCTATGCTTCCCGCCCTTATAATAAACGTGATGCGTGGTGGTCCAGGTCTCGGAACTATCCAACCCTCTCAGGCTGACTATTTCCAAGCCACAAAAGGTGGCGGTCATGGCGACTATCACCTTATAGTGCTCTCCCCATCTTCTGTGCAGGAGATGGTGGATTTTGTAGGTTTAGGGTTTGACCTCTCATTCAAATACCGCACTCCGGCGATGATCCTTGCCGACGGAATCGTTGGGCAGATGATGGAGAAAGTGGTGCTCCCCGAACCACGCCCTCGACGCACCAACGAGGAGATAAGGCAGCAATGCCCTTGGGCCACCTCCGGAAGAGAAAACTTGCGCAAAAGGAATGTCGCCACTTCCCTTGAACTTGAGTCTTCCAAAATGGAAGTGCTTAACCATCAATTGCAAGCCACATATCGAGATATTGAGAAAAATGAGACCCGTTGGGAAGAAATAGACGTGGATGGTGCCAATTACCTCATAGTGGCATTCGGATCTATTGCACGCATATGCGACAAGGCTAAAGAAATTGCTGCTGAGGAAGGCATTAAGGTGGGTATTGTGCGCCCTATAACTCTTTGGCCTTTCCCATCAGAGGCTGTCAGAAAGGCTGCGGAAGGAAAGAAAGGAATTCTTTGTGTGGAACTCAATGCCGGCCAGATGATAGAGGATGTGCGTCTCGCTGTCCACGACAGTCTTCCAGTGAAACATTTCGGTCGTCTCGGTGGCATCATTCCAAGTCCGCAGGAAGTGGTTGACGCCCTTCACGACAAACTTATGAATTGAAGAAATGGATATACAGGATATAATTAAGGAAGAAAACAAGGTCTATTCAAAGCCTCAACTTCTGGAAGAGGTGAATATGCACTATTGCCCTGGTTGCAGCCATGGCGTCGTGCATAAGCTGCTTGCCGAGGTTATATATGAGTTGGGCATCACCGACCGAACTATAGGTGTGTCGCCGGTGGGATGTGGTGTTTTTGCCTACAACTATATTGACGTTGACTGGGTGGAGGCAGCCCACGGTCGCGCTCCGGCTGTGGCTACCGCCATCAATCGCCTTTGGCCCGAGAATGTGGTGTTCACTTATCAGGGAGACGGCGACATGGCAGCCATTGGCACCGCTGAATCCATACATGCCGCCAACCGTGGCGAGAATATTGTCATGATTTTCATCAACAATGCCATCTATGGCATGACGGGCGGACAGATGGCCCCTACAACACTGATCGGACAGAAGACCGCCACCACTCCCTACGGACGCCGTGTGGATCTCAACGGTCATCCCCTCGAGATCACAAACCTTATGGCCATCCTCGATGGCACATGTTACGTCACCCGTCAGTCCGTGCATACTCCGGCGGCTGTCCGCAAGGCCAAGGCTGCAATCAAGAAGGCATTCGAGAATGCTTTAGCAAAGAGAGGCACTTCCGTTGTGGAGATTGTCTCCACCTGCAATTCAGGCTGGAAAATGTCGCCTGTGAAAGCCAATGAATGGATGCAACAGAATATGTTTGAGAAATATCCTATCGGTGATCTCAAAAATGTCTGACTTTCTAATGTAGTTATTTATATGAAAGAAGAAATCATTATAGCCGGATTTGGTGGTCAGGGTGTCCTTTCAATGGGTAAGATACTTGCCTATTCCGGACTTATGGACGATAAGGAGGTGACTTGGATGCCATCCTACGGACCTGAACAGCGCGGAGGCACTGCCAACGTCACTGTCATTCTCTCCGATGAGAGGATATCTTCTCCGGTGCTCGACACTTACGACATTGTAATCGCCCTCAACCAGCAGAGCCTCGACAAGTTTGCTCCTAAAGTGAAGAAAGGTGGGATGCTTATCTATGACACCAACGGCATACACAACCGTCCTACCCGCGAAGACATAATAATTAATCCTATAGATGCCATGGAAGCCACCCTCGAGCTGGGCAATCCAAAGGCTTATAATATGGTGGT
>CAZRUR010000099.1:0-6771 GCA_964603335.1 uncultured Sangeribacter sp. | reverse complement strand
CTGATACATAAACCACTTGATGCAGTTCTGCTGGATATTCGACTCCAATGGGGCGGCGGGTTTCTTTTTTGCGGCTCCCTCTATCGGTTTGCCCGAGAGGATTGATTTCAGAACCCTTTCATTCCGACCGTCTGTTCTTTTTCCCATGACTTCACTTGTTTTTGATTTCATTTGAAAGTATCTTCGGCTCTCCATAGCACACAAGGCCGAGGTCGAGGGCCAACATCAGCTTCTCCAGGGTGGCGACACTGATCTGCCTCTTGCCGGTGAGGTATGATGACAAAGTGGATTCATTGATTCCGCTTTTATCCGCCACCTTCCTTCTCATAAGCCCGGAGGATTCTATGACATCGCGTACAGCCTCTTTTATCTCGTCGGGTGGATACACGCCTACATATTCGGATTTGAGACCGACAGAGAGGCCGAGAAGCGTTATAAGGTCAATGAATTTGCCGTATGGATAGGAGCGCAGCCCGGTGATGAAAGAACTGAGGTTCTGCTCATATTCTCCCATTGCCTTGCTCACTTGCTTTTGTGTCAAGTCGAGGTCTTTGATTCGTTCCTTTATCGTCTCCCTAATCATATGTCACTGTTCGATGTTAGATTTGTCAGTTTCGGAAAATTCTTCTGTATGGCGGTGGTCCGACCCTTGTAGAACACAATCATACGCTGGTGCATCCTCACAATCTTTCTGTTGTTCATATATTGCCTTGCGCGGATCTTTGCGTGTGCATCATTCCCGATGATTACTATGTCGTTCCATAAGGAGCATCCGTTGTGTTGAAAGATGTTCACTACGTCTCCCGGAAAGTTATAGCACCCTCCGACCTTGTCTCTGATGTCTCCGACCACAACCACAGCGAATCTGTTCCATTTGAGGCAACTTATTGCCTTGCCATAGACTGCTCCGAGTCTTTCGATAAATGCGTTGTAATCCGGCTGGTTTGACAAGTCCTTGGGATTCTCGCTGTATCTCTCCAAGTCAAAATACGGAGGACACGACAACAGCAGATCCTGTGTCGCAACTCCGAGATGTCGGGAGATATTTATTCCGTCATCGCATCTGAATTGCGGATTCACGCCCAAAGACAATGCCTGGGCGTTGTTGGTGACCACCTGCTCTTCCCGCAATTCTGTTCCGAAGAACGAGTGTCCGCACCTACAAGCGACTGCGCCTTTGGTGACACCTCCGGCACAGCAGTCAAATACCGCAGATTTGGGTCCTGGTGTGAACCATCTGCAAGCAATCTCGGCAATAACCGGATCGAATGAACTCGCCCCATTCATGGCATCGATATTCTCCCACTTGCAGAGGTCTTCTTCTGACATCGTGCCGACATAGTCGGTGAAGGAAACGCCGAGTCGTTCCCTTTCTTCTTTGCTTGATATATAGAGTCCTGGAAGTTTCATTTCAAGATTGTCATAGAGCGTGTCCTCGCGTGTCTCGTTGGTCACGCCAAGCCATTCTTTCCAAGCCTTCTTCCGCTCCTTCCAATATCCCATCCGAGTATCAAAGACGGAGTAGGGAGGAACAATGAAATCTTCCGATAATGCTGCTTTCTTCTTTTCCATATTAAAAATATATGTTAGTCAATGGTTTGAACGCTCCATCGGTGTAGCCGTTAATCACATATTCACCTGGCCTTTCCGCATACAGATGCAGATTCTCCACGCTCCCGAACCGTTTGTAGTTGCCTCCGAGGTCAACGACCCAAGTCTCTTCCTTGTCGGGATGTGGTCTTATGCCTCTTCCCACAATCTGATACCACAGGGCGAGCGACATCGTTGGCCGTGCCATCACTATCGTGTCAAGTTCGGGATAGTCGAAGCCAGTGGTCAGCACTCCGACATTAGCAACCACCTTTATTTCTCCGCCTTTGAACTGCTGTAGAATCCGCTCCCTCTCTTTCTTGGGTGTGGAGCCGGTGACAACTTCACATCCGTCAATGTAGTCACAGAGTATCTCCGCTTCCTCTATGAAGCGCGTAAACACAAGGATTCCCATCCTCGGTATGCCGTTCTTCGGCTTCTGCAATCTCTGCACTATGTTGATGAGTTGGGTGTTGAGGTTTGTCCGCTCATATTGTTCCCGCAGGTCTGTCTCATCAAAGTCCATGCCGGTGCTGTTCCGTTTTAGCCCGGACTGGTCTATCCTTGACAAATCAAAGTATCTCAGTTTTGCGAGATACCCCCTTGCAAGGAGCGTCGATATGTCAACCGAATAAATCACATCATGGAACACCCTCGGACGTGTGCGAGTAAGGAATTTCAATATGCATCGGTTTTCAGCGGTCAGTTCCCCGGTCAGTATCTTCGCGTCAAATTCCTCCGACCCTTTTTCGTCTTTAGGACGGTATCTGGCCTTACCCTCTTTGTCAACATACTGCAACGCGGCTGTAAGGCGATATGGTGTGGCGGTAAGGCCGAGTATCTTGCGCTTGACCTTATCGAAGAATGTCTTATATTGTCCGGCGGTGGCATTGACAACATGTGCCTCATCGACCATTATGTAGCGGAAATGGTCGAAGTCATCAATATGGCCCATTATGCTGCCTATGGTGGCAAAGGTTATCCTGCTGATCTCCTTTGACCCACACGAAGCGGAATATATGGAGCAGTCATCGACTCCATAACTGCGGAGTTTGTCGTAATTCTGGACCAGGATTTCCTTGCTGGGCTGCAATACAAGCAGATTGCCGTCAAGCCTATTGGCTGTGTCTGCAATCACAAGGCTTTTGCCGCTGTTGTGGTGTATGAAGAACTGTCCGTCACAATACAGGTGGTCTCCATCTATCGTGAACCCATAATATTCACCCCTGCCTATTGGCTCTACTGTAAATCCGGTCACATAGATACTCTTTTTCTGAGTTCTCTTGTCTCCCTTGCGGATCCATACCTTTGTAGGTATCTTGTGTAAGTCACCTGTTATGCAAATTCTGTAATAGGCTGTGCCCTTGACATACTTGGTTTGGCCAATCTTTGCATAAAGCCCGAGAGAACGACACAAAAATACCACATCGTCCGCAAGCCTTTGGGATTTTGTACAGTATTCAAATGCGCAACGACTGGGGTTATAATGAGAGTCCGTGTCAAGCAATCCAGCCACGAGGAACGCCCTGTTGAACCTACTTGCCACCTTGTAAATCGTCGGGACATATTTAGTGCCGGCTACACATTTTTCTATGCCCAAATCCCGTAGTGCGGACATTAATTTATTGGAGTTTCTTTTCCTTGTCAAACCGCACATATAGTATGTCTTAGCCTTGTTGCTTCCATTGTTTTTAAGATGCACAGAAACCCTCATATTGTTTCGTTCCGCATAACGAAAAAGATATTCTTCAACTTCCTTCCGCATTGAGGTGATTGAAACCGATCCATGCGATGTGCATCCGTCACCGATAATCAGTCCAAGCAAATACGGATGAATCGGCAAACTCTCCTTTCTATCGAAATCCACAAACTCCACTTTTCTTAACTTATGGAGATGCTTGTATGTCTTGGATTGTGACATATAGTCAACAACGCTGATTTCAGCTATTCTGATTTGGGAATTATGAGACGCCTTGCCTTCGTTTGTCTTATGGAGAGATAAAATATGCCCACCGTTAACAATGAAAGGCTCTCCCTTGTTTGGGACAATCCTGTACATATTGTCTTCGCCATGGTGAAGTGACAATACTTTTCGGGGCTTGCCGTCAGCACCGACCAGCATATCCCCAACAATAATATCCTCCACTTTTTGGGGTTCGTCATTCCAAATCAAAATTTTTGTACCTTTGGCATGGCATCCTGTAGGAAGTACCAGCAATCCGTTGCGGTCATTCTTGGAGTTGAAGAACTGAACCGCACTGTCGCTGGCAGCCTGCTGATAGTCTCTCAACTGATATTTCATAGGTATCTCTGTGCTTTTGCTATCTCGACCTCACACTTGGCCAACATTGCGCCTTCATCTGCCGTGGGAATATATATTCCGGCTTCTTTTGATGACCAGTTGCGGAAACGGTCAATGCACGTTGACATTTCCTCGGTTGTCAGATCCGAGGTGCAACGCAACTTGTATTTGTCGCGACCAGTGAACGGATCTTTTCCCTTGCTTATGATGAAGATGTCGGGATTGATGAGTTTCTTGAAATACTCCACCTTCACATATTCCGCTTCCTCTCCATACCTGGCACCGAAATAACTGAGGATGCAATGCAGATAAGCCGATTGTTTCATGGAACGTTGCCGCTTCGTGCGCAGTTCCACTATATCGCCGCGTTCGGCGAGCAACTGCGCACGAGCGAGAAAGTTCTCTTTGTCGAGTGGGTCAGATGTGTTGTATAACATCAGAATGGAAGTCCGTCACCTTCCTTTTGGGTGGATTGGGTGTTTGAGGCTGGCATCTGTGGCTGACCGAATTGTTGTTGAGCCTGCTGCGGTTGCTGATACGACTGTGGCGGATAACCTTGCTGTCCGCCATAGGATGCCGGAGGTGTGAAGGTGCTTTGCGGTTCCATTAGACCGTAATTGTTCTGCGGCGGCTGTTGCGGATATGCCGGGGTTGAACGCTGATATGACTGGGTGCCATAAGGCTCTATCTTGTAGCCTCTGATGTCGTTGATGATTTTTGTCTCGTTGTTGCGGTCAACGTATGGATTGCCCGTTACATCGAATGACACCCTCACAAGTTGCCCCGGTTGATACTTGTCAAGTTCGGCGCACTTGTCATTCATAAAGGAAATCTGCGGAGTGTTTGACTTGTCGGAATATGGTTGTCCTGTGTTTGGGTCAAACCTCTGGATCGAGATAACAAGGTCTCGTTTTGTAAAGGTGTTCCCGGTCTTGGTGGTCAGCGACAACAACGGACCGATGGAAACTATTGTTCCTATGAGTTGATTTGCCATGGTTTTTAATCTTTATCCCAAATGGGAGCAATTTTTTTGTCGGTTATAAGTTCTCTGTTTTCGTTGAGGAACTCTATGAGGCTCTCAACCTTGTTTGTAAGAATGGGTATGTCTCGCTCGGGGACAAATGCGTAATGCTCGGTGAATGTCTCCCATCTTCCGTATTTGTCAATGACTGCGACGTTGTACTCAAAGTCGCGGATATCCATTCCGCTTTCGCGCAGACAATACGGATAGACGAGGTGCTGAGAGTGGTCTTTGAACTTTCCTACGGAGTATCGGCCGGTGGTCTTTATGTCATGGGTGCTCAACGGCATTAGTTCGTCTATGTAGCCGTACAGCCTCACATTCCCATATTTTGTGGGAAGAATGGCCTCGACAAACTGCTGGGTCAACGCACCTTTATAATAGTTGGAGAACTCTTTCACAAGTCTTATGTCGAATGTGAACTCCCTCTCCTTATAAAGGACTTTTATCGCGATCACCTTGCCGGCGTTTGGATTGTTGACGTATTGAACATCGGCCCACCGCTCGGAGGGTTCGCAGTTGTCAACCTGGCCTGTGACCACCTCCTTTACATCCGGCTCCACGATTTTCTCAAATTGGAATTTCTCTGACGGCCCCCTGCGTTCGACAAGTGCATCGACAAGTTCATTAAAGGCAGTCCCCCGGTCGGCAGCCTCGCTGTCGACCGGAACGCGGTTGATACGGTCAATGAAATCCTTGAACTTCTGCTGGTGAAACTCCTCCGGAGTATGTGGCGGATTTTCCGAAAATCCCCAGTATGTGTCATATATTATATCACTATTTATATAATCCGAAAACCCGTCTATAAGAGTGGCGTAAATAGCCCAATCGTAGGTTGTGTTATTTGTATACCCATTTAAATCCATATGCTGATTTTCTTTTATGGTTGCAACATTCTGAAATATGAGATGAATGAACTATTCCTATAGCCAAAGCTGCATCTGATATAGAATTATAACTTGCCAATAATTTAATGCCATCCATATCATACTGATTGATTGCTCTCGAAGTATTTGCCTTGATTTTCTTATTCCTGTTTCCAAATTTACAATTGTAAGATTTGGAACACCATTCAAGGTTTCCTACGCGATTATCGGATTTGTCTTCGTTTATATGATTAACTTCTGTGTCGCCTACAGATCTTGTCAAGAACGCATCCGCTACCAATCTGTGAACTGAATGGTACTTTTGTTTGCCGTTTTTCCGCAAGTATACTCTAATATATCCTGTGTTTTTTACTTGAGGAGTCAAAATAATGCTGTCTACAAATTTTACACATCTTTTGCTATAGATTTGACGTCGGCAGGAGCGGACTCTACCAAGCGAACTCACCTGGTAGAGTCCCTCGTACCCTTTTACGTCTCGCCATTCTTCAAGCGGCTGCGTCGGCATAGGTCTTGGATTCTTTGTCGTAAATGAGTCCGAGTTCCGCAACCTTGGCGCTGAACATTTCTTTTGCCTTTGCTACGGAAGAGCCGATGTGCTCATAGTCGTTGACGTGCTTCACGAATTCGTTGGCGCTCTCTGCATTGGAAATCTTGGCGATGTCCTCTGCAATCTTTGCGACCACGGCTTCAAACCGCTTCCGCTCATCGTCTTTGACTTTGAGCATTGCCGCATAGGGCTTGATGACGCTTTCGGCGATAAAATTGTTCTTGCCGACTGCGTTGCCCTTTGCATCTACGATACTTGGGATTTCCATAATTCCTGGGAGATTGCATGTGTTTTTGCCGTCATTCCGGGAGGTGGGGTCGAATGTGATTGTCCTGCGCTGCTTGCCGTGCTCATTCCTCATTTCAAGGTAGCCGAGCAAGTCAAGTTCGGTCACGATGGAATTGTAGGATTTTTCGCGGAGAGC
>CAZRUR010000098.1:0-7016 GCA_964603335.1 uncultured Sangeribacter sp. | reverse complement strand
TATACAAATATGTCAATCAAAAAATTATTGGCGAGGTGCTGTCAAACTACCGAGCCCGCGCAGCCGTCTTTAATGGTCTTCCGGAGATGCCGATGAAAAACGTTGTGATTGAGGACTCCCGATTCCGTGCCGACCAGGGATTTGCTCTCAACAATGTTGACGGTCTCACCATGAAAAATGTAGTGGTTGATGTCCCGGGAGAAAAAATCATCTACGGAGACGGTGTTTCAAATGTGAAAGTTGACTAAACATATTGTGGCATTTGAAAAATTTTATTACTTTTGCGTCTACGATTAGATAACCTGTTTAGACAATCTTAAACTCAAAATAACTATGGCTACAAAACCATTTCATTATCAGGAGCCGTTTCCTCTCGGTCCTGACACCACTGAATATCAGTTGATCACCAAAGACTTTGTCAAGGTGGAAAACTGGAATGGTCATGAGATGCTCGTTGTTGATCCCGAGGCTCTCACCTTAATTGCTAATGTCGCAAGCCACAATTGCTCGTTTATGCTCCGCCGCGAGCACAACGAGATGGTGGCTAAGATTCTCCACGACCCTGAGGCTTCTGAAAACGATAAGTTTGTCGCTCTCACTATGCTTCGCAATGCTGAGGTTGCTGCCAAGGGTGTGCTTCCTTTCTGCCAGGATACCGGCACATCAATCTGCGCTGCCTACAAGGGTCAGCACGTGTGGACCGGCTGCAACGATGAGGAGAAGATTTCCCTCGGTGTCTACAAGACTTATACTGAAAACAATCTCCGCTACTCTCAGAATGCACCTCTCACAATGTATGACGAGGTCAACACCGGTTGCAATCTCCCTGCACAGATTGAGATCCACGCTACAGAAGGAAACGAGTATGAGTTCCTCTTCGTGGCCAAGGGTGGTGGTTCTGCCAATAAGACATACCTCTATCAGGAGACCAAGGCTATCCTCAACAAGAAGACTATCGTGCCTTTCCTGATTGAGAAGATGAAGACCCTCGGCACTGCCGCATGTCCTCCTTATCATATCGCATTCGTAATCGGTGGCACATCCGCTGAGATGAACCTCGCCACTGTAAAGAAGGCTTCCGTAAAATATTACGACAATCTCCCCACACAGGGCAACGAATATGGTCAGGCTTTCCGCGATGTGGAACTTGAGAAAGAACTTCTTGAGGCTGCCCATTGTCTCGGTCTTGGCGCACAGTTCGGTGGCAAATACTATGCACACGACATCCGCGTGGTCCGTCTGCCACGCCATGGCGCCTCTTGCCCCATAGGTATGGGCGTAAGCTGCTCTGCCGACCGCAACGTGAAGGCTAAAATCAACAAGGATGGTCTATGGGTTGAGAAACTTGATGAATTCCCCGGCGAACTGATTCCGGTTGAGCTCCGTAATGCCGGAGAGGGTGAGGTAGTAAAGATTGACCTTAACCGTCCGATGGAAGAGGTGCTTGCAGAGCTTGACAAATATCCGGTGTCTACACGTCTATCTTTGAAGGGCACAATCATCGTTGGCCGTGACATAGCACACGCCAAGATTAAGGAACGTCTTGATGCCGGCGATCCGATGCCTCAGTATCTTAAGGATCACCCAATCTATTACGCTGGTCCCGCCAAGAAACCGGATGGAATGCCTTCCGGCTCCTTCGGTCCGACCACTGCCGGACGTATGGACCCATACGTTGACCAGTTCCAGGCTGCCGGCGGTTCTATGATTATGATTGCCAAGGGCAACCGCAGCCAGCAGGTTACAGATGCCTGCAAGAAGCATGGCGGTTTCTATCTCGGCTCTATCGGCGGTCCCGCTGCTATCCTTGCCAAGAACTCAATCAAGAACGTTGAACTTCTTGAATATCCTGAGCTCGGTATGGAGGCTATCTGGAAGATTGAGGTGGAAGACTTCCCCGCATTCATCCTCGTTGACAACAAGGGCAACGATTTCTTCAAGCAAATCAAACCTCGCTGTCCACTCTGCTAATCCAAAAACACAGTATCTACTCTGAGATATAATAGATTTTTAATCCTTTTTGAATGATTTTTATCGTTCAAAAAGGATTTTTATTTGTAATTTCGCAAACGTGAAATAAAACCTCACAACCAAATACCAAAAACGAAAAACCAACAACCATATGAAACGTATACTCACAACCACATTGTTGGCAGCGGCGATGCTTCCTCCCTCTTTAGGGCTGGCGAATTCATCTGCCCCGCTAATGATGTCTGCTGCTTCAGCAACCCAACAGTCTGGTGGAAAATTCGAGGCTGGGAATGGCACTTTCCTACTCAATGGCGAGCCTTTTGTGGTGAAGGCTGCCGAACTCCATTATCCCCGTATCCCCAAGCCATATTGGGACCAACGTATCAAACTCTGTAAAGCATTGGGTATGAATACAATTTGCCTATATACTTTCTGGAATTCCCATGAGCCAAAGGAGGGTGAGTTTGATTTCTCAGGACAGAACGATCTCCGTGAGTTTATCAAGCTTTGTGAGGAAAATGATATGAAGGTTATTCTCCGTCCAGGTCCGTATGTATGTGCAGAGTGGGAGATGGGTGGTCTCCCTTGGTGGCTCCTCAAAAAGAAGGACATTAAGCTCAGGGAGAATGATCCTTATTTCCTTGAGCGTGTCGATAAATTCCAGAAAGCGGTGGCTGACCAGGTTAGCGACCTCACAGTAGACAATGGAGGTCCAATAATCATGGTGCAGGTAGAGAATGAGTATGGCTCTTATGGTGAGAATAAGGAATATGTGTCGAATATCCGTGACATGCTCCGCAAGAATTTCGGTGATGATGTCACTCTTTTCCAATGTGACTGGTCTTCAAATTTCGAATTGAATGGTCTTGATGACCTTATATGGACTATGAACTTTGGCACTGGTGCCAACATCGACCAGCAGTTCGCCCATTTGAAGCAACTCCGTCCGGAGAGTCCCTTGATGTGTTCTGAGTTCTGGAGCGGTTGGTTCGACAAATGGGGTGCAAACCATGAGACTCGTCCGGCTGCTGATATGATTGCGGGCATTGATGAGATGCTTTCAAAGGGTATATCGTTCAGCCTTTATATGACTCACGGAGGCACCAATTGGGGACATTGGGCGGGTGCCAATTCCCCCGGTTATGCTCCGGATGTGACATCTTATGACTATGATGCTCCCATCAGCGAGAGCGGTCAGACCACTCCCAAATATTGGGAACTCCGCAACACCCTTGCCAAATATTATGACGGTAAGAAACTCCCTGCTGTCCCCAAGACCATCAAACCTATTGCTGTAAAGAAGTTTGAGCTTACGGAGGTCGCACCCTTGTTCCCCAATCTCCCAGAGGCTAAGAAAGACAAGGATATCAAGACGATGGAGGAATATGACCAGGGATTCGGAAGTATCCTATATCGCACTTCTCTACCGGAACTTAAGGACGGCGGTCTGCTCACTGTCAACGATGCCCATGATTATGCCCAGATTTTCATCGATGGGAAATATATCGGGAAACTTGACCGCCGTAATGGCGAGAAGGCTCTGAAGATTCCCGCTTGTGCCAAGGGTGCTCAGCTCGACATACTTGTAGAGGCTATGGGTAGAATCAATTTCGGCAGGGCTATAAAGGATTTCAAAGGCATCACCGACAATGTGACTGTCACCGAAGACCGTGCTGGCCATAAGTTTGTGTGCGATCTTAAGAATTGGGAGGTGTTCAATCTTGAGGACACTCCGGAATTTTATGATTCTATGGAATATATGCCGATTGGAGCGTTTACTCCAGGTGAGAATGGCAGGCTCCCAATAGGCGTATATAAAGGCACTTTCAATATAAAGAAACCTTCCGACACATTCCTGAATTTTGAGACGTGGGGCAAGGGCCTGGTGTATGTCAATGGTTATGGTATTGGCAGAATCTGGGAAATCGGACCGCAGCAGACACTTTATGTTCCCGGTTGCTGGCTGAAAGAGGGTGAGAATGAGATTATGGTGTTCGATATTGTTGGTCCAAAGGAAGCAGTTTCTGAGGGTCTTACAGAGCCTCTCCTTGATAATCTTCAGGTGCAGAAACCGTTGACTCACCGCAATGAGGGCGAGACACTTAATCTCACTGGCGTTTCGCCAGCCATTTCCGGCTCATTTAGTCCTGGTAATGGATGGCAGGAATATAAGTTGAATGCCCCGGTCGAGGGTCGTTATCTCGCATTTGAGGCTCTCAAATCTATCGACGGTAAGGATGTGGCTGCCATTGCCGAGTTTTATGTGCTCGATGAGAATGGCGAGCGTCTTTCCCGTGAACCATGGACATTTGTCTATGCCGACAGTGAGGATGTGAAGAGGGTAAATAGAAGTGCCGACAAGATTTTTGACCTTCAGGAGTCTACCTATTGGAGCACAGTCCCTGGAGACCCATTCCCACACGCATTTGTCATTGACCTTGGCGGCGACAAGACAGTCTCTGGCATTCAGTATCTCCCTCGTATGGAAAGTGATGTCCCCGGTGCCATCAAAGATTTCAAAGTCTATGTCTCTGCAACTCCCTTCCCCCTGAAATAAGCAATAAAAACGGAGGCGAACCGAAAAAATCTCGATTCGCCTCCATTTTTATAATATCCTAATGTCCTTATGTCATAAAGTCATTTTGTCATAATGACATATTGACAAAATGACTTTATGATTCACTCTGTTACAACATCTCCACGCTCCTCTTGATGAAGTTGTTGAGGCTTTCACCCTTCAGCAGATTTCCCTGAAGGAGTGCAAGGTCGATAATCTGGCGCACATTCGGCTGCTCCTTGGCGTAGGTTGACACAATCTCCTCCTCTTTCTTGCGGAGGTCTGCCACCTTGTTCTCCTTTTCAGTCAAGTCGGGAGCAGACTCCTTCTTGTCGGTGGCTGCCTTGCGGGCTTCCTCCATCTCCTTGTTGAGTGTCTCAATCTCTGCACGAATTGGTGCTACCTGATTCTCCAGTGAAGAGGTGGCGAGCTCCACAATTTTCTTAACAGCCGGCTGGTTGGTGTTGACCACGAGCTCATAACTGTCGGGCATCTGGGCATAGAAACCGCCGCCGGGCTGCATCTCTGCCATCTCCTTCATACGCCTCATAAACTCATTCTGGGTGATGGTTGCGGGGGCATCATCTTCACGTAACGAGGCAAAGCTTACAATGAAATTGGTCTTCTCAACCTCAGGAATCTGACTGCGGAACACGGTGCTCATCACGTCGGTCTGTAATGGTGACAGCTCGGCATCCTTTGTGTCAGTCTTGACAATCAATCTCTCCGGAATGTCAGAGTCAACGCGCACAAAACGTGTCTTCTCTATCTTCTGCTCCAGCAATCCGACGATATGGTTGTCGAGTTGACCGTCCATGATCAGTACGTTGTAGCCCTTGTCTTCGGCTGCCTTGATATAGGTGTATTGCGCTGTCTTGTCTGTGGCGTAAAGATAGACCACATTGTTGTCTTTGTCAGTCTGTTCTGACTCAACGAGTTTGCGGTATTCCTCAAGAGTGTAGTAATTGCCGTTGACATCCTTGAAGAGGAAGAATTTCTTCGCTGATTCAAAGAATTTCTCATCTGTCAGCATACCATATTCGATGAACACCTTGATATCATCCCATTTCTCCTCGAAATTCTTACGGTCATCCTTAAACATCTTGTCGAGTTTCTCGGCAACCTTCTTGGAGATGTAAGAGGATATTTTCTTCACCTGCGAGTCAGCCTGAAGATAGCTTCGGCTTACGTTCAGCGGGATGTCTGGTGAGTCGATCACACCCTGCATAAGTGTCATAAACTCAGGCACAACACCCTCAACCTGGTCGGTGACATACACCTGGTTGCAATAGAGTTGGATACGGTCCTTTCGTATGTCGAGGTTGTTGTGTATCTTCGGGAAATAGAGTATACCGGTCAAGGTGAATGGGTAGTCCACATTAAGGTGAATCCAGAACATTGGGTCTTCCATACCCGGCATCAACTCGTGATAGAATTCGAGATAATCCTTGTCGGTAAGGTCGGCTGGTTTCTTGGTCCAGAGTGGCTCAGAGGCATTGATTACCTTGTCTTTGTCAGTGTCGACATATTTCCCGTCTTTCCATTCCTGTTCCTTGCCTGAAATCACCGGTACGGGAAGGAAACGGCAATATTTCTTCAGAAGGGTGTCGATGCGTGTCTGCTCGAGGAATTCCTTGCTTTCATCATCGATATGGAGGATGATGTCGGTGCCTCGCTCGCTCTTCTCAGTCTCGTGCATCTCAAATTCGGGACTTCCGTCGCATGACCATTCCACAGCCTTTGCGCCCTCCTTGTAGGACAATGAGCGTATCACTACTTTCTTCGAGACCATGAAGGCGGAGTAGAATCCGAGTCCGAAGTGTCCGATGATAGAGTTGGCTGTGTCTTTATATTTTGCAAGGAATTCTTCTGCACCGGAGAATGCTATCTGATTGATATATTTCTCAATATCATCAGCATCCATACCTATGCCGTGGTCAGAGACGGTGAGTGTGCCGGCTTCCTTGTCGACGGTGACCTTCACATTGAGAGTACCGAGGTCTCCCTTAAATTCTCCAAAAGAGGAGAGGGTTTTGATTTTCTGCGTAGCGTCTATAGCGTTCGACACGAGTTCACGGAGAAAAATCTCGTGGTCGCTGTAGAGAAATTTCTTGATAACGGGGAATATGTTTTCAGTAGTAACCCCAATTTTGCCTGTAGCCATAATTAAGATTTCTATTATAAGTTTTTCTATTAGTAAGTATGTTATTCAGCGTGCACTGATCTCAAGAAGTGCCGCCTTCTAAAGATAGGATGGCAAAAACCGTGCCATATTCATTATTATAACAAATAAAAATGACATCGGTTGAAAAAAACATAACCCAATCCAATGGTTCTAAAAATTTAAGAGATGGCAGATTTCTTTGCTATCTAAAAATTTTTGTTTAATTTTGTAATCTCCTCTCGGCAATATTTTGTCGCTTAAATTAATTAAATAAAACTTTCACAATGTGTGAGACTATATAAAAAGTGGTCAAGAAGTACGAAA
>CAZRUR010000097.1:0-7303 GCA_964603335.1 uncultured Sangeribacter sp. | reverse complement strand
AATCCATCGCCCAGGTACTGAGCCTGGTGTACGAGCCGAAGTTCTCGGACTCAAGCTACGGCTTCCGACCGAGACGGAGCGCGCACCAAGCCTTGCAGAGACCGCGAGCTTGAAAGGCGCGGACTACCGTTCGTGCGCTATGCAGATGACTGCGTAATCTTCTGCAAAAGTCCGAGAGCCGCCGAGAGGGTATGCGAGAGCATAACAAAGTTCATAGAGGGGAAACTCTTCCTCAAAGTGAACCGCGATAAAACCCACGTAGGTGAAGCCCAAGGGCAGAAGTTCCTTGGCTACTCATTCTATATGTGAAGAGGAAAGGCTCGCTTGTGCGTTCATCCGAAGACCAAGGCGAAACTGCGCGAAAAGTTGAGGAAACTAACAAGTCGCAGTAACGGCTGGGGATACGAGAAGCGCAAGGAGAAACTGACCTATGCAATCAGAGGGTGGGTAAACTACTTTCGGCTTGCCGACATGCGCAATTCTTGTTACCGTATATTTCCCCTAAATTTCAATATGATTGGCATCACAAAAATGTAGGCGATAAGTGAGAAAAGCAAACCGCCCATGCTGCCCACTGCGAATGTAAACCAGAAGTCAGAGTCAGTCTCACGGTCGAAAAGGAAAGGCACAAGTCCAAGCACCGTAGATAATACCGTCAACAATACCGGGACTGCCTTGTTGCCAAATGCCCGAACATAGATGCTTATTTGATTCCCCTGTGGCTCTCTATTTCTCAGCGAGCGGTATTCATACATCTGATATATCCCTGCATTGACCACGATGCCCGCAAGCAAAACCATTGATGCGAATCCACCGCTTCCCACCGGGATACCGGTGAAATAGAATGTCAGGAATGTCCCTATCAAAGATACAGGAATCAGGCAAATGATCACCAATGGGGCTGTAAGGGACTCAAAAAGCACGGCGCAGATGAAATAGATTATCACTACCACAAGCAGCAGAAGCCAATATTGTGTGGATTCGTCCTCATCCCGGCTGTATGCAGGACTGTAGCATTTATAACCGACCGGCAGTTTTACGTTGAACTCCCCGGTGACTTCCTTGACGAGTTTACTTGTGTATGACCACGAACCAAGCACATTGAAAGCCACACGCAACACGTATTCCTGATTCTTGCGCGGGATAACATTCTTTGCCTCGCGGCGCTCGATTCCCATATATTCCGACAAACGCACCGATCGGCCGCCGACATCTATATATGAGTTTTTGAGATGCCAGAGGTCGAAACTTTGACTCCTGTCTGAACGCAGGGTTATGTCTGAGTCAATATAGCGGTCCTTATATCGACCGAGCTTGTTTTCCGAGAGCATCTCCGACAAGGCCGCATGACTTGCGGTGAGATTCAGACTGTCAAGGGCAATCCGGCGGTGGTCGTACACCATATAAATCTCATCCTCCTGGTTCTCATGGCCGGGTGTCTCGATGATTATGTCCTGAACACGCGGATTCCTTTTCAGTTGTTGCGACATTTCCTCCGCATATCGGTAAAGGCGTTCGTAATTGTAGCCGGTTATCTCGATGCGGTTGCTCCGGTAAGCTAAATTCAGTGAATTGCTGAATCCGCGTTCGCTCACTCCGTAGGTGCTCCAGTCCGCGCCACCGATGTTTATGAGCTGACCGATTACCTTGTTTTCGAGGGAATATGGGAAACCGTCGTTGAGGTGTTCCTTCTTGAACTCCACCGTGATTTCACCGCCCCATCTTCCGACATTGGTTTCAAATCTTTCAATCTCCGGAAAGCCGGACAAGAAACGCTCAATCTGCATCATCTTGTCGTTGAGCTCGTGCATGCTGCCTCCGACAGGCATCTTGCCTCTTATGTGCAATTTCTTCGCCTCATCGTCATCGGGACGACGTGACCTGCTGTAGTTGATATGTTCGGCGAAAAGCCGCATGGTACCCCCAAGCCATTCCGACAAGACGGGCTTGCATTTGCGGACGAAGAAATCGCTTCCGAGTGCGGAGTTATATAGACTCTCATACCATTCTGTCTCGACATCATTTTCCGATTTGCCGAAGGAGGATTCTTTGGGCCCCAACTTATCCGGCAATGCAAAAAATGGTATGCCGAATGCAAGAATCAGAAGGACAATCAGAAGCCATCTGAAGCGTTGCGCGAAGCGGATGTATGAGGTGTAAGCGGATAATTTCTTGGACGAGTCTGACGAGTCGGACAGGTCTGACAGGTCGGACTTGACAGAGTCATTTTTATAGTTGAGTTTCTTTATGAGGGCAGGGACGAAAAGCAGTGCTACCAAAAGCGATACAGTGAGATTTATAATTACAATCCATGCAAAATCATGCAGGTCTTTCTGAAGATGCTCCGGGAGGAAAAATATGATTACAAGAGCACCGATTGTTGTGAGAAGGGCGGCAAGTATGGCAAAAAACACATTCCGGTCACGGTGGCGCACATAATGATCCACCATCACTATCGATGAGTCTATGATGATGCCGAGCGACACTGTTATTCCAGCAAGAGCAAATGTATGGATGCGCATTCTCGCGAGGTAATAGACAAGGACGGCAATCAGGATATTTGCGGCAAGTGTCACGGTAGTGATGAAGAGATATTTCCATCTTCTCCGTATCGCCCAGACAAATAAAAGAAGAATGAGCAGCGACATTAGCGAGCGGCGGATGAGAGTGCGCAGTTCCGTCTCCTGTTTTTCGGCGGCGTTGTAGGTCAGTTCCATATACACCCCATTCTTTAGCCCGGCTTCCACGGTTGCTATCTCATCCTGAAGCTGGTGCGAGAGCCTTATCCGCGGTGCCTCCGGCTCGACATAGACATTTAGATAGATTGTGCTGAGTCCGTTGAGACGGTAGTAGCTTCCCGGCGGTTTGTCCTTGTATTCATATTCCGCAAGGTCTCCCATGTAGATGGTTGCGTCACCTACATTTTTAACAGGGATTCTTTCAAGTGGCAGGTCCAATTGGTCAACTGCAAGATAAAGGGCATGGCGCTGCGGCACACCGGCATTGTCCCTGTCGGTAACCTCACCGATAATGTCGGCCTTTCCGATAAATGCTTTGATGGCCTCCGCCATGTCGTTTGCCGTGATTCCATGCGAACGGAGAATGACAGGGTCGTAACTGACCTCGATGTATTTCTCCCTGCCACCGGTTATCTCTATTCTTCTCACTCTGTCAAGACCGGTAAGCACCGGTTCCAACTGGCGCGAGACATATTCCTTCAGTTGCTCATCTTTCATCGAGGAGTTCAATTGATAGGTAAGCAGAAGGATTTCTTTTTGGGTAGCCCTATCCTCTCCGGCATCGACCTCTCCCCCACTGATTACAGGATATGACACTTCTTCCGGGAATTTCTTCTGAATCTGGCGGATTGCCGACATTATCTCAAACTTGGCGGTGGAGACATTGATATTGGGTTTCAACTGAATCTCCACACTTCCCCCGCCGAAACGCGACACTGATGACACGCTTTCCACTCCATTTACTGAGGACACCACCCCCTCGATGCGTGAGGTTACATTCTGCTCCACCACCTTCGGGGAAGTTCCCGGCCATGAGTATCTCACCGTGAGAGTCTTCCCCTGACGGGGCTTTGGTTCGGGCGACACGTCGAGAAGCGGCATGACGGCGATTCCGGCTGCCATGCAGATTGCCATCACCATAAGGATGGTGAAGTCCGACACTCTGTCGAGCCGGGATAGAAAATCTTTGGATTGAGTGCTCATGATTCGATTGTTTCAGGGTCTTTAGGGACCTTAAAGACCTTAGCATCCTTATAAATTAGGTAGTAGATAAGCGGCATTATGAAAAGGCTCACAAGAGTGCCTATCGTCATGCCGACGATGAGGGTGAGCGAAAGCGGATATTGCAGAGCCGAACCCATGTCGCCACGGTGAAGGAACGGCAGCAGGGCAAGTATTGTGGTAAGCGAGGTCATGAGAATAGGGCGCAACCGCTTCCGTCCAGCCTCATTCACAGCTTTCAGCAACGGCATCCCGCGCCGTCGCAGGCGGTTGATGGTATCGACTTTCAAGATTGAGTCGTTGATTATTATGCCGGCCATCACTATTAGTCCGGTCATCGACATGATGTTGAGAGTCTCCCCACACAGCCAGAGCACAATGAAGACCACACAAATGTCAATCACCATCTCGAAGAGAATTATAAACGGTTGGACAAGGCTCTCAAACTGGGCGGCGAGTATAAAATAAAGCAATGCAAGGGCCACGGCGAGAATCACCGCAAGTTCACTCACAAGTTTCCGGCTCCTGAAGTATTCCCCGTCGAATGACGCTGAAAATTCAGGATGCCGGTCGGTAAAACCCTTGGTATAATCCATTATCTCCCTCACCTGTGGGGATGAGGCGTTGATGCCGATGGGATAATACTCACCTGTGCCGGATGCGGCGAGACGTTTGTAGTCCTCGGTTTTCACCTGCCGCAGAATCAGGCTGAGAGGGATTTCTGTCCCTTCGCTGTTGCGGATGCTTCCGCGCAATATCCGGTCGCTCTCACTGTTCTTCCCATTGTGCGAGCCCACCATCACGGGAATGGACCGGGCACCGTCGTTTATCTCGTATATCTTGTTCTGATGCACCACCTCGCGCAGATGCCGGTAGAGCGACTGATACGTCACCTTATAGAGCGTCATTCTCTCTATGTCCGCGCGATACTGAATGTCCTCCTCGGTCACCACGGGTTGCAGATAGACATCGGGGAATGCGGAATGGAGCGAGTCGAGGAAAGTCCTGCTTTGTGCCACTGTGGGACGCAGTCCGTCTGCCGTCTGCAGATGGATCTCAAGGTCACTGCCACCAGTTTCAAACACCAGGTCATACACATTACCTGACGAGGACACCTCCATATCCGCATTCGGATAGTTGGTGGAAAGCCATTGTCTGAAACCATCCACTGCCGTTTGCAGTGCGTCGGCATCAGTGCAGCGGATGTAAGCCACAGATTCGGAGGATGTAAGATCCTTGGTGTGTCTGAGCAGGAACTCCTGCACTCCGGACATGATTGTGGAAGTCTCAATCTTGTCTTTGCCGGATTCAAGCAGCCACGACATACGCCTGTCATTTTCCTCAGCGGATATGCCGGAGTTCCAGTCAACCGTGACAATGGCATCTTCCGGAGCAATATATGGCATACGCTCCTTGTCAAGGAGATAAAACATCAAGGCTGATACCGGAATACAAAGCAGCGACAAGGCGAGATAAAGCTTCCAATGCCTGAAGACAGAGGCATGAATGCTATTGTAGATTTCGAGCAGTTTGCCGGTCCGACTCGTCTGACCGGTCTGACTTGTCCGACTTGTCCGATTTCTATATTGGAGGAAATAGAAGACAGGGATAACGAGGACGGAGACGGCAAGGGAGGAGAAGAGCGAGATTGCCACGGCCATCGCCTGGTCATAGAAAAGTGCGCCGGCCACTCCGCTGAGGAATATCAGCGGGACAAAGACCGAGCAAGTGGTCAGCACGCTGCTGAGCATAGGAGCGAACACCTCCTTAGTGCCCTCTGTAACTGCCGTTTCAAGATTCTTGTCAGTATTCAGTCTCTGGCGGATGTTGTCGATGACAATGATGGAGTTATCGACCATCATGCCGACACCGAGTATCAGGCCCGAAAGGGATATGACGTTGATGGAGATATGCAGAAGATGAAAACAAAGAAGGGTTATGAGCAATGATACCGGTATTGTGAGGATAATCAGCACTGTCGGCCGCCAGTCGCGCATGAACAGGAAGAGTATCAGGCAGGCGAGGATTGCCCCCAATAGAAGGTTGGTCTCAAGGTTGCTTATGGAATATGTGAGCAGTTGTGTCTGGTCGCGTGTAAGGTTGAACTCAATCTCCGGGTATTCCTTGCGCAGGTCATCGAGCAATGACTCCATATTTTCTCGAAGGTCGGCCATACGTGCGTCGTTCTGTTTCACGACAGCCATTGTCACTGCATTTTTGCCGTCCGAACGGACAAGACCATCCCTTTTGGCGGTTTTCTCGCTTATGGTGCAGATATCCTTCAGTTGCAGAAGCCGTCCCTGATGGTTGAGATAGATATTGCCTATGTCGTTCTTGTCAAGAATCTGGGAGTCAAAATGCACGTTGTAGCGGTATATGCCATCCACAATGCTGAGTGCGCCGAGGGTGATGTTGTTGTTGGCAAGAGCCTTCTCTATGTCCGAGACGGTGAGACCCGATGCCGATATACGGGCCTCGTTAGGAAGCAACGTTATTTCAGTTGACGTGGTACCGCTGACGTCCACCATGGCTGTCTGCGGCATCTGTTCAATGCGTTTAGCCACAACGTCGCGTGCAAATCTGCCGAGTTCGGCAAACCGCAGGGAGGCATCCTCACCCTGCCGCTCGTTTTTAAGGGAAAGGTTGAGGTAGAATGCCGGTATGTCGAGAGCGCTCGTCTTCATCACCTTGGGGCGTTCCGCCTCTTTCGGCAAGAATGCCATAGCCCTGTCAACCTTCTCGTTTACATCTATGAAGATAAGGTCCATGTCGCTGCCTGTTTCGAACGACAGTCGCAGGATTCCGGCATCCATACGGCTCTCGCTGCGCATTTCCTTGAGACCAGTCACCTGCAGCAGTTGCTGCCGCAATGGCTGGGTAACCTGTTTCTCCACTTCCTCGACGGAAGCACCCGGATATAGGGCCTGGACTGTTATCTGCGGCACGTCAATGTCCGGCATCAGCGACACCGGTATATAGCGAAGCACGAGTATGCCGATCACGATTATCGCAATCAGGCACATGCTCACGGCTATCGGACGGTGGATGAGTTTTTTCAGCATTATATGTTTATAAATAGATATTTGAGTGGTTTGAATGTTGCAAATTAAAGGTTTATTAACCTAAAGGCAGCTGATACTTATAAATAATTGCTCTGTCATTCTGTTCTGACACCATATATAAGGCATTGTCATTTCGTTCAACCGCAAATGACGTAAAGGGCTTGTCCAGTTTTAATTTTTTTATAAGATTTCCATCAGTATCAAAAACGTGAATCTCCCTACACTCACCATCCGGATTCTCTACTGCCTTGGACATCGAAAAAGATGCGTAAAAATATTTATCTGTTGCATATAAGAAAGAGTAACCAATTTTGGACCTATCATTTGGTACAGGCACTTTTACCTGCAAATTAAGAGCATCGTAATCCATGTCAAAATTTGAAAATCTACTTATATGACTAATCTTGTCCTTTTCAATTTTGAAAAAATCCACGCCCCCATCGTACACTGTAGTGCGCATCATATACTTGCCATTATTTAAAACTGCTAATGCCCCAGTAC
>CAZRUR010000096.1:0-7687 GCA_964603335.1 uncultured Sangeribacter sp. | reverse complement strand
GCACGTGTGCTGATAGACGGAGCACTGTTCGCATCGCCGGAGAAAGAGATGTTTCCCGACGGCATGGCAATCTCCGAGGCACGTATCGGGGCAAGGATGAGCTACGGGAAATGGAGCGCCCTGATGGACGTGGCATACTCCTACGCCAAAATCGGGTTGCGCAACATGTGGATTGAATATAATTTCAATCCGAACCATCGTTTCCGCATCGGCAATTTCATATTGCCGTTTGGATTGGAGTCAACCTATTCCAACTCATTGAAATGCACGTTTGAGGTACCGATGGCGTCGTCACCGTTTTATCCCGGGCTTCAGCTTGGGGCGATGTATTGCTACAACAATCCGTCTATCTGGGCAGCGGGAGCCTTTCATGTAGAGTCGAGTGCATTGTCAAACGCCATGAACTATCCCTCGTTTATCCAACAGGGATATGGCATCTTGGGGAGAGCTGTGTGGCGTCATGCCAAAGAGAACAGCGCCATCTTCCATGTTGGGGTAAGCGCGGAATTCTCCACACCGCAACGACGACTTGAAGGGAGTGAAGACGTGCACGACGGTTTTACTATCTCCGCCAACTATCCCACGAAGGTGGTTCAGGAACGCGCCATAGGCACTACAGTAGATCACTCCAAGAACCTCTTCAAATTCACCCCTGAGTTTATCATTGGTAAAGGGAGAATTGCAGCAGAGGGACAATATTATTTCCAGACCATAAGCCGCCGTCAAGGACTGAACAACTATAATGCCCAAAGCGGATATGTATCACTGAGAGGTATATTGAAAGGGAGCGACTACGTGTATTCATCGAGCATAGCAGCCCTTGCACGTCCCAAGCCAGGGTCGTTGGAATGCGTGCTGACGTATAGTTATGTTACGCTCTCCGATGCCCATGCAGAGATATTCGGAGGACGAGCCAACAATATGAACGTGACATTCAACTACTATTTCAACCCATATATCACAGCAAGGCTGAACTACACATTTACCCACACATGGAATCGGGCGGGTTACGATCCAGTGACCATGAATGGATTCCAAGCGAGGATAATGGTGTTGTTTTAGGGTTTAGGGTTTAGGTTATTGGAATCTTGAGGAATCTTGAAATTTTCATTTTTCATTTTTCATTTTTCATTTTTCAAATTTTTAGAGATGGATTGGGAAGATGCGCTTGGCGCTTTGAGAGATTCGGGCAACCTGCCGGTGGATGACACGCCAGAGCCTGAGGAAGAGTCAGCTGGGGAGTCGTTGCAAAAGACTCCCTTACACGTCGTTATCGACAACAAGGGGAGGAAAGGGAAATCCGCCACCATCGTTGAGGGTTTTACAGGGAGCGACGAAGCCCTACAAGACCTTGCACGGACACTGAAACAGAAGCTCGCCACCGGCGGGAGCGCACGTGGCGGTGAGATACTCATCCAAGGGAACCGCAAGGATGACGTGACCAACGCACTCCGAGGCTTGGGATATAAGGTGAAATAAAACACTGCAAGTAAGGAACCCCTTCCTTGCAAAGACATTCATATATACAGAATTATGTTACAACTTCAACGCGCATCGGCAGGGTCGGGAAAGACCTATACACTTGCCAAGAAATTCATATATTTTCTCATCACCATCAAAGACCACGAGCGGGGCACAGTCAGGATGCGTACAGACGCAGAGATTGCAGACGGAGTGTCGCGAATATTGGCAATAACCTTCACCAATAAGGCCACAGCCGAGATGAAGTTGCGCATAGTGGAGAAACTCGCCGCGCTTGCTGCCACCGAAAACAAAGAGATAACACCAAAACTTCTTAAGGATACGGCTTATCTCAAGGATTTTTCTGAAGAACTGAATATCACATATAAGCAAGTGGCACACTATGCAAAGACAGCGTTGACGGCACTCCTTAACCAATACTCAGATTTCCATGTGTCGACAATCGACTCGTTCTTTCAGTCAGTGCTCCGCACGTTTGCCTACGAGTCAAACCTCAACGACTCCTATCAGGTAGAGATAGACTCTGACTATATATCTTCAGCAGCGGTGGATGCCACACTTGATGAGGTAAACACGGCAGTGAGGCAGGGGAGCCACTCCTCATTCTGGATAGACCTGCTGATGAATGATGCCTCTGAAGAGACAGGGAAAGTGTGGAATGTGTTTCAGAAAAACACATCTGATGACACCATCTACAGCAAGCTTCTTATGGCCCTGAAGCGCATGGACAACGAGGAATTCAAAGAGAAACGAGGCAAACTCGATGAATATCTCGCCACAGAAGAGGGGGCATCCCGACTTATCAACGCCTATCAGAAATTGCGCGGAGACATAGAGAGCATGCTCATGGCTCCATTTGCACAAATGGTGACAGCCAAAGAGGAATTTGAGCGACTTCTTGCCGCCAATGGTCTCGCAAAGGAAGACTTAGGCCAATATGTGGAAGGACATCTTGAAAAGATAGGCAATTTCAAATTTGACAGACAAGAGGCAAAAGACAAATGGTTCTCGGCTAAAGACCTATCAGGGAAGAAATCGGTGCTCAAGAAAGGTGTGAAATGTGGGTCAGAGCCAGAGCTTAAAGCAAAGGCAAAGGAGATGTATGCCAGTTATGAGGAATGGAAATCACTCTTTGAATCAGAACGATACAGACTGTGGAATATCTACTCTGCGACCCTCCCCTATCTCGGACTGCTTCTTGAGGCCCGCGAAAAAATCAATGCCTTCCTTGAGAGCAACAACCTCATACAGATTGGAGAAACCAACTCCATGCTGATGAGGATTATCGGAGATTCCGACACCCCCTTTATCTATGAGCGACTTGGGACACAACTCAACCATTATCTCATCGATGAATTCCAAGACACGTCGAAGATGCAGTGGGGCAACCTGAACAAGCTGCTTCGGGAGAGCGAAAGCCGAGGTGAGGACAACCTTATAATCGGGGATGCGAAACAGAGCATCTACCGCTTCCGGAATGCCGAGCCGTCGCTAATCACCACGGGAGTGGCACACGAGTTTGCTAAAAGTGTCGAGGTCTGCGGCATGAGCAAGGAAGAGAACACCAACTGGCGCAGCTGGCGCAGGATAGTGGAATTCAACAATTATTTCTTTCAGGCTCTTGCCAAGGAGGTGGGAAAAATTCAGGAGGCCACCTACTCGGGCACAAAGCCTGAATCATATCCTGACAAAGTAGACTTTGGCAATCTCTACAGCAATGTGGTGCAATATCCCAATAAACAGGAAGACCAAGGGTATGTGGAAATAAGATTCTTTGAAGCGCCAGCCAAAGAAGACAAAAAGGATGATGAACGAGACCCGGAACAGACAGCGGCACTGAAGGAAGTTGGTCCGCTGATTTCCTCACTGATAGCGAGAGGGTATAGACAAAAAGACATAGCATTGCTGATCGACACCAAGAAATTGGGTAATGCAGTGGTAGACGCTATCATAGAATATAATTCCACACTCGACAATGACACACCGAGGATAGAGTTTATCAGTGAGGACTCCCTTGTGGTGTCGTCGTCAGAGGCAGTGGGTACAATTGTCAGCACGCTGAAAAAGATAGCAGAAGGCAAGGACAGGCAAGAAGGCAAGGATGGGCAAGAAGGCAAGGATGACTTTCAGAAGGTGAACTGGAACGACATCAAGAGCGACTTCGCATATTTTGCACTTCAACATCCGGAGCTGACACCATCGGAGCAGATTTCAGCATTTCTAAAGATTGGCAAGCCCATAGATGCCATACGCGAGATGATGCACGGGATGCAGGCGGTGACACTCCCCTCACTTGTGGAATCGATTGTGGAAAATTTCGTGACGGAAGACTTGCGCAAGAGCCAAGCCCTATATATCGCAGGATTTCAAGATTTGGTGCTTGACTATTGCGAGCGCTATGCTGCTGACATAGCATCGTTTTTAGGATGGTGGGAATCAAGGGCTAAATTTCTGTCGATCACTTCTCCGGAAGACACAGACGCCGTGAGAATCATGACCATCCACAAATCGAAGGGTCTTGAGTTTAAATGTGTGATCCTACCCTACGAAGCCAAGGGCATTACTCCTTCTAACAAGAAGACCGAGTGGCGCTGGGTAGACCCCTCCCCCATTTTTAAGGATTATGACCTGCCGGAATGGCTTCCGATAGAGACCACGAAGAAATTGCTTGACACGGAATATGCCGACATCTACCGGAAATATTCCGACCTGTATATGATGGATAAGCTCAACTCGCTATATGTGGCATTCACACGGGCAAAGTGTGAGCTTTACATCTTCAGCAAGTATATGAAACCAGAAAGCAAATCCCGCACCAGCATTGCCTGGTTTCTGAAAGAAATATGCAGCAATATGGAAGAATATCTTCCGGAAGATATGACCGACATAATTCCCCCTGCCCTACAGACAGCAGATGAGGATGGGATGAGGATAACATTCGGGAGCAAGATAGATCCAAAACCGGAAGAGGAATCCATAAAAAGAAATGAAAATGATGAAGACCGGACATTCCAGGAATCGAAGATAGTGGAAGATTACAGGGTAAACAGTTGCCCCAAAATACTTCATTGCCGCGAAAATGAGAGTCCTGATAGCAAGATGCGTTCAGAGGGTACGCTCCTTCACACTATAATGGAAAGCGTGACAACGGCAGGCGACCTCCGCAAATCGATATTGAGCATGAAGATGAGGGGAGCAATAACCTCCCAGCAGGCACAAGAATGGGAAGAGATGCTCGCAGAGGCAATATCTGAAGAAAGGGTAAAAGGATGGTATGATGGGAGTTGGCGAGTCATGAACGAGCGACGTATCCTGCAGAGCGACAAGATGACCCACCGTCCGGACCGCATTATGCTCTCGCGAGATGGGAAAACTGCAGTGATTGTGGATTATAAATTCGGAGAAGACCCTGAAGACGAGGCGACTGACGAGACCTTTGAAAATTATCAGGACCAACTGAGAGGCTATACCAATGCATTAAAAAAGGCGACTGAGATAAAGGATGTGACGGCATACTTATGGTATGTGCGCAGCGGGCGACTATATAAAATAGACAGGAAGTCATATCAAGTAGTCGAGTAGCGACGTCTTGCTCCCATTCTTGAAAATAAAATTTGCAAGTATGGGAGCAAATTATTAATTTTGCGGAGTAAGTGGCGGAGTTAAACAAAACGCTGCCTACAAAATCTAAGTAGAACCAACACATAAAAATTTTGGATACAGACCCTTTACCATCTACATCACCTACAATAACGCTTCTGATTCTCCTGTCGCAAGCCATTGATTTTCATGCTCCAGGGAATTGGACCTCATGGATAATCATAGTAGCAATCGCCTGCCTATGCCTATTGATATCGGCATTTGTGTCAGGCAGTGAGATAGCCTATTTCGGACTTACCCCTCAGGAAGCAGAAGAGCTTGAGGAAGACGAGAGTCCACAATCGCAGAAAGCATATAAACTCATAGACAACAGTGAGCGACTGCTTGCCACAATCCTTATCTCAAACAATCTTGTCAACATCACGATGGTGGTGTTGCTGAGTTTCGCCTTCAACCAGGTGGTGAAATTCAACGCAGTGCTTGATTTCTTGATACAGACAGTATTGCTGACATTCTTGTTGCTTCTGTTTGGGGAGATATTTCCGAAGCTTGTGGCACGCAACCGCACTATGCGCTGGGTAAAGATGGCTGCTGCCCCCTTGGGCTTCCTCTACACCCTTTTGGGCCCGATTGCAAAGGTAATGGTGCGCTCCACAACTATAGTGAATAAGGTAGTGACCAAGAAAGATGAGCAACTCTCTACCGACGAACTTGAGAAGGCGCTTCAGATTTCCGACATATCAGAGGGTGAGGACAAGGAGATGCTTGAGGGAATTCTCACTTTCGGAGAGAAAGAGGTGAGCGACATCATGATATCGCGAGTAGACATCACCGCCATAGAATATCACGACACATGGACCGAGGCAATGGACGTGATTTTGAAATCCGGCTATTCCAGAATTCCGGTGTATGACACATCGCAAGACACCATACGCGGCATACTCTACTCCAAAGACCTTCTGCCCTACATCGGAAAGCAGGGGGACTCCTTCCGTTGGCAGACCTTGTTGAGAGAACCATATTTCGTGCCTGAATCGCGAATGATTGATGATCTGTTGGAGGATTTCCGCAAGAAGAAGATACACATTGCGATAGTGGTGGATGAATATGGAGGCACCCAAGGGATGGTTACGCTCGAGGATATCATAGAGGAGATTGTAGGCGAGATTGACGATGAGTATGACGAGTCGACAGCCGCCTACAAGAAACTTAACCAGAACACCTATATCTTCGACGGCAAGATTCCGCTTGGAGATTTTTGCCATGCATTGGATATGGATGAGGAAGAACTTGGCGACTGCGGTGAAGCAGAGACACTCGCCGGACTGTTGCTGGAAATTAAGGGAGACTTTCCCTCACTGAAGGAGACGCTTGAGCGAGGGAAACTCAGGTTCCAAGTTACACAGATAGACCGCCACAGAATCACGAAAGTGAAAGTGACGGTTGACAACTCTGCAACTCAAGAAACACAATCTTAAAATTTTAGGCTATGGAGACAGAATTCATCTATTGGCCCCACCACACACCCGTGGGGATAAAGGTAGAGGAGGTGTCGGGAATGGACACCAAGTCAGGGAAAGTGTGGCGCGAGATGGCAAAGCAGATATATTGTGAGAATGGGAAGGACAGTTACCGGGAATTGGGTCATTATGCAAACGGAGCCCCGTTTGTCTACGGGACTCCGTCAAGGATTTCCATGACCCACACGGACCATTTGCTTGCCGTAGCCACCTTACCCAAGACCCCGGAGGCAGACCTCTCCAAGTTTAACCCGCGCACAGCGATGGGTATCGATGCTGAGCGTCTTGACCGCGAGCAGGTGATGAGGGTTAGGGATAAGTTCCTTTCAGATGCGGAACAGGAGATGATTCCAGAAGATGACCTGGAGCAGAACATCATAGCCTGGACATGCAAGGAGGCCATCTATAAGGCAGGTATGACAGAGGGCGTAGACTTCCGCAATGACATCACCTTGGAGAGTTTGCCGGAGATAGACCGCCAGATGAATCATCCAGGCGCTCCTGCACCAGTGTTGGGCAAAGGGAGCATACTTCTTACAACTGATAAAGGCACATCAAGGCTTGATATGGAGATGTATAGTTATCAGTCAGACGATTATCGCGTGACGATAGCGTATTCTCCTAAGTGTGCCAAGTTTGGGAAGAGGTAGGCGTTTTCCGTTGTCCGTTGTCCGTTGTCGGTTGTTAGTGGTTGGTTTTGGCAATCAGCCGAGGATGCTGCGGAGCTGCAATGCGATGATGGCGAAGCCGAGGGTGTAGACAACCCACAGACCTGGGTTTTCAGTCAGAAAGCGTTTCTTAAGGGCGTTGAAGATTTTCATAATTCAGAAAGTTTTAAGCGTTTAGTTTTTCGAATGTTCTGGCGACTTAAGCATCGACCGGTCCGCGGAAACGGTCTCTGTTTGAATCACGTTGCAAAATTACAACACAACGCTGCAACAGCATTGCAGTCTTAGACTAATGAATGTTAAATATCCGATTCTACATATGCAAAGTAACGATAAAAAAATAACTTGGTAAAAAAATTATGCCTCAATCATCCGCAACTTCTATTGCGGTCTGCTCCGTGGGAAAAGCATCAAGGC
>CAZRUR010000095.1:0-7708 GCA_964603335.1 uncultured Sangeribacter sp. | reverse complement strand
GAAATAACTAATCCGGCAGTCATTAGAATGAGACTGCCGGATTCTGTTGTTTTGTTATGTGATTATTTATTCAAAGCAATCTTGGAGGTCTTTATATACCGTCTGTAAATTTAATAGTCCTGATGTATATTCCCTTCTCAGGATTTACAACCTACGACCTTGCATAACATAATATTCGACACAATTAATGTCAGAGCCATTAATTGTGTCGACTGAATTATCATCATTATTGACATCAATGTAATTTTTAGTTATCGCCACAAAGGTAACCATTATATATGAAAGATGCAAATATTGTCTCTATGTACAAATATTGTCTCTATGTAAATGTCATATAATGTTTTTAGGTAAGTCCTCAATAACTAAACTTTTTTAACCGCTTGATATTGTTTTATTACAAAGAATTTATTAACTTTGCACAAACAACAAAGAGTCATGAATACCCATTTATAATTACTTCAGACTAAAATCTAAACCATTATACATTATGAAAGCTTCAAGATTTTTTGCAATAGTAGCAGCCGGATTGATCCTTGCCTCTTGCGGAGGAAACGCTGCCAAAGACACAGCCACAGATTCCACAGTGGCTACTGAGACAACTGCCATTGAAAACGATGAGTTCTACGCCTCCCAGCCTGTGCACAGCGGCACCTATATCGCAAACAGCTACGACATCACAGGCGAGCGTGCCCGTAAGGGGAAATATGACGGACGAATCATCTTCACCCTCTCTCCCTCAACTACCAGCGCACTCTACGTCTACGAAAACGGCAACCGCGCGAAAATCAACTACAAAGTTATCCTCAAGCACCCATTCGAAAAAGGCGATAGCGGCGTTTACAAAACTGTGGATGTCAACGACCTCCCCGTCACAATCACTCCCGACAGCACTGAATACTATCTGGCATTCCAAAAGAATAACTCAAACATAAAGATCGGTTTTGAGCCAAAGCCAAAAACCTCAACAAATGCATTTGAGGCTCTTGAAGACATGAACAAGGAGATTCAGAGAAACAAATAAAAATTCCAGATTTTCATTATGACATAATGTCATTTTGTCATATTGACTATGTAATAAAAAGACATTTCGCAACAACTAAAATCTGCCTTTCTTGTTCTATTTATATATAGACTAAATTAAGACAAGTCATGGCTGATTCAGTTTCCTTTAATGTCTCGCGAAAGCTGAAACATTTCTTCCACATTGTTTCCAACATAAGATCTATCGACCTCTTGCAGCCTTCGGGTCTCCCTTCCGACCGCACACGCCTTCCGGCGGTGGTAAGGCTTATGCATATATCCCGCCAGACGAGTCTTTCGCTCGATGCACTTCAGACAAAGATTGACCTCTCACTTTGGCCGGAAATTCTTGAGGATTGTTTCGGTTTTGTGACTAATTTCGAGATGTTTGCTTCCACCGACATCTTGCTTGAGAAACCGGCTGCCATGTTTGATGCTCATGTAAAGGGCAACATTTCAGACGCTCAAAAGGCTTTCTCTCAAAAGATTGCCGACTGGAAAGGCCCACTGGAATTTAAAGATCATAGCGACCTCCAGATAATCGGTGAACTATACTTTCATCAAGGAGAATGCAGGCTTCGCAACAAAACTCGAGACTGCTCTCACAAAAATCGCCAACTCTTGAACAATGTAGAATTCATAATGAAAATAATGTAAAATGATTATGGTTATCCATTTTCATTTTACATTTCGTATTTTTATTTAACTATAAATTATTTCTAACATGAAGAAATTTCTTGCAGAAATGTTCGGCACCATGTTTCTGGTGCTGATGGCTTGCGGCAGCGCAGTGCTTGCCGGGCCGGAGATTGGAGTATTGGGCATCGGCCTTTGCTTCGGTCTTATCTTGGTGTGCCTTTGCTATTGCATCGGCAACATCTCGGGATGTCACGTGAATCCCGCCGTGTCGTTCGCAATGTGGGTTTCCAGACGCTTGAGCGGTAAAGAACTTTGCTATTATGTAGTGGCGCAGCTTCTCGGTGCCGGCGTTGGTGCCGCTTGCCTTTTCTGGCTATTCTACATGGGTGACCCCGCATTCAAATTTGGTGGCATCACTGAGGCTTCCGGCAATTACCTGGCAGCCAATGTGTGTCAGCCTGGCGTTGGTCAGGGCATGGCTCTTTTCATGGAGATCCTCTTCACCATGGTGTTTGTGCTCGTAATCCTTGGCGCCACTGATGCAAAACGTGGTTTTGGCAAATTCTCTGGCCTTGCAATCGGTCTTGCTCTCGGTCTCGTAAACATCGTTGGTATTCCGGTTGACAACTGCTCCGTTAACCCCGCACGCAGTTTCGGTCCTGCTCTTTTCTCACCTAATGCATGGCCTGATTTCTGGGTAATGGTTGTTGGTCCTCTCGTAGGCGCACTTCTTGCAGTGTTTATCTACAACCTTATCTTCCGTCCAACTCCCGAAATCGACGCTTAATCCAATCTTATAAATCATAATAAAATATAGCCACGCGACCTGATGACCGCGTGGCTATATTTATCTTACCGGCGTTGGGGTCTTTGAAGAGGTTGTCAAGCAGCCGAGGATTGTGCCCAAGACTGCTATCGGCATATTCAAGATGACGGCACTTAAAAGGCCACACTTCACAGTGTAGCCTTTCTGATTAGCCTATGTACAAAGTAACATTAAAATCCTATTGAGCGGTAAGCGAGGCTCGAACTCGTGACCCTCAGCTTGGGAAGCTGATGCTCTACCAACTGAGCTATTACCGCATTCGCGATGCAAAATTAGCATTTTTTTCTTTCTTGTCCAAAAAATTCTCTATATTTTTGCCAAAACCTCTTTTTTTGCTAATTTTGTGCTAATTTATCAACGCTATGCTCTAAGCATATTATAACATAATTTGATGATGGAAAAAATTTATTACATAGTTGTCAACAACGCCCAGGAGGGACCCCTCTCCAAGGAGGAACTGCGTTTCAGAAATCTCAAACCGGAAACTCTCATCTGGCGCGCCGGTCTGCCTCAATGGGTAAAGATCTCCGAACTGGAAGAGGTTGCTGACATCCTTCCCATTGACATAACAGAAACCATATCTGAGCCGGAGGAAGACAACGGCTGGTTTGCTATGATTGGCAACAGGAGGATTGGTCCCGCCACCATCACTGAACTGATTGCAGCCGGCGCCACCCCATCCACTCCCGTATGGCATCCCGGAATGGCTGACTGGGCAAACGCCTCAACACAACGTGAGTTTAATGAGCGTTTCAACGCCAACACACCCCCACCTTATGGGCAGCAACCCAACTTCGGGCAGAATCCGCAATACAGACAGAATCCGCAATACGGGCAGAACAGGTTTAACAATCAATACAACAACCAGCCGGGACGCACAAACTGGTTGCCTTGGGCCATCGGTGCAACGGTTGTAGGGTTCCTCACCTCGTGTATAGGTGCCATCTTCGGAATAATAGCCATTGTGCAGGCCAACAAGGCAAATGGGTTCTATGCTGCCGGTTTTGACGCTGAGGGCGACCAGGCAAACAATTCAGCCAAGACAATGACCATCATCGCCTGTATTCTTGCCGGAATCGGTCTCGTATTCTCCGGCATCCTCATTAAATCAGGCGGCATCTACAGCTTCATATAATCCTTTAACCTTTTTGCCTAAATTGAAATACTTCGCTATAATCGACGGTGAACAAAAAGGACCGTTTGAACTTGAAGAATTAGGGGCGGCAGGTGTCCGCCCCTCTACTTATGTGTGGTGTAAGGGAATGCCAGACTGGGAGAAAGCGGAAGACGTCGCCGACATATGCCGTTTCTACCGTATACGCCTGCACGACCTGATGCACCCCGGAAGCGTGGAGGCGGAGAAACGAAACAATGCCCAGCAAAACCTTCCGGCATCCTCCGACTCTGCCGACACTCCACCTGCTTTCCCCACACGTTTCGACCGATACCTCGCCGACCAGGACGCGCATATCCCGACCCTCGACGAGATCGACGCCATGAAAAACAAGGATATACCGCCTGTAAATATGTTGCCGGCGGCTATTATCGCCACCATCCTTTTCTTTACCCCCACTGGGATTGTGGCTATATATTACGCCTATAAGACCAAGAAACTTTGGCGCGAGGGGCTACACGAGGAGGCACATGAAAATAGCCGGTCCGCAAAAATGTGGACCGGCATATCATTCTTCTTAGGACTAATCTTTTACGCAGCCATTTTAGTTTAAAGCCCTCTTCCGTGGCAGTTCTTGTATTTCTTGCCGCTGCCGCAAGGACATGGGTCGTTTCTGCCCACCTTTGGCTGTGCCTTGATGGGCTGGCGCTGTGCTTGCTGACGGTTTACGTTCTGGGCTGCCTGACGCTGGGCGCTCTCCCCGGGATAGCTGTCGCGGGTGGTGCTGTAGTTGGCATAGGGATTCGGCATCGTTGAGGTGGTTGAATACTCTCGGCGAATCTGCTGCTGTTGTGCCAAAGCCTGAGCCTGGCGACGCTGCTCCTGAGCCTCCTTGGCTGCCTCGGCAGCTGCCTTTGCCTCCTCATAGTCTGGCACTGCAAGCTTGCCGCGCATCAGTGTTGCCACCGACTTGGAGTTCATGTCCCAAAGCATCTTCTTCCAAAGCTCGTAAGCCTCAAGTTTATAGATCACGAGCGGATCCTTCTGCTCGTAGGATGCGTTCTGCACCGACTTGCGGAGCTCGTCCATCTCGCGAAGCTGCTCTTGCCATGCCTTGTCGATTGAAGAGAGAAGCACTGTCTTCTCCCATGCCTTGGTGAGGGGCGCACAGTTGTTGTTGTAGGCGTCAGTGATGTCGCAGCGGATGTTGAACATGCGGCGACCGTCGGTTACCGGCACTCCTACCGGGCCTGTGGCGCCACGTTCCTCTACAAACTCCTTTATATAAGGCATCGCGCCCTCTGCCATCTTCTGCTTCTTACGGTTGTAGGTCTGCATGGCTGACTCTGCAAGACGGTCGGTCATCTCGTTCACGTCGAGCTTAGCATACTCAGCCTCAGTGAATGGCACCTCAATGGCGAGCGACTTGCGAACGTTCTCGTCAAACTCCTGGAAACCACCCTCGTAAGTGCGGCTTGCAAGTTCCTGTGCTGTCTCATAGATCATATTGGCGATGTCGGTGCCGATTCTCACACCCTTAAGGGCGTTCTGGCGGCGACCATACACACCCTTTCTCTGGGCGTTCATCACGTCATCATATTCCACAAGGCGCTTACGGATGCCGAAGTTGTTCTCCTCTACCCTCTTCTGGGCATTCTCGATTGACTTGTTCACCATCTTGCTCTCAATCATATCGCCCTCCTCAAAGCCAAGACGGTCAAGGGTCTTGACGATACGCTCGTTGGCGAAGAGTCGCATCACGGTATCTTCAAACGACACGAAGAACACTGAGGAACCGGGGTCACCCTGACGACCGGCACGACCACGAAGCTGACGGTCAACACGGCGTGACTCATGACGCTCGGTGCCGATAATGGCAAGGCCGCCTGCCTCTTTCACCTCCGGGGTGAGCTTGATGTCGGTGCCACGGCCTGCCATGTTGGTGGCGATGGTCACAGTGCCGGTCTTGCCGGCCTGGGCAACAATCTCTGCCTCTTTCTGGTGATATTTGGCGTTGAGCACCTGATGCGGAATCTTGCGGAGCTGGAGCATCTTGGAGAGCAATTCGGAAATCTCTACCGAGGTGGTGCCCACAAGCACCGGGCGTCCAATCTTCACCATATCCTCAACCTCCTGGATCACTGCCGCATACTTCTCTTTCTTGGTGCGGTAGACGCGGTCGTTCATATCATGGCGGATTACGGGGCGGTTGGTAGGTATCTCTGTAACCTCCAGTTTATAGATGTCGTAGAACTCACCAGCCTCGGTCATGGCGGTACCGGTCATACCGGCGAGCTTACGATACATACGGAAATAGTTCTGCAACGTGATGGTGGCGTAGGTCTGTGTGGCAGCCTCTACTTTCACGCCTTCCTTAGCCTCGATTGCCTGGTGAAGACCGTCGCTGTAGCGGCGACCCTCCATGATACGTCCGGTCTGCTCGTCGACAATCTTGATCTTGTTGTCGTCAATCACATATTCCACATCCTTGTCAAACAGAGAGTACGCCTTCAGAAGCTGGTTGACGGTGTGCACACGCTCTGCCTTCACTGAGTAGTTCTGCAGCAACTCGTCTTTCCTCTGCTGGTGTTCCTCCTTTGTGCCGGGTTCGTTCTCAACGGCTGAGAGCTGGGCGGCGATGTCGGGAAGGATGAAGAAGTCAGGGTCTTGGGTGGTGCCGGTAAGCACCTCGATACCCTTGTCGGTGAGCTCTATGCTATGGTTTTTCTCATCAATCACGAAGAATAGGGGCTCAACGGCCTTGGGCATCTCGCGGTTGTTGTCTTGCATATATTTAGCCTCCACCTTTAGAAGGAGTTGCTTGATACCCTCCTCGCTGAGATAGCGTATAAGAGGGTTATGCTTCGGCAGGCCTTTGTATGCGCGGAAGAGTGAGAGTCCCCCGTCCTCGAGGAGTTGCTCGGCGGTGAGGGGTTTCTTGCCCTCCTCACGGTTCTTGTCAAACTTGGCGATTTTCTCCGGGTCACCACTCATGGCGGCGGAGATCTTGTCTTTTGCCTCAAGCAGCAATCCCTGCACAAGCTTGCGCTGTGCCATCACAACCTTCTCAACATTGGGTTTGAACTCGTTGAACATCTGGTCGTCGCCCTTCGGCACCGGACCTGAGATGATAAGCGGGGTTCGGGCATCGTCGATAAGCACGGAGTCAACCTCATCGACAATGGCATAGTAATGCTCGTCGCGCTGCACAAGATCGGAGGTCTGCGTTGCCATGTTGTCGCGGAGGTAGTCGAAACCGAACTCGTTGTTTGTTCCGAAAGTGATGTCGCAACGGTATGCGCTACGGCGCTCCTCGGAGTTAGGCTGCGTCTTGTCGATGCAGTCTACGGTGAGACCGTGAAACTGATAGAGCGGGCCCATCCATTCGGAGTCTCGTTTGGCGAGATAGTCGTTGACGGTCACCACATGCACACCCTCGCCGGTCAAGGCGTTGAGGAACACGGGGAGTGTTGCCACGAGTGTCTTACCCTCACCGGTTGCCATCTCGGCGATGTTGTTGGATGCCTTCTCTCCGTTCATGATGCCATGGAGCACCATGCCGCCGATCAGCTGCACGTCATAGTGCACCATATCCCACGTCATAAGGTTGCCGCCGGCAATCCAGCTGTTTTTGTAGACTGCCTTGTCACCCTCGATTGATACGAAGTCTTTCCCGGCAGCTGCCAACTCGCGGTCAGCCTGGGTGGCTGTCACCTCGATAAGCTCGTTGTTGGCAAAGCGGCGGGCTGTCTCTTTCACCACGGCAAACACCTCCGGAAGCACCTCGTCAAGACGACGGGCATACATCTTAAACATTTCCTCCCTGAGGTCGTCAATCTGCTTCCAATACGGCTCGCGTTTGTCATAGTCGAGGGTCTCCAACTCGGTGCGGATCTCCTCCATCTTGTTCTTATACTCGTCAGCCTCGCCACGGATGCTGTCGCGGATCACGTCGATGCGTCCGCGGAGGTCGTCGTTGGAGATACCCTTTATCTCTTCGCTGATTGGGTTTATCTCCTTCTCAAGGCGTTGCCAAAGTGGGCGCACTGCCCTCTCGCTCTGGTCGCCAAATATTTTCTTTAGTATATTGTTTAATCCCATGTTTCGGA
>CAZRUR010000094.1:5175-7894 GCA_964603335.1 uncultured Sangeribacter sp. | reverse complement strand
ATGATAGAAGACGATATCCGCATCGATGGCAACAAGGTTTCGTTTTCACTAATCTTTGACAAGCCCACCGACCCTTTCATAAAGAGTGTGGTGCGTGCATCGGAGACTGCCATCAATGCCTTTATCTCTCCTGATGTGGAGATCAAGGGGAATATAGCCGTGAAATATAGGAAGCCGGTGGTTGAGAAGCCGTCGAATCCGTTGCCAGGTGTAAAGAATATCATAGGGATATCATCCGGCAAGGGAGGTGTGGGAAAATCGACAGTCTCAGCGAATGTTGCGATAGCCCTTGCCGCCAAAGGTTATAAGGTGGGACTTCTTGACGCGGATATCTTCGGGCCCTCGATGCCCAAGATGTTTGGAGTGGAGGATGAGCAGCTATATATGATCAACCAGGAAGGTCGCGATTGGATAGAGCCGGTAGAGAAATATGGTGTGAAGATGCTGAGCATCGGATTTGTTGTAGACCGCGACAAGGCAGTGATGTGGAGAGGCGGCATGGCAAGCAATGCCCTCAAACAGCTGATAGAGGATGCGTGGTGGGGAGAACTTGACTATTTCCTCATTGATATGCCTCCCGGCACGAGCGACATACACCTGACCCTTGTGCAGACCTTGCCGATCACCGGAGTAGTTGTGGTCACTACGCCACAGGAAGTAGCACTTGCCGATGCCCGCAAGGGGATAGCCATGTTTGAAAGCGACAAGGTGAATGTGCCTATCTTAGGCCTCGTGGAGAATATGGCGTGGTTTACTCCCGCCCCACATCCTGATGAGAAGTATTATATCTTCGGCAACGGAGGTGGTAAGCGACTTGCGGAGAAGCTTGGAGTGAGACTTTTGGCACAGATTCCCCTTGTGGCGGATATATGTGAGAATGTAGATGAGGGGTATCCCACCACCACGTCGCTGGTTGCAGATTCCGTTACGGGTCAGGATTCCTCAAATCCGGAGGCAGAGGCCTTCAGCCGGCTTGCTGATGAGATAGTGAAGGCATGCGAAGAGCGCAACGCAGCGCTTCCTCCTACGGAGAAAGTGAGGATAGGTTCTTAACTAATAATATAACTAACTAATATATCATGAAACATTCATTCTTTTTAGGAATTTTGTGTCTGGCGGCAGGATGCTTCCAGACAGTTGACACTTCGGCTCAGGGGAAAGTGGCAGGTCCGTTGGAAGATGTCAATGGTGTTGTTGACAACACTCCTGACAGTATCAACAAGGCATTGACAGTGCGTCCCGTAGCAGGGTCTACACGTAAGGGTAACAATCCAGTTCTTTTCCTTGTGGGCAACTCCACGATGCGCACCGGCACCATGGGAAATGGCGACAATGGCCAATGGGGCTGGGGCTACTTTATGCATGAGTATTTCGACCCGGAGAAGATTACAGTCGAGAATCATGCATTGGGCGGCATGTCGAGCCGCACGTTCTACAACCGGCTATGGGCTGATGTGCTGAAAGGTGTGCAGAAAGGTGACTGGGTAATCATAGAGTTGGGACATAACGACAATGGCCCCTATGACGAGGGCCGCGCCAGGGCATCCATTCCCGGAGTAGGGAAAGAGACACTTGATGTCACTATCAAGGAAACCGGAGAGAAAGAGACAGTATACACCTATGGGGAATATATGCGTAAGTATATCAGGGATGTGAAGGCCAAGGGGGCATATCCCATCCTTATGTCGCTTACACCCCGCAACGCCTGGGATGATGCCGACAGCACCATTATCACCCGCTGCAATAAGACCCACGGAGGCTGGGCAAAACAGGTGGCTAAGGAGATGAAGGTGCCGTTTATCGACCTCAATGAGATAACAGCCACAAAGTTTGAGAAATTTGGCAAGGAGAAGGTAAAGACGATGTTCTATCTTGACCGCATCCATACCAGCGAGTTTGGAGCAAGGACTAATGTTGAGTCGGTAGTAGAGGGGATCCGCAATTATAAGAATCTGCCTCTTGCTAAGATGCTTCTTCCTGAGACAATTGACACAGAGACAGGTAAGACCCGCAAGGAAGGCGTTCCGATGCTGTTTACGATAGGAGACAGCACTGTCAAGAATGCCGATGCCGATGAGGATGGCATGTGGGGCTGGGGCTCCGTGATAGGAGATCTTTTTGACCCGGAGCAGCTTGTGGTAGAGAATCATGCCATGGCAGGCCGCAGTGCGCGCACATTCCTTGACGAGGGGAGATGGACAAAGGTCTACAATGCCTTGCAGCCGGGAGATTTTGTGATTATGCAGTTTGGGCATAACGACGCCGGCGACATCAACGTTGGTAAGGCACGTGGAGAGTTGCTTGGCAGCGGACCGGAGAGCAAGGTCTTCAAGATGGAGAAGACCGGCAAGAACCAGGTGATTTATACCTATGGGTGGTATCTCCGCAAGTTTATCCTTGATGCGTTGGAGAAGGGCGCCACACCGATTGTTGTGAGCCACACTCCGAGAAACAAGTTTGACAATGGAGTGATAGAGAGCAACAAAGACTCATTTGGGAAATGGGCACAGGAGACAGCCGAGATGATGGGCGTGCCTTACATAGACCTTAACACCATCTCCGGAGAGAAACTGCAGAAGATCGCCGATGAGCAGGGATTGAAGGAGGTGACCTCCTACTATTGCAAAGACCACACCCATTTCTGTAAGAAAGGGGCGCGCCTCAATGCAGAGGGTATAGCCGAATCCCTTAAGGATGTATGTCCAGAGCTTGGGAATAA
>CAZRUR010000094.1:0-5075 GCA_964603335.1 uncultured Sangeribacter sp. | reverse complement strand
GGCGCTTGGTGCGGGAATAGTTTTTCGTAAGAAGCGTGTCGATAGGGTGCCAAAGAAGGAACAGCGGCACTGACCAGAACAGGCGGACGGAGCCCAGGGCACCGGCCGCTTTTCTATATACATAAATCTCAGCGGAGCCAAGGAGGATGAGGATTCCGAGAGCAATGCCGGCATGCCAGAGGCTTGGAAGACCGAGAATAGCACCGGCAATGGCGGCAATGAGAGTCACCCATTGCATCGTAGAGCCGAGACCAGCACGCAGGAATGGCATTTTGGGAAGGAGTTGGGATGTAAAACGGTAGTTGTTTTTCATCTCAGCCACGACACGGTTGCCGGAATCACCCCAATCATATGTAAGGATGGCATCCTTAGAGATCATAACATCGGTGTTGTCACCGTTTGATATCTCGTTGACAAAGAGGTCATCGTCACCGTTCATAAGGTGAAGCGACTGAGAGTAACCCTTGTGGTCAAAGAAAAGGTTGCGTCGGAAAGCGAGGTTGTATCTGTCGCCACGGTATGGATATTTGTTTATGGCAGCCCCAAGCCATTGGAAAGCTGTGAGGGTTGAGTCAAACTGACGGAACCATTTCCCAGGACCTTGAAGGTTGGCAAACTCTATGTGGGAGTATCCGAGCACAATTTCAATCGAAGGCTCGTGGAAGAAAGGCTGCATCATGAGTGATAGCCATGACTTTGATGGGATTATGCAGTTAGAGCCGGTGGTGAGCACAATGTCACCCTTTGCAGCCTTAATGCCAATGGTTTGGGCAAGTTTGCGGCGGCTCAGGTTGTGAGAATCCGGTGGGATAAAGGTGACGTAAAGTTTGTCGGGGTATAAAGCGCGTAGCCTCTCAGCAAGGGAAGCAGAGGCCTCATGGCCTCCTTCGTTGACAATGATTACCTCAAAATTGGGGTAATCCTGACGCATAAGATCCTCAAGATAAGCGATAAGGACCTCTTCCGTAGAGATAGTGTATACGATTACCGACACGAGGGGTGTCTGGCCTTCTTCTGGGAGGTCGATCATATAGGCTTCCTTACGCTGCTTTTTGGAAGTTCTGTAAACACGCCAGATAGGGATAAATCGGGCGAGTAGGGCAATGATAGCGGCAGCTAAAGATATTTCGAGGCATATCCATGCCGGGTGGTCGATAGGGGGGAGCATATGTTACAGGTTATAGGTTACGGGTTACTGGTTACAGTTGGGGTTTAGAATTCGGAGAAGAATTCGGGTTTGAAAATTATTCCAACGCGGAAGCGGGAGTGAAACTGTTTATAGTCGAGCAGGCTCTCACCGTATCCGTTGTAGTATTGGGCAACCAAGTTTAGGTTGGTTTTTTTCGAGACATTCCATGTTACTTCCCAGATAGTGTTGAAATTAAAATTCCATCCTTGCCTTTTGAACCAGGTAAGTCCAAAAGACCAGCGCCGATTGGTGGTAGTGGCAACAAAACCACCTTGGAAGATGCCATAGTATTTTAGGATATCCCGATTGTTTTCGCCGTCAATGATTGGAATCCAGAATTTTGCGTGCACCATAAGCCATTCATCGATGATGGTTGAGCCATAAAGAGAGACGCGGTTCCAACTTCTTGATTGGAGGCTGTCTCTGCCGTTGCTCTCATGCTCGACGAGGAGAGTTAGCTTACCCATGTAACGGTCTTTGCTGAAGAAATGTTTTGACCAGCCGATGGCTGGATTGTAGTTTATGTCGTGCATTGGCATTGAATTCTGAAATACATTCCAGAACGTCTTTTGAGTGTAGGCTATGAAAATATAAGAATTCCAGGGGAGGGTGGCCTTTGTGAGACGAATGCCGAGAGAAATCTGAAATTTCACATCGGAATTGAGGGCTGTGGGCTTATGGTTGACGGTGGTCCCGGCAGTGAAATAATTATCTTTATAGAGTCCAAAAAACGGACCGTAGTTGACTTCATGTTTCAGCGAGTCGACAAATTCCTGCTGGCCAGGAACGCGTATGAGCTGTGCGTCTGCCGTCTGGCTGACAGCAGATAAAAGGAAGAAGATCAGGAAAGCGAATAAGCCACGCTTCATAAAAAGATACAGTCTGAGTGGATAAACGATATAATGTCTAAACAAAATAAGAGGGGTAGAGGTTTTGGGTTTCAGACTGCAAAATTAATAAATAATGATGATTTGGAGAATAAAGACAAGTTCAAAAGAAATTCGACACAACGATAGCAACCAAATAATCCATCTAATCGGACAATCCTGTTGCCTTATCGGATAATGACAGAATATCTCGACATCCCATAAGCCGCCCAATATCCGAGAGCATTGGAAAATGTGTGCGGACAGTTTTCGGCGAATGTGAAGAAAAGATTTCCTGAGAGCGACACATTATTGTCATAGACTTTCCAAAAATCGTAGAGCGTTTGCTCCATAGTGCAAAGTTTTACGGTGACACGGTCTCCTTTCTGGAAATAATGATTGAATGTGTCGTCGTCGAAAGAAGAATGGACTCCTCTCGCTATGTCGAATCCGTTTTCCGGATCATAGTCCTTGCCTGAGAAAGTGCCGAGAAAAGCACTGAAGAATCTTGACTCCAGTTCATTGGTCTTTGTAAAAACCTTGTAGTATGCCTGAGGATCAACATTCTTTATTCTCATGTTAAGTCTGAAAAGAGAGTCTGTGCCTTCCATCAGTATGGGAGTTATTGATTCAATAATGGGGGTAGGTGCTAGAGTGGATGTTGATTCGATAGTGTCGGTTTCGGTCTCAATCCGTAGAGTATAGGTATGACCCGTTTCTCCGCGGAGTCTTGAGGATGTGAAGATAAATGACGGCGTATAGTCTTTGTCTATTTTTCCGGATAGAATATGTTGTGTGCCATTGTCGAATATGGAGACACGACACCATTTCTCTACAAAGTCGTCGAACGACGGCGAATCAGCGGTCATGTCGACAGCCCTTGTGACCATGACCACGGGCACTTCGCCGCGTTCAATCCATCCTTCCACCACGATTGGCGTTTCTCCGGTCATCATCGGGATATCCTCTTGGCACGAAGAGACTGAAAGGAGAGCGGAAGTGACTATAATCAGATATTTGAATGAGAGTTGCATAATTACAGATTTTATATAGTTAAAATTCTACGGAATAGGAAAGAGCGGGAATTATAGTCTTCATTTCTGATTTACGGTTGCGTATACCCTTGTCGATTGAGTAATCGGAGTAGATGAAGATGATATTCTTTGACGCCAGTGCGTTATAGATTGAGATATTGAGGGAATGCCTCACTGATTTTCTTGTAAGGAAAGTCCATTTTGCCGAGAGGTCAAGCCGATTGTAGTCAGGCAGACGTGAAGAGTTGCGGGGGAAATATTCGCAGATGAGGTTTTCCCCTATCATATAGCCGTATTTGGCGGCAGTGTATGGAGTGCCGGAAGCATGTGTGAAACTTGCCGAGAGCATCAGCGACGGCAAGATGTCCCAGCTGAGGGTTGCGTTCAGGTCGTGCGGACGATCGAAAGAGGCGGGAATCATGTCTTTGCCATATTTCTCGAAATGCAGTCGGCTTCTGCCGTAGTTGTAGGAGATCCTTCCGCGCAGAGTCCCGAACTGACGGGATGCCGTGACGGAAACACCATAAGCATGACCGTTGCCTGACAATATATGGTCAAGAGGCCGGAACGATGGAGATATCAGTTCGAGGATGGCACCATCAAATTCCAGTGAATGACGCAGAATCTTGTAATATAGATCAAGAGAAAAGGAGATGCCGGTGGATGGGATATCGCCGTTTGTGCCGATCCCGAATGAATGGACATCCTCGGGCGGGATTCTCCGGGAGGCATTGGTCCAGAAGTCGGCGGGAAGACCTCCGGTGGTCTCCTCGACAAGACGGTCAAAGCGTGCGAGCCTGGAATAGTCAGCATGAATTGACAGTGTTTGTGTGGGATGAAGATTCATACGTAGGCGCGGAAGAGGAAAGAATGTGTTGAAAGAACCTGAGTGATAGAATGCGAGTCTCATTCCGGCATCTATGTCAAATGCCTCCGCGAGTCTGAAGTTGTCGGAGACAGCGAGATTCCATTCCAATGCGTCTGATGCTTCCGCGGAAGGAGTATTGGCAAGGGCTGAATTATGCTGGCCGGAAGAGTGGCGGTAGTTTATGTCGGTCGATATGTGGAAAGCCTTGTGTCGGTAATCCTCTCTGAACGTAGCCTGGATGAAGGATGAAGGGAGATTCAGGGATTGGCCCCCTTCATCAAGAATAAACTTATTCGAGAAGGAGGAAAAGGAAAGGGTGGAGGTGAATCGGTCGTGAATCCAGACTGTTGAAGCCGCAAGATTATTCCAGCCGAATGAGCCGTCGACGTCACCATTCTTGTCGGCTTTCAGAGCCATGTTGTCGCTGCTCATGAAGACGGATGCCTTCAGGTTGTCGTCATTTGGCAGGAGCATCTGATAGGAGGCATTGATGTCGGTGAAGCCATAATTGAGGGAGGATTTCCCAAGTTTGAGGATGTCGGGGAACAATAGATTGACATATGTCTTCCGGAATCCTACAGAAAGAGAGGAGACCTGCCTTTTCAGGGGGATGTGCAGCCCTAAATTGCTTTCCACCATTCCGAGATTGATTTTTCCGGAGAAAACGGTGTCGGGTGTCAGAGATGAAAAAGCCTTAAGGATTCCCCCGGTGGCATTAGGTTCTGTTGCCGGGAAATAACCGGGGCTGAAAGAGAATGAGTTGAAGAAAGAGGGATTGAACGCACTGTACAGGCCGAGCATGTGCATGGGGTCCATCACCCTGGCACCGTCTGCTTCAAATGTGTTGGCCCCGTGCCCGCTTCCCCTGACGAGCAGCCCCGGTTGTAGCTCGTGGGTGGTCAGTGCTGAGGGCAGAGACTTGATAAAGGCCACGGGGTCGTTGCTGCCAAGAAGAGAGGGTTGGTCGCTGAGGAATCTGGCATTGATTGATATAGAACCGTCCTTGTCAAAACCTATGGTTTTTCTGGAGCCGGTTGTGGTGATTATGAATTCATCAAGGTCGGATGCTATGTCAGGGATGGTGTCTTGGAGATTTGATTTGCGAGGATAAGATATGG
>CAZRUR010000093.1:0-7974 GCA_964603335.1 uncultured Sangeribacter sp. | reverse complement strand
AACTCAGAAGTTAAGGGGCTATGTCTTGAATTTTATCTGTCAAAGATGGGAAAATTTTTCAAATGCCACAATATGTTTAGTCAACTTTCACATTTGAAACACCGTCTCCGTAGATGATTTTTTCTCCCGGGACATCAACCACTACATTTTTCATGGTGAGACCGTCAACATTGTTGAGAGCAAATCCCTGGTCGGCACGGAATCGGGAGTCCTCAATCACAACGTTTTTCATCGGCATCTCCGGAAGACCATTAAAGACGGCTGCGCGGGCTGCGCCACGACACACCACATCCTTTATGAAGATGTTTCGGAATGATGGGGTCTCCTCTGTGACCGGAGGCACTGGAGCTCCCGGCTTGATTCCATAATACATGTCGAATATCAGGGCCTCTCCAGGAATATCGGTCATCTTGATGTTGTCGACATAGATATTCTCAACCACACCTCCGCGTCCTCTTGTGGACTTGAAGCGCAAGCCGACATCTGTGCCAATGAACACACAGTTGCGGGCAATGATATCCTTGCAACCGCCCGACATCTCACTGCCAATGACAAAGCCCCCATGTCCGTGATAGACAGTGCAGCCGTCGATCAAAACATTTGAGGAAGGCACTCCCCTCTCGCGCCCATCTTTATCCTTGCCACTCTTCAGGCATATGGCATCGTCGCCCACATCAAACTTGCTGTTGACAAGCAAAACATCAGTGCATGACTCAATGTCGATTCCATCGCCATTCTGTGCATACCATGGATTGCGGATATTGACATTGTCAACAATAAGATTTTTACACATCAGGGGATGAACATTCCATGCCGGGGAGTTCTCAAAGGTGACGCCTTGCAGAAACACATTCTCACATCCAATAAACGACACCAAGACAGGGCGAAGAAAATCATGTGCTATCTTCAAAGCCTCCGGATCTCCCTTATGCACCTTTTCCATGATGTCTTGATGCTCATAGACATAGCGCACATTCTCATTGGGGAACCAAAGGTCGCCCTTTTCATTGACAACTCCATTCTTTGTCAATGCTTTCCATTGGGAATCAGTCATCTTCATTTTCTTAACAGGACGCCAATTCTGACCGTTACCATTGATGGTGCCCTCGCCAGTGACCGCTATGTTCTTCTTGTCGCGGGCAGAGAGCGGAGACATAGCGCGATAGGTTGACAGTCCTTCCCAGTCAGACTTAACCGTAGGGTAATCTTCAAGATTTTCACTAAACAAAATGAGAGAACCACGCTCAAGATGCAACTCTATATTGTCTTCAAACTGAATCGGGCCCGTATACCATATTCCCTCTGGCACCACAAGTCGACCGCCGCCATTGGCTGCAAGATGGGCAATAGCCTTTGCAAAAGCCTCAGTGTTGAGGGTTATGCCGTCATTGACAGCTCCGAAATCTTTGAGCGACACAGATTTATCGGGAATAACCACTTCCTGCACTTTCTGGATATTGGCAGGAAGATTGTCATAATAATGGTCATAGTTTGAGGCAGAAGCGGCAGAGCAACCAAGCAATAAAGCCGCTATTCCCTGCAATGTAATCATTCTAATTTTTTTCATGATGGATGTTTTAGGTTCACAAACAGATTGCAAAGTTAAGCAAGAATTTTGGGATTTGTGAGATTTTTCTTAATTTTGTGACTTGTAACAACAATTATAACGATAACCATCATTTCAGTTCGTGATGAAATTAAAAAAATTTCTGTCCTTAATCATGGCGCTTATAGTTGCGTTCTCAGGCATTTGCATCTCTGAGACAATATCTGCAACTTCGGCGACATCTAATGCAACCCCCACCAGCTCCTCAGCAGCGAAGAAAACCACTGCCAAGAAGAAAACCACTTCCGCCAAGAAGACTACCTCTGCAAAAAAGAAAACCACCAAAAAGAAGAAGACTACCCAACGGAAGAAAACCACCAAAAAAAAGACCTCCAAGAAAGCCACAAGCACAAGTAAGAAACAATACACTCCCCCAGTGGAGACTCCACAAAACGACTCTCTGACATTGCTTGTAAACCAGGAGGTTATTGATTGGATTCCAGAGAACGCAAACCCCGGAGGACTGCGAGTTAATAGCGTAAAGTCCGACAATAAGACTCTTACCGCAAAAGTGAGCCTTAACGAAAATTTCACATATCTCCCCGTGACTAAGGAGTTGGTGGATGGTATGCGCGAGAAAATCGTATCCATCCTACCCGACTCGCTCTCAAACTACAACGTGACACTGAACGTAGGCGACAAGAACTACTCATTCTATATCACCACCATCGACAAGCTTCCAGAGCAATTCCGCAAGAATCAACCGTTTGTGCTTCCTGCCGAACCGTATGTGGATGCAAAGAAAGGTATGCAAGGCGACATTGTGGCTTTATGGCACAGCCACGGCAGATACTACAAACCGGCGGCAGACACATGGATGTGGCAGCGTCCGCAACTGTTTCAGGTAGCCGAAGACACACACACCATGAGCTACATACTTCCATATGTGGTGCCGATGCTTGAGAACGCGGGCGCATACGTCATGCTTCCAAGGGAAAGAGACACAAATAAAAATGAGGTTATCGTAGACAACGACACCAACGACGAAGGACAAATCTTCTCCCAGCCATATTACCGGGAGATGACCGGTAGCCGCCCATGGGTAACGGGCGAAGGTGAGGGTTTCATATATGACCTTCCGGATTTCCGCGACACTGAAAATCCATTTGAGAATGGCACTTACCGGCAGACAACAACAATCACCTCCGGCACTCCATCTGTGGCAGCCTGGTATGCCGACATACCCGAAGATGGGGAATATGCTGTGTATGTGAGCTATAAGACGGTTCCAAATTCAACTGAGGATGCCCACTACACCGTCAATTATTCCGGAGGCAGCCGTGAGTTTCGCGTCAACCAGACCATGGGCAGCGGAACATGGATATATCTGGGAACATTCCCACTGACAGCCGGTTACAGCGATGTGGAACCGGTAGTAACACTTACCAATATCTCCAAGACAGCCGACAAGGTTGTGACAGCTGATGCCGTGAAGATTGGTGGCGGCATGGGCAACATAGCCCGCAGCCCTCACCGCGCAGACATCTTTATCGACCCGTCAACTCCCGAAGAAGCCTCAACATCAGTGATTACCGGAGAATCATTTGATGAGGATGGTGATGAGGAAGGCGATGACGAAAGCGAAGGCGATGATGAGGCTACAGAATCATCGGATGACGAAGAGCAGATTATTGACACCAACACACCACCCGCTCCTCTTAATTTGCCGGAATTCAAGACTTCCGGACTTCCAAGGTTCTTGGAAGGAGCACGCTACTGGCTGCAATGGGCAGGTATGCCAGAGGAGATATATTCCCCATATCATGGCACCGACGATTATAAGGACGACTATACCAACCGTGGGCATTGGGTGAACTATCTTGCCGGAGGCTCGCGAGTGCTCCCCAACCGTGACGGCCTTAACATACCTATCGACGTGACCATGGCGCTCCACTCAGACGCAGGGAAACGTGCCGATGATTCTTTTGTGGGTACGCTTGGCATATATTACACCAATGGCGGCGACTCATATACAGATGGGACACCGCGAAGCAACTCCCGAACATTGACCGACATGCTGATGCGCCAGATTGTGGGCGATATACGCCAGACATGGGAGCCAAACTGGACACGCCGCTCAATGTGGGATAAGTCATACGTAGAGGCCCGTGTGCCGGAAGTGCCAACTGCCCTGATTGAGTTTATGAGCCACCAGAATTTCGCCGACATGTGGTATGCCCTTGACCCGGCATTCCGTTTCACTGTGGGCCGCTCGATATATAAGGCACTCGGCAGATTCGTCTCTGAGAGAAAAGACCGTAAGTTTGTGGTGCAGCCCTTGCCGGTGAAAAATTTTGCTATCCAAAGGGTAAAGAAAAACGTCTATAAGCTCACTTGGGACAAGACCCCAGACTGTCTGGAGCCGACTGCGGAGCCGAATAAATACATCATCTTTGAGCGCACGGCAGATGAACTCGGATTCCACAAACTCGCTGAGACAAAATCAACCAATTTTGAAGTACACGTTGCTGACCATGACATCCACTCCTTTAAGGTGGTCGCAGCCAACGAGGGTGGCATCTCATTCCCATCGGAAGTGCTTGCTATCCGCGAGGGAGAAGGGAATCAGACTCCTGTGTTGATTGTCAACGGATTCACAAGAGTGAGCGGTCCGAGTCATTTCACCCGCGACGATGAGGCTGGATTTAACGCCTACGACGACTTTGGCGTGCCTTATGTTAAAGATATCTCATTCATTGGCTACCAGACAGAATATCGCCGCAGTGCCGGTGAGAGTTTCGGCAAAAGTAGCAACGAATATGCCTCAACAGTGATTGCCGGCAACACCTTCGATTACCCCTATCTGCATGGCACATCGATTGCGGCAGCCGGAAGAGGATTTGTGTCGGCAAGTGTAGGGGCAGTTGAAGCCGGTGACGTAAAACTGACGGACTACAAGACCGTAGACCTTATCCTTGGAAAGCAGAAAGTCACAATCACCGGAAATGGAAACTCCGGGATACACCACTTCACCTTCTCCAAACAATTGCAGAAGTTGCTGACAGAATACACCCAACACGGAGGCGACCTGATGGTGAGCGGAGAATATGTGGTCAGCGATCTTTATGACCAGCGTGCTGACTATGGCGGCACTGATTTTGCCAAGAATGTGCTCGGAGTGATACCCGGAGAGGGTGGACGCCCTTATTCCGGCGGAATCCGTACACGTGGCTCACATATGAACGACAGTTATCTAAACTACAGCAATACACTCAACGACAAGAACTACATTGTGGAGAATCCGGATATCCTTGCACCCTCCGGTTTGATGAGTGCAGAGATATTTATGACATTTGATGAAGGGACACCTGCTGGCTATCTCACCAAGAACGGCAAGAGCCATGGGGCAATAATGTCTGTGCCGTTTGAGTCCATTCCAAGCCAGCAGCAGAGAGACGCCTTGATGAAGTCGATTCTGAAGTATCTGGAGGAGTAGTTGCCAGTTTTTGGTTGATGGGTGTTAGTTTTTGAAATTAATTTGACGAAAAACCATGAAGGTAATTCGATTTACAAATGTATATGATTTGCGCGACGAGATTTGCAAGAACAGTCTCGAACAGTTTGTCGCAGTGAGACTTGATGACCGGAAGATAACGTTCGACTCCAATTTCATGCAACGCATGGAGGAGCTTGCGGCAGATTCCGACGCCACAATAATATATTGCAATTTCCGCGAGAAAGACGGGGCAAGAATCACGCTTCATCCAGTCAACGACTATCAGTTTGGCTCTGTGCGTGATGACTTTGACTTCGGGAGCGTGGTGGTGCTGAATGCCGCCGATGTCCTCGCCGCATCTGAAGATTTTACAGATGACGACAACGAGGCTCCTGACGGCGGTTGGTATGCCCTGCGCCTTAGAATGTCGATAGGGAGAACAATCGCAGCAGTATCGGAATATCTTTACACAGCCGAGAAGGTAGATTTCCGCAAGAGTGGCGAGAAACAGCATGATTATGTTGACCCCCGCAACTCATTCTATCAGGCACATATGGAGAGGGTATTCACGGAGTTCCTCAATGATGTCGACGGTCTGGTGCCGATGATTCCCACGAGAGTGAATTTCTCTGAGCAAGATTTTGCTACAGAGGCATCCGTGGTGATACCTGTCAGAAACAGGGTCTCTACAATCGGCGATGCCGTAAAGTCAGCCTTGGCACAGATTACAGATTTCATCTACAACGTCATAGTGGTTGACAATGGGAGCACCGACGGCACCCGAGAGTTGTTGGTGAGTATCCAAGATTCCCGACTTATCCTTATCAAGGCTGAGGAGGATGAGTTTCTGAATATTGGTGGATGCTGGAACAAGGCTATACAGTCAGAGCATTGCGGAAGGTTTGCCGTGCAGCTCGACTCTGACGATCTCTACCCTCATAAGAATGTGCTCCAGAAGATTGTGGATAAATTCTACTCCGACCACTGCGCGATGGTGGTGGGAAGCTACACGATGACAGACTTCAACCTCAACCCCATCCAACCGGGAGTGATTGACCACAGGGAATGGACAGACCTGAACGGCGCCAACAATGCCCTGCGCATCAATGGCTTCGGAGCACCACGCGCATTCTATACTCCGATTGTCAGGAGCATACTGTTTCCCAACGTAAGCTATGGTGAGGATTACGCGATGGCTCTTCGAGTCAGCAGGGAGTATGCCGTGGGGAGAATCTTTGAGCCTATCTATTTCTGCCGGCGCTGGCATGGCAACAGCGACGCTGACCTCTCCATAAAGAAAGTCAACGCCAACAACGAATATAAGGATTTCATACGCTCCGTGGAGCTTATAGCACGCATTCGTGCCAATATGGAGAACGATGATGAGCAGGATGACGATTGATAATGTAGCGTCTTTTATTGAGGCGCAACTGCTCGACTGGCCACTCGCAAAGCAAAACTACAATGCCTTGATGAATGTGGAGCGTCGGGAGGTGGCTGTGGATGGATTCCCTGTAAACATACAGTGGAATCTTGGAAGAATTGTATCCACCGGTGCAAAAGTCAGTAGGCAGGATATTGAGAAACGTCCCTGTTTCCTGTGCCGCGACAACCGACCTAAAGAGCAGCACATCTGCAATATATTGCCGGGATGGGAGTTGCTTGTGAACCCCTATCCTATTTTGCCTGTCCACCTGACAATTGTAGCCACTGAACATAAGCCACAGGCGTCTGTGCCAGAGGATATAGTCAATATGGCAGAGTTACTGCCGGGTATGGCTGTGTTTTTCAATGGGGCAAAAGCCGGGGCTTCCGCTCCTGACCATCTGCATATGCAGGCTGTGCTGAAGGATGAGTTGCCTCTGTTGCGTCTTGTGGAGCAAGAGCATCCTGAGTCTCAACCTGGACTGTGTACATGTGCAGATTTTAAGGTTAAGCCTCCATATCTAATATTTTCAGGAGTGGTTTCACCTGATCAGAATGGACTCAAGACACTTCTTGCAGGGTTGAAACTTGGTGGACTTTCACCTGACGGAAAACTGACAGACCCGGAGCTTGTCAACACTTTCTTTTGGACTACGGAAAGAGGGATGCTTCGGTTTGTGGTTGTGCCGCGTAAGGCTCACCGTCCTGAATGCTATTATGCGGATGGGGATGCTCAAAGGATGATAAGCCCGGGATGTATCGACATGGCAGGATTGCTGATAGCCCCAAGGAAGGAAGATTATGAACGACTTACAGCAAGTGAGATCAAGAAAATTTTTGAAGATGTGGCTGTTAGTTGTTAGTTGCTGGTTGTTTGATTTATAATTATGGAAATTAAAGGGAAATCGCCATGGTGGTGGATACCGACGCTTTATGTGGCGGAGGGGCTCCCCTATTTCGCTGTCAACACGTTGACGGTGCTGATGTATGTGAATATGGGGATTGGTGTGGCAGAGATGGCTTTCTATACCGGATGGCTCTATCTGCCTTGGGTGATAAAACCTTTCTGGAGTCCGTTTGTCGACCTGTTTAAGACAAAACGGTGGTGGACTGTGAGTATGCAACTGCTCATTGGAGTCTGTATGGCGGCGATTGCATTCCTGTTGCCTACGGGATTCTTTTTCTCAGCCACGTTGGCTGTTTTCTGGCTGATGGCTTTCTTTTCCGCCACCCACGACATTGCCGCCGACGGATATTATATGCTTGAGCTGACGCCTCACCAGCAGGCTGCATTCGTGGGTGTTCGCTCTACATTCTATCGTATTGCGAGCATCATCGGTCAGGGTGGACTTGTGATTCTTGCCGGGTATCTTGAGGAGAGGCTGGGTAATGTGCCTGCGGCTTGGTCGTGGGTATTCATTCTTCTGTCGGTATTCTTCTTTGCCGTCGGGTTCTATCATATGAAAGTGATGCCACGAGCCAAGGATGACCAGCCAGTGAAGGGAGT
>CAZRUR010000092.1:0-8222 GCA_964603335.1 uncultured Sangeribacter sp. | reverse complement strand
CCCACTTCCGGATGGGCTCGCAGCTTCAGTGGCGTAAACGTTGATAGCTTCATGCGCAAGATTACCTATCAGGAACTTACTCCCGAGGGATTAAACAATATAAAAGACGTAGTGACAACTATGGCACGTGCTGAAGGCCTCGAGGCTCACGCCCGTGCCGCAGAAATAAGAGCCAATGGCAAATAAGTCTCCTGAAAAATATATTCGGGAAAAGATTCTTTCCCTGGAGCCATATTCCACAGCCCGTGATGAGTTTAAGGGGGGTGATATCAGCGTATGGCTCGATGCCAACGAATCCCCTTACCAGAATGGGGTGAACCGTTACCCCGACCCTCATCAGAAAAGACTCAAAAGAAGGGTGGCTGATATTTTCGGCATACCGGAGGAGTCTATATTCCTCGGTGGCGCCGGCAGCGATGAGGCTATCGACCTTACGTATCGGATATTCTGCAACCCGGCGATTGACAATGCCGTGGCGATATCCCCAAGCTATGGTGTCTATAAGGTGGCTGCCGAAATCAACAACGTGTCTTTCCGTGAGATTTTGTTGGGGCATGACTTCAGTTTGCCAACAGACCAACTACTCGAGGCAATTGACAATCACACCAAACTGATATGGATTTGCAGCCCAAACAATCCTACCGGCAATGCGTTTCCAAAGGATGAGATCCTACATATAGTCGATAATTTCGACGGTATGGTGGTAGTGGATGAGGCTTATGCTGATTTCTCCGACAAACCATCTATGTTGTCTGAAGTTGGAAGGCGCAGGAATCTCATTGTGCTCCGAACGTTCTCCAAGGCATGGGGAATGGCTGGGATGCGAGTCGGAATGGCTTTTGCCGATCCGGTTGTCATCAGTTATTTCAACCGTGTCAAGTATCCTTACAATATGAGCAGCGTCATCCAGCAAAAACTTCTTGAAGTTTTGGATAGCAACCCAGATTTGAGGATCGATGAGATAAAGAAAGAGAGAGACAAGATGGCAAATGAACTTTCCGGGATTTGCTGTGTAAAGAAAGTGTATCATTCGGATGCCAACTTCATCTTGATAAAGGTGGATGATGCAAGGTCTCTCTACGATTATCTGCTCCAGGAAGGTGTCATCGTGCGTAACAGGAGTTCTCTCCCAGGGTGCGAGTCAACGCTGAGAATAACAGTGGGCACTCCGGATGAGAACATCAGGACTTTAAGACTCATAAAAGAATATTCTAAACGAAGATGTCACAATTGAAAAAGGCTATATTTATCGACCGCGACGGCACCATAATTAGGGAACCGGAAGATGAGCAGATTGACTCCCTCGAGAAACTGGAGTTTGTGCCGGGAGCCATCTCCGGGTTGAGTATGCTTATGAATAAGGGGTATGAATTGGTGTTGGTGACCAATCAAGATGGTCTCGGCACCCCTTCTTTCCCGGAAGGAACTTTCTATCCTGCCCATGAGAAGATGCTCTCCACTCTCGCAGGCGAGGGGGTGACATTTGACGCTCAATATATCGACCGCAGTTTCCCTCAGGATAATCTTCCCACAAGGAAACCCGGAACCGCCATGCTGACGAAATATCTCGACGGCTCTTACGACCTGAAGAATTGCTTCGTGATCGGTGACCGCAACTCTGACGTGCAGCTCGCCCATAATCTCGGAGCACAAGGAATCCTTCTGAGCGATGTGAAGAGCACAGACCTCAGCTACTACGCAAGTAATGACTGGCATGAGATTGCAAGATATATTTTGGGTGGCGGACGAAAGGCTGTCGTGAGCCGGAAGACGACAGAGACTGACATCCACGTCGAGGTTGACCTCGATGGGCGAGGAGAGTCTGCAGTTGATTCTGGTCTCAAATTCTTTGACCATATGCTGATGCAGATTCCTCACCACTCTGGAATAGCCATGAAGATAAGTTGTAAAGGCGACCTTGAGGTGGATGAGCATCACACAATGGAAGACGTCGCGATCTCTCTTGGTGAGGCTTTCCTCGAGGCTTTGGGCGACAAGCGGGGAATCGAACGTTATGGGTTCGTGCTCCCAATGGATGAGAGCCGCGCCCTCGTGTTGCTTGATTTCGGAGGGAGGATCGATTTCAGCTGGGATGTGACGTTTACTCGTGAATATGTTGGCGACACACCAACTGAAATGTTTAAACATTTCTTCCAGTCGCTATGCAGCGCCATGCGTTGCAACCTACATATCGAGGCAAAGGGTGAAAACAACCACCACATCGCCGAGGCTGTGTTCAAAGGCTTTGCAAGAGCCTTGAAAATGGCAATAAAGAGAGATGCTTTCAATTATGTCTTACCTTCAAGCAAGGGTGTGTTATGATTGCAGTCATTGATTACAATATGGGTAATATTCGCTCATTGGGAAATGCCATAAGCCGTCTAAATGCTGAATGGGTGTTGACTTCCAATCCTTCAATTATAGAAAAGGCGAGCCATGTTATACTCCCAGGAGTAGGAAATGCCGGTAAGGCCATGGATAATCTTCATCAGCTGAACCTCGAGCCGACATTGCTTAAGATTCGCCGCCCTGTGTTGGGTATATGTGTCGGTATGCAGGTGATGTGCCGACATTCAGAAGAGGGTGATGTGGATTGTCTTGGAATCTTCGACACCAACGTTCGCCACTTCGATGAAAGTGGTGATATTAAGGTGCCGCATATGGGCTGGAATCGTATCGCAAACCTTGAAAGCAAACTGTTTAAAGGTATCGACTCTGGATCATACGTCTATTTCGTCCATAGTTATTATGCCTCTCTGTGTAATGACACAATTTCCACAACAAAACATGGCATCATGTTCTCGGCTGCCTTGAAATATGAGAATTATTACGGCACCCAGTTCCATCCGGAAAAGAGCGGTGACGTGGGTGAGACTATACTGAAAAATTTCTTGGAGTTATGATAGAGATAATCCTCGCCATCGACATAATAGACGGTAAAAGTGTACGCTTGCGCCAAGGAGATTATGGGCAAAAAACCGTGTATGACGTGACTCCTCTGGATATGGTCAGGAAATATTCTGCTGCCGGAGTGAAGAGAGTGCATCTTGTAGACTTGGATGGTGCCAAGTGTGGAAAACCGTGCAATCTACAAATCCTAAAGGAGATTACAGATTCGGTTGATATTGATATTGAGTGGGGCGGTGGCATCAAGGATGACGCCGGTTTGGAATCGGTTTTCGCGGCTGGTGCCAAACATGCCATTATAGGGAGCGTGGCTGTAAAGAATCCGGAACTTATGGAGAGGTGGCTGTCGCGTTATGGTGGCTCGCGTATCATTCTTGGAGCCGATGTCAGAGGTGATAAGGTTGCCGTGGCTGGCTGGACTGAAGATTCATCCCTCACAATCGACAATCTGCTGCAAAGATTTGTGCCATTCGGTCTCACGGAGTGTATCGTGACAGATATCTCAAAAGACGGAATGCTAACTGGTCCAAATTTCGCTCTTTGTAAAGAGTTGTCAGCAAGATGGCCAAGTGTAAAGTTTACCGTTTCCGGTGGCATCTCCTCAATGGCTGACATAATCCATCTTGACGAGTTGGGATTGCCGAGAGTGATTGTGGGGAAAGCAATTTATGAGAATAAGATAACCCTCGATGAGATTTCATCTTTCATTATGGGAGAATCTCATCAAATATAACAAAGAAATAATGCCGGCAAAGAGAATTATACCATGTCTTGATGTTAAGGACGGAAGGACAGTGAAAGGAATACATTTCAAGGGATTGACCGATGTGGGAGATCCTGTTGAGCTTGGAGTGAGATATGCTGCTGATGGAGCCGATGAACTGGTGTATCTCGACATAAGCGCGTCGAGCGAAGGGCGCGCAACTTTCACAGATCTCGTTGGCAGAATTGCTGACCATATCAACATACCGTTCACTGTGGGTGGTGGCATCTCTACAATCGACGACGCAACGCGATTGCTTGAAGCCGGCGCTGACAAGATTACGATCAACACAGCCGCTGTCTTGAATCCCCAACTCATCTCAGAAATAGCACGCAGATATGGAAGCCAGTTTGTGGTTGTGGCAATTGATGCCAAGAAGATAGACGGCAAATGGAGAGTCACAACTCATGGCGGGTCGCAGCTTACAGATAAGGAATTGTTTGCCTGGGCACAAGAGGTAGAGGCTCAAGGAGCAGGGGAAATCATGTTCACCTCAATGGATCACGACGGAACACGCAATGGCTATCCTTGCGATGTCTTCGCAGAATTATGTTCCAAGGTGTCGATACCAGTCATAGCTTCCGGAGGAGCCGGTTCTGTGGACGATATTGCTGAAGTGCTTGACAAAGGGAAGGCTGACGCGGCTTTGGCGGCAAGTATCTTCCATTATGGCGACATTACCATAACAGAGTTAAAGGAAGAATTAAGAAATAAAGGTATTGAGGTGAGATGAACAGTATAAAATTTGAGGATTTTAATCTTGAGAAATGTGCCGACAGCCTTCTGCCGGTGATCATACAGAATGCAGTGTCGTTGAAAGTGCTGATGTTGGGATATATGAACCGCGAGGCTTTTGAAAAGACTTTGTCGGCCGGGCTGGTGACATTTTATAGCCGCTCCCGAAAGCAGTTGTGGACAAAAGGGGAGACCTCCGGTAACTTCTTAAAAGTAGTGGATATGTATATTGATTGTGACGGCGACACACTCCTCGTAAAGGTTAACCCGGTGGGTCCCGTTTGTCACCGTGGCACAGAGGCTTGTTTCGACACTAAAGGCGAGGAAGGTTTCGTGCGCAATCTGTCAAGACTCATACGGCAGAGGCATACTGAGATGCCGGAGAACTCATACACCACAAAACTATTCATAAAAGGAGTAAAAAAGATAGCCCAAAAGGTCGGGGAAGAGGCTGTGGAGTCTGCAATCGAGGCAGTGGATGGCAACCGAAGACGTTTCATTTATGAGGCTTCCGACCTTCTTTATCATTACCTGGTGCTCCTCGAGCAGATGGGCGTGACAATAAGTGACATCGAGGAAGAGCTTTTCAATCGGCATTCATAGCCACACCGACATGATATATCATTTTGAGAATTGGATTAATCGAATGTAATCTCGAGGGCACCATCATTGCGGAGACTGTGTATCTGGTCAATGCCACTGTTTACAGCTTCTTCGAGAAGTTCCTGCTCACGTTTCCTTCGGATTGAGGGGTGCACAATAATCTTCTCAAAACTTCCGAGCTCAGGGATATCGCTTAACTTTCTGTTTTTGTATCCCGAGCCAAGTATAAGATATCTCTTTTTGTTGTAGGTCTTCCCTTTGGCAACAAATGCGGCAAGGCTGTAGAGCTGGTTGATGCAGTCTACCGAGATGATTTCATGACCCTTGAAGTTTATCTTGCTGACAGTGTTCCTGGGAAATGTCAATATGTTCTCATTGTCTGAGTCATATAATGCCATTGAGATGTCGGAATATCTCTTCTGAAATATCATGCCGTCAGGCTGGGCGGAAGACATAATCGGAATCATGGCGATGGAGCCAACGAACATTGCAGCGCCGATCACACCGGCAGCGACCTTATGCCTTCGATGTATGGCATACCCAATCATAAGCACACCAAGCAACCACAACACCACGACAGGAAGTGTGGCTTGATATTCAATGGTTGCGTTCCCAAATGCTGACAACCGGTTTGCTATCTCCATAAACATGTCATAGCAAAAATCGAGAACCTTCGCGAATATGGTTAAATCCAAACCACATAGGCATAAAATTGTGTAACCCAATCCGACTGACAGATAGAATGGCAAGAGAGGAAGCATTATGAGATTTACCGGAAGAAACAGTAGCGGGATACGTTTGAAATAGTATGAAACCACTACCCATGTGCCGAGCGTAGCCACTAAAGACACAAGGATAGATGCATTTAAAGAATGCAATTTGGGATGCAGATGCTGATTGACCGTGTTGAACGGCGCCGCAAAAGCGAGAATGCAAGCCACACAAAGGAAGCTCAACTGCATCCCGACATCATATAGGGCAGAAGGCTCAAAGAGCAGTATCACGAAAGCAGATGCGAGCAGGGCGTTGGAAGAGGCATTCTTACGCTGGATTGACAGGGCAAGGATTAGAAATGTGGTCATGATGCACGCCCTGACAGTGGAGGCGGCAAACCCGGTGAAGTATGCAAATCCCCACACAAGTATCAGGGCCAACCAATAGCGCAGGCGATGAAGGCCCATGGCTTTTATTGGGAAAAGGAGAAACAGGATTATCCCCATTATGATAGCCACGTGCATACCGCTGAGGGCAAGCACATGCGCCACTCCGGCATTGTTGAATGTGGCTTTTACATCCTGGTCGAGAAATGAGCGGTCACCGAGTAGTATTGATATGAGAAATTCGGCTGTTTCCCGTTGAAGTGATGATTTCTCAATGGCAATCTCAATGCGGTCTCTCCATTCTGAGGATTTGTTTACCGGAGAATTGGAGTGACCTTTAAATACGATTTCATCGGCAGTGGCGTAAGTGGTGTATAGGATGCCATTCCTAAGCATTCGGGAAGCATAACCGGTGGCGCGGTAATTCTCATTGTCTTTCATGACTGAAAGCTTGCACGGCAGCAACAGTTGGTCTCCCTTAGTGGTGGAATATCCGTCAGTCTTTACCAATATCTTGGTGTTATAGACATCGTAAGGTTTCCCAACCCGATCATAAAACTGGGATACTGACATTGTGAGCAGGTCTCCGGTCACAGCGGTCCTTACATCTGTCACCTCTCCATAGACTGCCACATAATTGTCAAGCCTCGAGTTGTCGAGTTTTGTTGGCTTATGTGCCCAGGAAGTCAGCATTCCAACTCCCATGAAAAGCATGACAATCCAGATTGAATGGCGACGGTTGAGCCGGAAAGCCATCATGGGTATGCGCGACTTGCGGAGAATAACAAGATATACCAAAAGAGCGCCCAGAATAGGGAGGGCGCTCCATAATGGTCCGTCAACGTAGTCACCGATGACTATACCAGCAATAAGTCCTATGAGAGGGAGAAGAAATGTCATTCTTTAATTGAGAGGGAGAAGAGATGTCATTCGTCACTGTTCCATATGTCCCATGCCCCAATTGCCTGAAGATGCAGCATCTCAAGACCATTCTTTACAGTGGCTTCATGTTCGGCTGCCTTCCTCATGAATGTGGTGGTCTCTGGATTATACACCAGGTCAAAGCAAAGGTGATTTGGGGTGATAAAGTCATATGGGATGTCAGGGCAGGCATCGGTGTTTGGCCATGTGCCAAGCGGCGTGGTGTTGACGATTACAAGATGCTCCTTCATTACTTCCTCTGTGAGGTCGGAGTATGTGAGAACTTCTTCGGATGCTTTGCGAGACACCTTAACAGTTTCAATCCCCAAGGAACGCAGCACATAATCCACGGCTTTGGAAGCTCCTCCAGTGCCGAGAATCAATGCGCGTTTCATGTCTGACTTGATAAGTGGGGAAATGGATTCCTTAAAACCGATGGCATCGCTGTTGAATCCCTTAAGGAACCTTTTCCCATCCTTATGCTCAACCTTCACCACGTTTACAGCACCAATCTCCCTTGCCTCATCTGACAGGGCATCAAGATAGGGGATAATCTGCTGTTTGTATGGAATCGTGACGTTAAACCCTTGAAGATCGGGATGATCTTCAAGGAGTTTAATCACATCAGATATATCATCAAGAGGGGCAAGAATGTATCTGTTGTCGATATGCTCTCTCTGGAATTTCTCATTGAAGAAATTGGCGGAGAAAGAATGCCCCAGAGGTTTGCCTATTAGTGCGTACATATTAGGGAATAGGGGATAGGGTAAGGGGGGAATTACCAGATTACTATGCGTTCGGATTCGGGTCGGAACATCTTGTCGCCTTCCTTGATGTCGAAAGCCTCAAAGAATGGCCCGATATTGCGGAGTGTGACATTGACACGATTTTGTCCGAGAGAATGAGGGTCAGTCTTGGTCCTGTTCAGAATTTCCTCCGGACGAATATTGCCGGCCCAAACGTTTGCGTAAGCGAGATAGAAACGCTGAAGCGGTGTGAATCCGTCGATATCTTTCATCTCCTTACCTTCCATGGAGTCGAGATATGCAGTGAGAGCAACCCTAAGACCACCTTGGTCTGCTATGTTTTCACCAAGCGTAAATCTGCCGTTTGCGTGGACACCTGGGGCAACCTCAATCTGGTTAAACTGCTCCACGAGGCCATCGGCAAGTTTTGTGAACCGCTCAGCGTCT
>CAZRUR010000091.1:0-8386 GCA_964603335.1 uncultured Sangeribacter sp. | reverse complement strand
AGGCAAAGGTATCTCATTAGTCTGGCACTACCTCACGGAGAGATAATAGCTTACGAATTGAACTCCTTGAACAGAGAATCTTTCAAAAGAACTCCAAACAGTCCCCCTGAGTGTCTTGTGTTTTAACGACTCTGCCATTTATTATCTAATCGTTGATTAAAGATTAGTCTACTCAATATCAATATAGTAAGTAGAATTACGTATATTGATCACTTTCTCAAGATCCTGTGATTTTTGATATAATTCAATAAGAAATGTATCTAATCCATTGTTGAAACACATTGAAGAGATATCACATTTTTTGCTCATTGCTGCGACTCCTACCATTCGAGGAATAGCAAATAAAGCGTTATCTTGTTCCAATATGGAAAGCTCCTTTATGTATTCAGCATCCAGTTTTGGATATATGGGATATAATTTCTTGAAGAAATCACTTATAGTTGCTTCTTTGTCTTGCAAGTATTCAATCCAGCTTTTGTATTCGTTCTGTTCTGATGTCAATGACGAATACTTTGCTACGGTAGAATCACCAATGCATTTTGTACGTTTCAAAATATTTTTTATAACATCTTCAGATAGTTCCGACCGTGTGATCTCCTCCCCAAGTTTTTTGCTCATATCAGTGAAGATGTATTCTATATTGCCCACAATTGCTTTTGCCGGAAAACATGCAGCCTGATATGCAGAAATCGCTGACTTGGTTTCGCCATAATGGACAGTAATCAGATAAAAGATGAACGCTGCGACATAAGAAACAGCGATGCCGTAATTGAACCTCCCAAGGGCTACCATAAGTCTGCATGGTGCATCTATGTTCAATAGCCACATATCCATAGAGAATATTATCAGAACACTTAGGATGAAAAGGAATAGAAGACATCCATTCAAAGTCCTCACAAACACTCTTAGAAATACAATATTCATTAGGTTAATGCCCTTGTTTAGTCAGTTATTGTTACAAGTATAGAAACCGGTAACTGTTGTCTTATGACTAAGATTTATTCTTGTTGTCGTTTCTCGGTTCGCAAATGCTTAACTCGCCTCTCAAACCTGACCATTCGTCGTCACGAGCAATCTGATACGCTGCCGTATATCCACTCGGCACAGGAACTGTGAATTTCACGATTTTGCCAACTCCATCACATAATTCATCTTTATGCTTAAAGTTAGCATATACCAACTCTTTCTGAGGATAACGTCCGTCATTGAGAGGGTATAACCTGTAACTGAATTTTTCTGAGTCCTCGTTTTCAAACGTGAAATCAAAATATGAGCCATCACCATCGGCTTTCTTTACAGCTACCTCAAGAACCACTGACCTCTGCGATTGTGGATTCTCATTTGTCAGCTCCATACATATAAATTTTGAATCTGCCCCAGTTTCTCTAAAACCCAATTTCTGGTACATAGACAATGCCGCTTCGTTTTCTTTGTGAACCTTCAAGTTGACTGTCTGCAAGCCAAGTATTTTGAAACCGTATTGCAATATCAACTGTGAGGCTTTCCGCGCGACACCCTTTCCCCAATAGTCTTTGTTGCCTATAAAGATATGGTATGTGGCAGACTTCTCAGAAATATCAGTAAGATAGATGTTCCCCACGTATATGTCACCAGCAAGAATTGCGCATCGGCAATCATCTTTTTTTGCAATGACTCGTTTAATCCAATCTAATTCAGAGTCAATAGTTATCTCATGGTCATACGTATTGCCTGTATACTTAAATACATCCTTGTCGTTTCTCCACTTGACAGATGTATAGGCATCTTCGATTCTAAGAGGTCTGATCTTAATTTCCATGCTTTATCACCTTTATTATTCTTTCCATATCCTCCGTCCCATATCGTTGGTCGATGGGCAGGGGTAACAGGTATTTTGCCAATTTATATTCTGTTGTATCTTCTTGACAACATTTTAACACGTTCGGCCAATAGGTTGCCACGAAGATTTTATTGTCAATCAGACGTTGGCGCAGTGTTGTATCTGCAGTAAGGTATGGATATACCATCGGACATGAGAAAGTATTCATATCCGGAATTTGAAGTCCATTCGATTGACCAAGTACATCGTGAAGCATCTCAAAATTACTCCTACGGTTGATTTTTGCCCAATCGAAGTCGATTGAATCCAACAGTCGCTCTGTTAATTTTGACATTTTCCGCAGTGGGGTGTTGGAGAGCAGCTGGGAGTTTTCTCTGAAATCGGCATAGCCCTCAGACGAACCTAAATCAATTCGTTTCAACAGGTGCGAGCAGCGATTCCACGATTCATCCTGCTCTAATTCTGCATCGATTGTGCCTGTTGCCCAGGCAACGCCGCCGTCGGGCAATCCGAAGAATTTCCTGGGGCTATAGAATTCGTTGAAGCCAAGCATCTCTTGGTCGTACCATGCTTGTGCATTGTCAACAATCATCTTGCCTTTGTAGTAAAGTGCCATTCGGCGGATATATGCGTCCTTGATACCAAAATAGTTGTTGACAATGATGTAATCGTGTTCCAATAGCGTCGGGAGTTTGGCAATCTCGAGATTCTCGTTTATATTGTAGAACTCATACGCCAATCCAAGTCTGCGAATAGGTTCGAGTACCACTTCACACGTGAAATACGGCAACCATACACGTTGTACTTTGTCGCCCAGTACTCGCAAGATGTATTCCAATGCATGACGACCGGAATTCACTTTCACGCCATTAGGGTGTAATGGTTGATTATTATTCATTGGCAACTCTAACTCAAAATATCCACCGATTTCTTTCATATCCAGGGTTGCCCCCGGCTGTCGGAGGCGTTATAGTTTTAGTTCCATCAGATGATTGCGGTCATCTGTGGCAATGATTGAATATCCTTGTTTTTTATATGCCTTGATTGCTGATTCATTGTCTACGCGCACTTCAAGACTGATACTCTCGAACCCACGTTCTCGTATCGTTTGATGTAGATATTGTAGCATTTTGCCACAAATATACCCCCACGATAACTATTTGACACCCATACATGCGTAATATAAGCATCGGGCTTATGGTTGGCATAGTATGCTACCAACCCACACATCTCACCATCAGAGTCTCTCGCTATGGTAAACTCTGCATTCCGTGCGAGTTTCTTGCTATACTCCGAGATAAACTGTTCATCTCGTGGAGCGAAATCTTCTTTAGTTGATTCCAAGTGAAGTCTTACCTCTTCAGATGTGAGATTCTCAGTATTTACAGTAATTCTATTCATTTCAGATTGACATGTATATGCTTTTCAAGACTGTTCTGCATAGAGTTCATGATTTCTGCGTTCGGAAACTTCATAAAGACAATTCCGAGAGCTTTACCGGCTCCGTCAAAGGCTTCAACGGCATCACCGGACTTTTTATAATGCACCTTTCGGTAGACATAATTCTCTATTTCGGGAGAGTAATCGATTCCTTCCAGTATACCGTCACGATGGCTGTGCAACACATATGTCATGAAACAGTCGTTTGGTTCAACAGGATTGAGATTTGCTTTTTCGCCCATTGCCACAGAGACATTTGCCTTAATCAAATCCACTCCAAAGGCATCGGAAAGCTGTATCGGTATCATGTTGCCTCCGGCACGAGGCCCGAGTTCAAGGAAATGTGGTTGGTCGTTCTCATCAAGCAATATCTCTATGTTCAACTCTCCTTGTTTTATTCCGAGAGCATCGACAATGCGTTGTAATTCATTACGAACGGTTCTTTCCTGACTATCTGTAAGGCCGTTAGGCTTTTTTTTCCCTATGGGGATGAGACTCTTCCCATTGTCTCCGCGAAGACATGCCATGTCTCCGAAGAGGACTATTTTGCCGTTTTCAACAAAAATATCACCACCAATCACATCGGGGAAGCCACGGTTTATGAACTCTTCGGCTATGATAATTTTGTTGCGTGAATATTGAGCTGCATACTCAACCGCTTTTCCCAATCCTATAACATCTTTAAGAAATGAAACCCCTTTTGACCCTGAAGAATCTGTCGGCTTAACCACTATCGGGAAACTTAGAGTATTGGTTTTAGCGATAACCTCATCAATCGAGTCGGTCGGCGAGAAAGTAAATTTCTTAGGACACGCAAAACCATTTGCTGCAAGAAAGTCACGAAACTTATGCTTCACACCGAGAATTCCCACCGATTTGGCAGGATTGGTGGGCAGTCCGAGACGCTCGCACACTATTGCGGCAGGAAGAGCCGCAGGGTCGGAGGCATACGGTAAAATTCCAGAAACGCCCTCCTCCTTTGCTATTCGATATACCGCCTCGACATCTGTGGTGCTTTCCTGATACCATTTGTCCGCTACAAACTGACCGGGATTGTCCGGCAGGTAGTCAATGAGCACGGTATAGTAGCCCATCTCTTTCGCCGCTTTAATTGCCGGGACTTGCTGGGCTGAACCTCCAAGCATCAGTATCTTTTTCATTGTAATAATTCTAAACGTTCCTTGAAGAAATCTCCATGGGGCATATCATAAACAGATTGTTCTAACTCCATAGCATCAAGCGATGTCAAGGAATTGACTTCTAAGATTTTTATCTTCTCGTCCTTTGTTATTGCGAAGTCAATGCCCATATAGTTCAGCTGTGGGAGTAGGTCTGCAATTTTAAAAGCCACTTGCTCAATCTCTGACCATTTTGGTATATATCCTCTTAGTTCCTCATTATTGTTAGGATGATGGGATACGGATATGTCTTTCATTGTTTTAAAATCCAGCATATGGCCGCCATTATATATCCCATTTTTTACATATGTGAGAATACCCCCGGCATTATAGTTTTCTACAGAGCCACTTTGTTTTGTGCCAAAACGCATAAACGAGAGAATTTCAACCATATCGCCGGAAAGCCTACGGCCAATCAAGTATCGTAGACATCCTAAGGATTCTTTGGAATATTTAGCGAACTGTGGGTGAGGCTCTAAGAATTCCATAACCAGATAGTCGTTAAGACTGCACAATTCCTCATATAACTGCTTTCGGCTAAACTTTTTGCTATTCAACAAATAGACATTATCATATTGAATGAATTCAGCTTTGATAAACCCTGCTCCAAGGCTTGCTTTAATTTTTTTGAAGGCAAGACATTTTTTTTCTTCGAGTAACCGGATAATACTGTCAACTGTGAAGTCAGTAAATTCAGATGTATTATCTGTCAACGCGAGTATGCTATCGGAATTATTTATTTGGAAATAATACTCTGGCATATATTGCTGTAGACTTGTACCATTAAGGATGTACTTTAACGTCAATTTGTCGTCAATCCATGCACTGCAACTACCATTAAACGGATGTAGGGAACAGTAGTCGCGGGTGGTAAGACATTTGTCTCTTCTATCTTCAATACCAAGTACCAAATAGTCACTATAACAAAAGCCTGCTCTATGCGCTTTATGAATATTGATGAAGTTCTTTACCCCCCGTTTATAATCATTTATATATGAGCGTGTTAGCATCCAGGAGCCTCTATGGGTATGCATTGAGTATCTTTTAACGACATACCAATGATAAATCTTATCGAGAGTGCTGTTTTTCATTTTCCAAAGTGTTTTAGGACGCGGTTGATGTCGGAGTCGGTGAGGGCATGGTGCATGGGGAGGCAGAGGACGGTGTCGGCGAGGCGGTAGGCGTTGGGGAGGTTCTCGCGTGTGGCGGATGGGAGTCCGCGGTAGGTGGAGAACTCGCTGATGAGAGGGAAGAAGTAGCGGCGTCCGAGGACGTTGGCCTCACGCATCTCGAAGTAGAGCTCATCGCGGGTCTTGCCGAATTTCTCCGCGTCGATGAAGATGGGGAAGTAACTGTAGTTGTGACGAACACCCGGCATATCGTCGAAGAAGGTGATGCCTTCCACGTCGCGGAGGGCATCACGGTAACGTTGTGCCACTTTCTGACGGGCAGCGATGGCTGCGTCAACCTGACGGAGGTTGAGGATGCCGTATGCCGCGCGCATCTCGTCCATCTTGGAGTTGATGCCGGGGGCCACTACGGTGGTCTCTCCTGCGAATCCGAAATTCTTGAGGTAGTCGATGCGTTTCTTGGTTTGCTCATCGTGCATGACCATTGCACCTCCCTCGATTGTGTTATAGACCTTTGTGGCGTGGAATGAAAGAGTCGATATGTCGCCGGCGTTGAGGATTGACTCTCCGTTAACCTCCACACCGAAAGCATGTGCGGCATCATAGATTACCTTCAGACCGTATTTGTCGGCAATCTCCTGAATAGCCTTAGTGTCGCATGGCTTGCCGTAGCAGTGCACCGGCATGATGGCTGTTGTCTTGTGGGTGATTGCAGCCTCTATCTTTTCGGGGTCGAGACCGCAGTTGGAAGGGTCGATGTCAACGAATACAGGTTTTATGCCATTCCACCAAAGGGAATGGGTTGTGGCGACGAAACTGTATGGTGTGGTGATTACCTCGCCTGTGATGCGGAGTGCCTGAAGGGCTGTTATGAGGGGAAGGGTGCCGTTAGTAAAAAGGCTGATGTAGGGAACTTTAAGGTATTCGGCAAGTTCTTTCTCGAGACGGCGGTGGAACTGTCCGTTGTTGGTTATCCACTTGCTTGCCCAGATTTCACGGAGCATGGCGTTGAACTCGTCAAGATCCGGCAGAAGTGGGGATGTGACGGTTATTTGCTTGTTATTCATAGTTTTTTGAGGTTTGATTATGTTGATTCGGGCTTCGCCCTCGCACTTGAATCAAAATGCTACGCGACACTGGCTGCGTGTGCTCGGCTGCAGTATGGATGCCGCGACAACTATCTCCTCGCTTCGCGGAGGAAGGAGATGGCCTCGCGGAGGTCGCGGGAGTTGGTTATCTTGGTTATGAGGAGGAAGAAGAGGATTCCGGCGATGATGCCTACTGTCAGCTGGAGCCAGAGGTGAGGAAGGATGTTGACGAGACCGTAGACGAGGAGTCCGGTTGTGAGACTGTATGCGAGTGTCGGGAGGAGGTCTCGCATTTGGGTGAGGAACCCGACCTGGATAAGTTTGCCAGTGTAGTGGGTGTTGATGATTAGTGCTATCAGTGAACTGCAGATGCTTCCGATACACATGGCGATAAGACCCATCGGGACGGTAATACAGAGCACTGTCACACCCATAATTTTCTTGATAATCTCAAGACGTAGGAAGAGGTCGCTGCGTCCTTTCACCTGCAGGAGGTTAAGGTTTATGGCATGTATGGGATACCACATCATCGAGAAGCATATTATCTGAAGAAGTATGATGCTGAATGACCACTGCTCCTTAAGGAGAAGGAGGATAAGGGGCTTTGCCACGGCTGCGAGTCCTATCATCAGAGGGAAGACGATGAAAGCGGAGAGACGGAGAAATCTGCGGTAGACATCCTTCAGTCTCGGTGTATCATCTTGGATTGTGCAGAGAACCGGATATGTGACGCGCTGGATTATTCCTGAAAGATTTGATGAAGGGAACTGGGCGAACTGCGATGCACGGGTGTAATAACCGAGGTCAGCTGCGCTGAACACCTTGCCGATGACTATCAGATAGATGTTGTTGTAGAGCGTGTCGAGAATCCCCGATGCTGCGAGTTTGGAGCCGAACCCGAAGAGTTCGCGGAATGACTTCCAGGAGTAGAGAAGTCGTGGTCTCCATATGGAGAATATCCACAGGAGGATTACATTTACAGAGAGGTTTGTAAGCTGATACCATACGATTGACCAAACGCCAAAGCCGGTGTAAGCCATCGAGATGCCGACGATGCCGGATATGATTGCCGCTGACATGGATGCCTTTGCCTGAGTCTTGAAGTCGATGGCGCTTGTCAGCAACGCCCTCTGGACTACGACGAAACTGTTTATCAGTACGCTGAGGGATATTACCCTTGTGATGGGGGTCAGTATCGGTTCGTCGTAGAATCTGGCAATCAGCGGTGCGCAGAAGAAGAGGATGAGGTAGAGGATGATGCCAACACCGATATTGAAATAGAAAACGGTGGAGTTGTCGGTCTCATCCCTGTCCTGCTTGCGGATAAGGGCGTTTGAGAAACCGCTGTCAACGAGCGACTGGGATATGGCGATGAAGATGGTTAGCATCGCCACAAGTCCGTAATCATCAGGCGTGAGGATACGCGCCATGATAATCATGACAATGAACGCCACGCCCTGGACAGAGAACCTCTCTATCGAGCTCCAGACAGTGCCTCTTAAGGTCTTATGTTTGAGAGATTCAGACAAATGAGTAAGTGGTAATTATTTGTGGCTGTGTTGAAATGGGTACGACAATAGGGGCTTTGCAGCCGCAATTGTTAAAATACCTATGATAAATATTGGGGGAGATGGCAGTTTTTGGTTTCTTCCGACCCCTTGTCGGAACACAGAACATCATATCAGAGACGGCTGAGGGTTAGTTGTCGGTTGTTAGTTGCCGGTTTTAGGT
>CAZRUR010000090.1:0-8636 GCA_964603335.1 uncultured Sangeribacter sp. | reverse complement strand
AATTGATTTATAGTATAATCCATTTTTATCTCCCAAAAAGTGACGAAGTCAGGAGGGGCGGAGTCCCTTCCTTTTGTTAACCGCGGGCCCTTGAGGCCCGTGGCCCCAACTCACCTCATCCAGCCCCGGAGGGGCTGCCCTAACCACCAACCTATCAAAAAAATTCCTCAAATAATTTGCAAATCCCCAAGATTATTGCTAAATTTGCCGTTGCAAGAACCCCGCGATGACTGCGGTGCCCCCAGATGGGCCTCCGGCACCGGGCATTGGGCGGTTCGCTAACATATTATACGAAAGGCGTCTCCGACGCTTTATTTCTTGGCTTCTTGAAACGACCAAAATTTAAGATATAGTCAAGAATGAAGCAGTAGTAGATGCCCTCGGGTACGATTATGTACTTTCTTCTTATGGCGTGATGCCATGGGAAGGAATTTATGCATATTCATACTTCGCGGGGTGCTACCATTGCTCGTTCTACTATATCGGGCTTTGGTCGGCCTCAAGAAGCGGAATGAGCAAGGTGTGGCTCCCGCTTTTCGTTTTTTTACTAACCTAACGCGCCATGACGGAGTCAGATGGCGGTTCAGCTAACACTAATGAGCAGAGAAGAAGAACGCGCCGAACTCCACCGCACCATCTGGGCAATCGCAAACGACCTCCGTGGCAGTGTCGATGGCTGGGACTTCAAAAACTATATACTCGGTTTTCTATTCTATCGCTTCATCAGCGAAGACCTCACCGCACACCTCAATGCTTCCGAAAAAGAAGCCGGAAATGAGGATTTCAACTATGCAACCGACGTAGCAGATGATGAGATCGACGACGATATCCGCCGGCAAACCATCGACGAAAAGGGATATTTCATTTATCCGTCCGAACTGTTTCAGAACGTCGCTGCCAATGCCGATACCAACAATGATTTGAACATTACACTCGCCAACATCTTCAAGAATATCGAGGGTTCGGCCATCGGCACCGAAAGCGAACAGGATCTGAAGGGTCTTTTCAGCGATATCGATGTAAACAGCCCAAAACTTGGAACCACCACTGCAAAACGCAATGAGCAGCTCGCAAAGATAATGCTTAATATTGGCCAGATGAATCTGGGAGGAGACTTACGCGATGCACAGATAGATGCATTCGGAGATGCCTATGAATTCCTGATGACCATGTATGCAAGCAATGCCGGCAAAAGTGGGGGTGAGTTTTTCACTCCACAGGAGGTCGCCGAACTTCTTGCGCGGATAGCATGCCATGGAAAGAGCCGGATCACCAAGGTATATGACCCGGCGTGCGGTTCCGGTTCGCTGCTTCTAAAGTTTGCCAAAGTATTGGGAAGTGAGAAGGCAAGGGCCGTGTCTTTCTTCGGCCAGGAGATCAATATCACCACCTACAATCTCTGCCGAATCAACATGTTTCTCCACCATGTGCCTTTCAACCAGTTTGATATCCAGTTGGGCGATACACTTACAGAACCGAAACATCTTGGAGAGATACCATTTGATGCCATTGTCAGCAACCCTCCATATTCGACAAAATGGGTTGGCGACGACAATCCTTTGCTTATCAATGACGACCGTTTTTCACCGGCCGGTGTATTAGCGCCAAAGTCAAAGGCAGACCTTGCCTTTACAATGCACATGCTCTACAATCTATCCACTGCCGGGACTGCCGCAATAGTTGAATTTCCTGGAGTACTCTACAGAGGAGGCAAGGAACAGAAGATACGACAATATCTGATAGACAACAACTATGTGGATACCGTGATTCAGTTGCCTGAAAACCTTTTCTTCGGGGTGACGATTGCCACCTGCATCATTGTCTTGAAGAAGAGCAAGAAGGACAATAAGACGCTTTTCATAGATGCCTCAAAACTGTTTGTGCATGAGGGCAACAAGAACAAACTGTCGGAAGCAAATATAGATGACATAATGGAAGAATATGTCGACAGGAAGGAGATAAAGCATTTTTCCGCACTTGTTGACAACAAGACGATTGCGGAAAACGGCTACAATCTGTCGGTTCGTTCATACGTGGAGGCAGAGGACACGCGCCCCCAGACCGACATCAAGGAACTCAATGCACGTATCGCCCGCATCGTAGAGCATGAAAACAAGCTCCGTGCTGAGATTAATGCTATCATTAAAGAACTTGAAACAGAGACACTATGAGTAAACTGCAAGAACTAATCGATAGGTTATGCCCCGACGGAGTCCCACACAAGCAATTTGAAGAAGTCCTTGATTTCCGCCGTGGAATGACCATAACTGAAAAGAATGCCATACCTGGGGAATTTCCTGTAATTGCTGGAGGGCAGAAACCAGCTTACTATCATAACTCCTTTAACCGCGAAGGAGAAACAATAGCAGTTGCAGGTTCAGGCGCTTATGCCGGATTCGTTAGTTGGTGGACAACCCCAATATTTCTTTCAGATGCCTTCTCTGTACACCCTAAAGATAATACGTTGCTCCCCAAATACGTGTTCTATTGTATGAAAAATATACAAGAGAAAATTCACAATACGAAAAAAGGCAGTGGCGTACCACATGTTCATGGTTCTTCAATTGCGAAATTTACCATACCAGTTCCACCGATTGAGGTGCAGGAGGAAATAGTTAGGATTCTTGACAAATTCTCCGACTATGCAGCGGAGCTGCAAGCGGAGCTGCAAGCGGAGCTGCAAAGGCGTAAAGAGCAATACGAATATTATCGTAATCTCTTACTCACCTTCAATCCCTCCGCCTGCGACACCGATGGAGATCAAGAGATTGTAGATATAACTAACACCCCCCCCAGGAAGTTACAAAATTGAATGGAAAACCATGGGCGAGATTGGAACCTTTATTAGAGGCAATGGCCTTCAGAAAAAAGACTTTACTGAAAGCGGTGTAGGGTGTATCCACTACGGACAAATCTATACGCATTATGGCACATTCGCAACTGAAACAAAATCTTTTGTGTCACCCAATCTCAGTGAAAAACTATTATCCATTGAACCAGGTAATCTCGTAATTGCATGCACAAGTGAAAATGTAGAAGATGTAGGCAAAGCGGTTGCTTGGCTTGGTAATTATAATATTGTCACAGGCGGTCATAGCGTGGTTTTTAAACATTCACTAAATCCCAAATACGTTTCATACTTTTTTCAAACAAACAATTTCTGTATACAAAAGAAAAAATATGCTTATGGTGCAAAAGTAATAGATATAAAAACTGAAGATTTAGCTAAAATAAAAATTCCAGTTCCTCCGCTTGAGATACAAGAAAAAATCGTATCTATCCTTGACCGATTTGAGACTTTGGTCAATGACCTGAGCGAGGGTCTTCCAGCTGAGATTGCGGCGGTAAAGGAGCAATATGAATACTACCGTAACAAACTATTAACATTCAATCCTCTTGACAAAGAAGATGATGAAAATGATGCCAATTATTTCTGCGGAGGAATGATTGAGCCACTTCCCGATTATATTGACTTGAATTTATTAAAATAATCTGAAACAATATGGCTTACGACCTGATATCTGAAAACGACGAGACCACCGTTGTGGCTCAATATGACAACAGTTATGCGGCTGGAGAACGCAAATATGTCTCTGAGAAGAAACTGGAGGATGACTTTATCAACCAGCTTCAGGATCAGCAATATGAATATGTCACTCTCACCACTGAAGATGAACTGATAAAAAATCTGCGAAAACAGATAGAGCGACTCAACAAGGTAACCTTCAACGACAGCGAATGGAAACGGTTTTTCAATGAGAACATTGCAAAACCGAATGCCGGTGTGGTGGAGAAAACCCGAATCCTACAGGAAGACCCTCGGTTTACCTTTACATTCGACGACGGCAATATCGCCAACATCTCCCTGCTCGACAAGAAGAACATACATGAGAACCACCTTCAGGTGATGCGCCAATACACACCGACGGGTGGAAGATATCCCAACCGCTACGACGTAACTATTCTCGTTAACGGTTTGCCGATGGTGCACGTTGAACTCAAGAAACCAGGTGTTGATATCCGCGAGGCTTTCAACCAGATCAAACGCTACAACCGGGATTCCTTCTGGGCTGACAACGGACTTTTTGAATTCGTGCAGATCTACGTCATAAGCAACGGCACATACACAAAATACTACAGCAACACCACCCGCGACCTGCGACTGAAGGAAGAGGACGAAAAGCAGAGAAAAGGTCAGGTGGTGAGCAACTCTTTTGAGTTCACATCTTGGTGGACCGATGCCAACAATAAGAAAATCGCAATGCTGGAAGACTTCACCAGCACCTTCTTTGCAAAACACACATTGCTCAACATACTGACGCGGTTCTGCGTCTTCACCGTTGACAAAAACCTGATGGTGATGCGTCCATATCAGATAGCGGCAACCGAGAAAATCCTCAACAGGATCAACTGCGCCTACAACGCTAAGAAATATGGTTCGAAAGAAGCAGGAGGTTATATATGGCACACCACCGGTTCGGGAAAGACCCTCACTTCTTTCAAGACCTCGATACTTGCAAGCCGTCTGCCATATATAGATAAGGTTCTGTTTGTTGTCGATAGAAAAGACCTCGACTATCAGACCATGAAGGAATATGACAATTTTCAGAAAGACGCAGCCAACAGCAACAAGAGTGTCGCTGTGCTTGAGGCCCAGCTGAAAGACCCGACATGCAAGATAATCATCACAACAATCCAAAAACTGTCGATACTCGTAAACCGCAAGCAGAACCTTGATGTCTTCAACCAGCAGGTGGTGATGATATTCGATGAGTGCCACCGCAGCCAGTTTGGCGAGATGCATACCGACATCATCAAGAAATTCAAGAAATATTATCTCTTTGGATTCACAGGCACCCCTATCTTCGCCGATAATGTGAACACTTCCGGCAAACCAAACCTTAGCACCACCCAGGACGTGTTTGGCGACAGACTGCACACCTACAACATCATCAATGCCATTCAGGACAAGAATGTGCTTCCATTCCGTATGGAATATGTGAGAACCATGAGAGCCAGGGATGGTGTGGAGGAAGAGATGGTGGATGACATCGACCGGGAGAAGATAATGCGCGACCCAAGGTATATCGGCAACATTGTCTCCTACATATTGAAGAATTTCGAGAAGAAGACCAAACGCAACAGCTCCTATCAGGTGAAGGAGCAGCGCCTGCGCGGTTTCAACTCCATCTTTGCCACAGCTTCCATAGAGATGGCAAAACTCTACTACAAAGAGTTCAAACGCCAGATGGAGTATCTGCCGGAAGACAAGCGACTGAAGGTGGCCATGATCTATAGTTTCAGTGCCAACGGAGAGGATCCGCTCGACGGAGACCTTGGCGATGAGAACTCGGATGACCCGACAATGCTCAACGTCTCCGACCGCGAGGCTCTTGAAGAGTGCATCAGAGACTACAACGCAATGTTTGGCAGCAACTACAGCACCGATGCCAAACAGTTTGGCAATTACTACAAAGACGTGTCGAAGAAGATGAAAAACCGGGAACTTGATTTGCTTATAGTGGTCAATATGTTCCTCACAGGTTTTGATGCCAAGACACTCAACACACTGTGGGTGGACAAGAACCTCAAGATGCATGGTCTGCTTCAGGCATACAGTCGCACCAATAGAATTCTGAACTCGGTGAAGACCTTCGGCAATATCGTTTGTTTCCGCAACCTTGAACGGGCAACAAACGAGGCAATCGGTCTCTTTGGCAACTCTGATGCCAAGGGGATAGTGCTTCTGCGCACCTTTGAGGAGTACTACAACGGCTACACCGATGATGAGGGTAAATATCATGAGGGATACAAGGAGATGGTGGAAAAACTTCTTGCTAAATTCCCCATTGGAGAGGAGATAAAGGGAGAGGAAGCAAAGAAAGAGTTTGTGAAGATGTATTCCTACATCATGAAACTCTATAATATCCTGACCACCTTTGATGCCTTTGAAGGGAAGGAGATATTGAGCGAGTCAGACCGTCAGCACATGGCAAGCACCTACATAGAGATCTATAATGAGTTTAAAGTCACCAAGGATGGTAATGCTGAGAATGTTAACGATGACATCGTGTTTGAGATGGAACTCATCAAGCAGGATGAAATCAGCATTGACCGCATTCTCTGGCTTATCACTGAGTATGCCAAAAACCATCTGATGGACAAGGAGATTGTGGTAAAAATCAAGAATGCCATCAATGCAAGTCCGGACCTTCGCAACAAAAAGGACCTGATAGAAAACTTCATTGCCTCCATCACGGCCGGTAGTGATGTGGATGAGGCATGGTCCAAGTATGTCAGGGAGCAAAAAGAAGCAGAACTAAACAAAATCATAGAGGAGGAACACCTCAAGACGATTGAGACCCATAATTTCATGGAGATAGCCTTCCGCAAAGGGTACATCAGTATGTCGGGGACAGCTTTCTCTCAGATTCTTCCCGCAATGTTGCGATTTGGGCAAAAAGGGATCCGCGAAAAGAAACGTCAGGATGTGTATGCCAAGCTGTCGGCTTATCTCGAAAAATACAAAGGCCTCGGTGATGATGAATCAGATGCTGAAGACGATGGCAACTTCCCGGAAATTCCACAACCCGACCATTCGGCAAAACAAGCGACAATCCAGCACGAAGCTACTGCAGATGAACACATTAAAACCGATGGAATTGAAATTGCAGAATCATTGCCGGCAGACAATGATGCAGTTGATTCAATGACGGCAGTAAGCGCGGAAGCCTCATCTTCCAACTATATTGTCGGCAAAAACGGTTGCGTAAAGGCTCTATCCATCTATCAGCCATGGGCTCAGATGCTCGCAAGCGGAATCAGCAATTTGGAAAACAGGAACTGGAGCACCAAGGACAGAGGTACATTTCTTATCGTGGCCAGTAAAAAAATGAAATGGCATGATTTGGATCCAATTGCTCGAAATGAGTATCTGAAATATTATATTCGCGGTGTCTTGCCCGAATATGACAAATTGCCAACTTACGCCATAGTGGGAAAGGCAGATCTGGAAGATGTGGCGGTTGACTTTTTGAAGTGTAAGAACTTGAATGGATATAACCCCACCTACAAGAATCATTTTATAGTGGGCAATCCCGAAGTACTTAACGAACCGATGAAATATCACACAGGAAAATTCCTATATGAAACGGACATACGTCCGGAGGACGTTCCTGCATCTCACGATGCCTTGTCAAACAAAAAATAACAACCTATATCATGAGAGAACTTAATCCAAGCATCGACTTGCAGGAGATTCTGGCCCGGCAGATTTTCAATGCACTGCAGGGGTCGGTCACTGAAGTAGTCAGGGAGAAATGTGAAGGCATCGGCTATGATGTCAATTTCCGAAGCGTACTCGAAGGCAACAGTCTCAAAGTTAGCAAATCACTTCTTCCGAAATTTCATGCCCTTTGCACGGAAGTGAAAGAAAAACTGCAATATGTGGGGAACATCGATTTTTACACTTGCCCCACAATTGAGAAGTTCACTGTTGCGGTATTTTATAGACATCGCCTTTGCTGATGGTGAGATGTATGAGGATGAAATGAAATTGATCTACGATTTCGGGGACAAAATCGGATTCCCCGAGTCGGAGGTTTCTCATGCCATCTGCATCAAGATTCAGGAAGATTTCTCGCCGAAGGCCTCCAGCTTAAAACTGTAAAAAATTCTTTGGGTGTGCCATGATTTGGAACAGGAGGGGCGTAATTTTGCAGCCGTAATCGAGGGAATGCATTTCCCAAAAATTTCTATAACTCTAAATCATGGTATTATGAATGTATTTAAATTCAGCATTATGGCAGCTGCCATAACCCTCACCGTTAGTCTTTCCTCCTGCAGTGGCAATGACGAACCAAAGTATGATGATCCTGTCAAATCAGAAATCAATCTGACCAACAGCACATGGTCTTCAGTGGATTCAAGCATCCATGACCTCCAGACTGTTTTTGCCGACAAACAGGAGACCAACGAAACGGTATTGTCTATCGTTCAACAGCTTACGGGGCTCAACAGGACTTTGGAGGAGAAATGCGACACTGTTGATGTGTCTGTAAATCTGTGTGAAAAGAGCGGACATGATTTGGATGGGGTGATGACTCTTTCCTTCACTTCCGATAAGTGCCAAATCAATGCCACAACGTCAATCTCCAGATATTCGGCACAACGAATCACAACCGAAAGAATGTATAAGTTTGAGGAAGGCTCCTTCGTTATCAATGTGGGTGGAAGCAATTATATGGGTGTGAATGTGTATAGTTATGGCATTTACTGGAGCACCGGGGCTCTCGCTCTTCCTCTTGACGGGAATGGATGTGTCACATTTGAGACAATCACTAAGTATGAAAATAAGAATGTTGAGGTTGAGGATGAACAGAGCATCTCTGTTTCCGCCGACTATTCAGTCTCTGGCAACTCGGTATCTTTCTCTTATGCAGACAACTCAACGACTTTCACAGGCAAATTGGATGATGACGCCACTGAAATTGTGCTTAATAATAATCCCTTTATCGAAAATTTGGTAAAATTTGAAAGAGAATATTAACTTAATTCAACTTTCGGTTTTAGAGTTTTGTCTATAAAATAAAATATAACATTATGGATAGCAAAGATTTGACCTCAACGCCGATGTC
>CAZRUR010000089.1:0-7500 GCA_964603335.1 uncultured Sangeribacter sp. | reverse complement strand
GGTTCCTTCGATGAAAACTCTGTATACATTAATGGCGTTGAGGTGTATCGTCCGCAACTTGTGCGTAGCGGACAGCAGGAGGGACTCAGCATCATAAATCCAGACCTTGTTGGTAACATCAAATTCTCAAGCGGTGGTTATCCGGCTCGTTATTCTGATAAGATGTCGTCGGTGCTCGATATTACGTATAGAGAACCAGAGGCTTTTGAGGGCTCCGTAGGTCTTAGCCTGATGGGTGGCTCGTTGAGCTTGGGTACAAATTCAGGTAAGTTTTCTCAGATTCACGGTGTGCGTCTGAAGAAGAATAACTCTCTTTTGTCTTCTCTCGAGACAAGAGGTGAGTATGATCCTCTTTATTTCGACTATCAGACCAACATGACATTCAAGGGTAGTGATAAATTCTCGGTTAATCTTCTCGGCAATATTTCCATCAACGACTATAAATTCAAACCTGCTGATCGCGAGACCTCATTCGGCACTGCTACGGATGTAAAGCAATTTAAGGTGTATTTCGACGGTGAGGAGAAAGATAAGTTTGAGACTTATTTCGGCACACTGTCATTCAATTTCAAGAAAAACCGCAGCACGGCATTCTCACTTCAGTTGTCAGCATTTATGACCAATGAGTTGGTAAGTTATGACATATCTGGTGAGTACTGGCTTGACCAGGCTGGCACTGCAGGCGCTGATGGCGTTGGCGGTGAACTCGGTGTGGGCAAGTATATGGAGCATTCGCGCAACCGTCTGAAGGCTTCTGTATTGACTGCCGCTTTGAAAGGGAATACTGTAGTCAAGAATAATCATCTCACTTATGGCTTGGTTTACGCCCACGACAATTTCCGCGACCGCACAAAGGAATGGGAATGGCGCGACAGTGCCGGTTATTCATTGCCAACCCAGCCAGGGGGTGTGCATCTGATCTATAACCTGACATCTCATCAGGACATCAGCACCAACAGAATATCTGCTTTCGCTGAGGATGCGATCTATTTTGAATCCTCAAAGGGGTATTTCACTCTCAACGCCGGTCTGCGTATGTCATACTGGGATTTCAACAAGGAATTCCTTGTTTCCCCAAGAGTGAATTTGAGTTTCTCTCCAATGTCTAACAACCGATGGAACTATCGTCTGGCTGCCGGTATGTATTATCAGTCACCGTTCTATAAGGAGTATCGGGCTACTGAGGTGGATGAGTATGGCAATGGAATTGTGACCCTTAACCGTGACATTAAGTCTCCGCGAAGCATTCATGTGGTGGCTGGTACTGACTACGCCTTCCGCGCCATGAACCGCCCGTTTAAGATCACAGGCGAAGTGTATTATAAGAACCTTGCCAATTTCATATCTTACGAATATGACAACCTGAAGATTACCTATTCGGGGCAGAATGATTCGAAAGGTTATATTATGGGTTTGGATTTCAAACTTTTCGGTCAGTTTGTGCCGGGTTCCGACTCTTGGCTGTCGTTCTCGCTGATGAAGACCAATCAGACTTTGAATGGCAAGAATGTGCCGCTGCCGAGCGACCAGCGTTATTCCGTAGGTCTTTATTTCACTGATTATTTCCCGAAGTTCCCCAAGCTTAAGTTCAGTCTGAGGGGAGTGTTTGCCGACGGACTGACCATGACGGCTCCACGCATCAGCCGTGACCTTTCCTATTTCCGTTCCCCGGCATATAAGAGGGTAGACATCGGTGTGAGCTATCAATTGGTCGGTGCGCCCAAGGATGGTGTGATAGCCCGCGACTGGCGTCGCCATTTCAAGAGCATAAGCCTCGGACTCGACCTCTTCAACCTCTTCGACATCTCCAACGTCAGCAGCTACTACTGGGTAACCGACGTCAACAACATCCAATACGCCGTCCCCAATTACCTGACCCGCCGCCAACTCAACTTCCACATCTCCGCCGATTTCTAACAATTATTCAAATTAAATAATTCAATTTGAATAATTAGAAAATTAGTAGTGGGCGGTGCAGGGGCGGATGGTGAATGCGAGGGCGTTGGAGGAGGCGAAGCTGGAGAGAAGCCATGCGATATATTCCATGAGTTTATTGTCGTTGGCTTCCTCATCGTCGGCATACATGTTGACGAGCATCAGGAGGTTGGTGGTCTCTATACTCAGTTTGGTGCGCTCCACATCACTTGTCGGTGTGCCTATAGGACCCTCTGCATCACGATAAACCGGCAACCCACCGATGTTCAGTTGTCCTCTGCCGATAGCCTCAAAAGTCTCATTCTCAATGCCGACACTGAGGGTGAGAGTATCGCCCGCAATCTTGTCGGCATCAAAGCCGCCGATGCTGAAGCCAGTCTCTATGCTGATGAGGTTGATGACGTCTATAAGGGTAGTGAGCCGATAGATTCCTTTCCCATTCAATATTCTGCGGCATAGAGCCTCAGCGGATGGCCGGTAGCGGTTAGGGTCTTTTCCCAACGCCTTATAGGCAGCCCTGGTGGCTGCTATCGCCGGGCGATTCTTGATATCCTCAATCTTGAAATTTTCCCTTAGCCAGATGGCAGAATCCCCAATCTTTTTCCACAGACGGTCGCTTGTCGGTGAGTTAGAGACTTGTGCCTCAACCTGAAGCACTCTCAGATTCGGAGCCGCTTTCTGTATCTCCTCAGAAAATTTTATTTCTCTCATCGCGATGAAATTTTTTGTGCCAAACATTCACGGGTTACCCATTTATTACGCGAAATTAATCATTATGATTCAAAAACAATGAAATCTTAAAGGAAATTCTCCAAAAGTTTTGTAATTTCGCATATTGAAAACAGAAATTACAGAATAGACATGGCACAGAAACCCTCAATACCTAAAGGTACACGCGATTTCTCACCCATAGAGATGTCGCGCCGCAATTATATTTTTGACACAATCAAAAGCGTGTTCGCACTCTATGGATACCAGCAGATTGAGACCCCTGCGATGGAGAACCTTTCCACTCTCATGGGGAAATATGGTGAGGAAGGTGACAAACTGCTTTTTAAGATACTCAACTCTGGCGATTTCCTCAAGGATGTGAAATACGAGGACTATGCAGAGAAAAACCTTGTCAGACTCACCAACAAGATGTGTGAGAAAGGATTGCGTTACGACCTGACAGTGCCGTTCGCGCGATTTGTGGTGCAATATCGCGGTGAGTTGCAGATGCCGTTCAAGCGTTTCCAGATTCAGCCGGTTTGGCGTGCCGACCGTCCACAGAAAGGTCGTTACCGCGAGTTCTATCAGTGTGATGCCGATGTGGTTGGCAGCGATTCCCTTTGGAATGAGGTGGAGTTGCTTTCAATGATCGACACTGTCTTCAGCAAGTTGAAGGTAAGGGTGGCAATAAGGGTCAACAACCGAAAGATCCTTTCTGGAATCGCTGAGATGATTGGCGCAGCCGACAAGATTGTAGACATCACAGTGGCAATCGATAAGATTGACAAGATAGGCATCGAGAATGTCAACGAGGAGCTCCGAGGCAAAGGATTGTCGGAGGAAGCGATAGAGAAACTGCGTCCACTCCTTGAGATGAGTGGCAGCAATGAGGATAAGATAGCCACACTGTCGCAATTGCTCTCAGCATCTGAAATAGGTATGAAGGGTGTGGAGGAGCTCCGCACAGTGATTGACGGCATCAATAATCTTGGTCATAATTGTGAGGTAGAGGTTGACGTCTCCTTGGCGAGGGGGCTGAGCTATTATACCGGCATCATCATTGAGGTCAAGGCCCTTGACGTTCAGATTGGTAGCATCACAGGTGGCGGACGCTATGATAATCTTACAGGAGTGTTTGGGACTCCCGGTTTGTCAGGTGTCGGAATATCTTTCGGAGCCGACCGCATCTATGATGTGCTCAATCAGCTGAACCTCTATCCTGAAAGCGTCAGCAGCAGCGTGAAGGTGATATTCGTCAATTTCGGAGAAAAAGAGGCAGCCGCCTCAGCCAAGTTGGTCAAGCTTCTCCGTGAGAAGGGTGTGTCGTCTGAGCTATATCCTGATGCAGCAAAGATGAAGAAGCAGATGGGTTATGCCAACTCCCAGAATATCCGTTTTGTGGCGATGATTGGTGAGTCAGAACTTGAGGAGGGCACAATCAATCTTAAGGATATGAACACCGGCACTCAAGAGAAACTCACTCCGGAAGCCCTTATAGAAAAACTCAAAAACGCATAAGCCATGATAAGCAAAGAGCAGTTTATCCTCCGGCAGCCGGCAGCTCCGGAGGAGACCTCGACAGATGCATATTATCTGAATCTCGCCAACCGTCTTGCTGAGGAGGCAAAGACCAAGGGTCTGTTCCAGTCATATCCAGAAAAGGTGGTGGAGAGGGCTGCGATGGCTGTTGTCGGTTATTATCAGGATGTCATATGCGATGCCGGGGTGTGGCATTCGTTTGTCGACGAGTGTCGCCGCATGTATGGCTTCAATGTTCCTTTCTACGATGAAGGTGAGGAGTATATGGACTATGAGCTCAACAAGATGGATGTCAGGTTCATGGTGTGGTATGCTCTGTCGATGAATTTTGAGGACCTGCGCGTTCGAAATCCATTCGATGATGAACTGACCATTGGAGCTGATGCCTGGTGGCAGATGCTTGAGGAGGTTTACGATGAGTCGCCACTCCCTGAAGACTATAGGATTGCGCATGAGCTCGAGATACACGCAGAGGAAGACAAACAGGCTCTATATAAGCTTGGCAACTGGCTTTTCATGCACTGCTATCTTATGACCCCGGCATATGCCATGACTCTCTCTGAGATTGCTTCCCAATTTGACTTATCGAAAGAGGACAGCGTGATTGAGCTGCAGAAGCGGATGGAGCAGTCGATGTCGGAAGATCCTACGGGTCCATTGGCATTGTATCTTGGCGAATGGCTTTATCTTATTGTGGAGCATAAGATGCCACCGGCTTCGAAGAGGAAAAAGGAGGTTGAGGAACACAAATACTATACTGCCTTTACAAAAGCAACCGGCGGCAAGACTGTGGCTTATTTCCCTACATATGCTGAATTAAACCGTTTCTTTATTGATGGAATAGGATGGGCAGAAGGGGAGGAACATCTGTCGATGATGAAGAATGAGCGCGACTTTGTGCTGATGGTCAATAAGGAAAAGGGTATGCTTCTTGCCAGAAATATAGCGCGTTGCATCGCAGATCCAGAGAATCCGCTCTATGACAGGGAGTATGCCAAGCAACATGCGATGGAATTGTTGACCGAGCGCGGCTGTTGCCCCGGAGATTTGCTCAGATATATATTAGGGAATGGTCTCCTTCCGGATGCTGTCTTCCCAGGCAGCGACGATCATAAGCTGGTGGCTAAGAATGCTGATTTCATAGCACGCTGTTCCCTCCAACAATACTATCGAGGAGATTGATTAGTTGTCTTACACAACTAACAATCAACAACTAATTCCTATGTAAGAGGCTGTCGAGTTTGAGTTTGACCACTCCAAAGACAGCCTCTCCAAATATGGAGGTATTCATCTTGGAGGTGCCGAGACGACGGTTGATGAAAATGATGGGCAACTCCTCCACGCGGAAACCTTTGGTATAAGCCTTAAACTTCATCTCTATCTGGAAGGCATATCCCTTAAACTCAATCTTGTCGAGGTTGATTGACTCAAGCACACGGCGGCGGTAGCACACAAATCCGGCGGTTGCGTCGCGCAACTTCATCCGGGTGATAAACCTGACATAGGCAGAGGCGAAATAAGACATAAGGACTCTTCCCATTGGCCAATTAACTACATTTACGCCAGTTATGTAGCGAGAACCGACTGTGACGTCTGCACCCTTATCCTTACAGTTGTGATAGAGACGGGTAAGGTCGTCAGGATTGTGTGAGAAATCGGCATCCATCTCAATCACATAGGCATAATCGCGGGCAAGTGCCCACTTGAAACCATGGATATAGGCAGTGCCGAGACCTTGTTTCCCGGCGCGTTTCTCAAGGAATACTCTTCCCGGGAAGCGTTCCATAAGTTTCTCCACAGCCTGTGCTGTCCCATCTGGAGAATTGTCGTCAATCACCAGCACGTCAAAACCGTCAGGATATTTCATCACCGCCTCTATGATGGCTGTGATGTTTTCTATCTCGTTGTATGTCGGTATAATTACCAGTACGTCGCTCATCTTGTTTCGTTTTCTGCTGCAAAGTTAGTGATAATATTCCAATATAATAGCCGAATGCGTAAAAATTTACGTATTCGGCTATTATATGAAATTTTTATGGGAGGGCTCTTAGAAAAGTATGTTGTATTTTTTAAGTATCTCTTTCGGATGGTAAGATTCCTTCGCCATCCGTAGACCCATGTCTCCTGAATTGTCTTCCCGGTTTATGTAGAGGATATCCGGATTCTTCTCAGTCATCTTATTTGCAAAGAGATAGTTTATCATCTCGTAACTGCCATTGACGTGACGGGTGGCTTTCTCAACATGGATAAAAAGTGTGTCGCCCTTGATGTCTCCGATGGTATAGTCGCACACTTTGTCATCTACATACAGCAGCAGTCCTTTCAGATTGCGGTCACCATTTTTTAGGTATCTTATCAATTCGCGTGACAGTTCTCTCTCAGCCTTTGCCATGTCGGTGGAGTCGCCTTCAAGGTCAAATAAATCCATAAATCTCATGGCCTCATCGGCATTTTCCGGCGTCATCTCTATTGCTTTCCAATCGGAATATTCCGACAAGAATTGATGCACATGATTACGTTTTTTGCTCATCTTCTTCCCTTTAAGGGTGGCGAGTGGCTTCACGTCATATAGATAGTCACCCCAATCGGTGAGCTCCTCAATATAGCGCGGGCTTAGGCTTTTCATGTCTTCAATTGCATACTCTGGAATTGCTGAGAATTCCAGTTCTATATTGTTGGCGTCGCAATATTCCTTCAGTATTTCCACTGATTCCTTAAGTGGAAGTTCGCCGACGGGAAGGGAGAAGGCGGGTTTGCTCATGTCGTTTTCCACCACGCCCTTGATGAACAGTGTGTTGCGATAGATGGCATATTCATAGTTAAAATAATTCACCCACATCAGCACTCCAGCATAGGAGAAATCTGTTGTGCGTCCGGCTTCTTTCTTAAGATATTCCCACATGATGGGCATATCCTCAGGGTTGATTTTCTTGAATTCGGTTATTCTGGAGGGATGGTTTATAGTGCGGTTTAGTTCCCTTACCTTTTTGGCAAGGATCAATATGTCTTCTGATGGAGTCTTTGTTGTGGATGGCTGGAAAAAATTCATATGAGTTTCCATAATCACAAGTTTATATGATTTCTTTTTATAGTGTTTTATAGTTTTCTCAAAATTATAACAAGTAAACCCCTTGAATGTATCAATACATATGATAGTTTGAAGTTGCTTAAAAAACATTATCTACTGTTAAATAGGATATTATTGTTTGAATAATTTCGTTAATATTTTGGACAATTATTATTGCAATGGAACTGATTAATAAAGACAATATAAGTATCGTAGACTCTTTTATCCGGTTGTATGGCGACGCGATA
>CAZRUR010000088.1:0-8900 GCA_964603335.1 uncultured Sangeribacter sp. | reverse complement strand
AGCATTAACTTAAATTATTAACATTTTACAAGTCCGACTTTTTAAAGTGGACTCATTCTTACTATTATGCCCAAAAATTACTCGGCAGCCTCTTTCTTCTGCTCGTCTTTCACGCTCTGAGGGATGGCTGAGTTGAAGAGTTTGAGAGCCTCGTCGATTTCTTTAGCGAAATCCTCATTGATTTTGTCAAAGAGCTTTGCAAAGAAAGACTCCTTAGCCTTGGAATATTCCTTAAGGTCGGCAAAAGCCTTGTGGCCTTTGTCGAAAGTGACGTTTGCGTTGCTTTTTGCTGCTGCTGTGGCGCTGAGCACTTTGGCGATAGCTTTCTCTACGTCTTCCTTGTTGATACCTTTCTGGTTGTAGTAAGCCAGCATCATAGCCTCGCATACAGAAGCGCCGGTAGCCTCCGTATATTTCTTGAATTCACGTTTGTTTGCCATGTCTTCACGGATTTTAGTTAGTTATTCAAGCCTTGACGGCAAATCCGCCAAAAGCCATTATATATTTATAACACTCCAAATGGAAATTTTATTATATCCGAGCCCAACTCAATCTCGCCGTTCCTTTCGGGAGGCGTCAATGCGCAGCATTATGAAGAGCATTATGGTAAAGCCCCACAGAGCAGAGCCTCCATAACTGAAGAATGGGAGCGGGATGCCGATTACGGGACACAACCCAATCACCATCCCCACATTGATGCATAAATGGAAGATGAGACACGCCACCAGGCAATAAGCATAGACCCTGCCGAAGGCTGTGCGTTGTCGTTCCGCTATGTAGATGATGCGGAGAATAAAGGCAAGAAACACCACAAGAACAGCAGTAGACCCAATGAATCCTTCCTCCTCACCGATGGTGCAGAAGATAAAGTCGGTGTGCTGCTCAGGCACATACTTGAGCTTTGTCTGTGTCCCGTTGAGGAATCCCTTCCCGGCAAATCCACCTGAGCCGATTGCAATCTTCGACTGGTTGACATTATATCCGGCACCGCGTATGTCGTCCTCAATGCCGAGAGCCACCTTTATACGCATCTGCTGGTGTGGCTCAAGCACATTGCCGAAAACATAGTTGACAGAGAACAGGAAGAGGACAGACACGGCAGCAAATGCCACAGTGATGAGAAACTTCTGAATCTTGTGTCGGAACATTGCGAGCAGGGTATAGGCAATAGCTATTCCCAAAACAGAGCAGAAAAATATTATACCATTAATCTCTACACCACAAGCTGAGAGAATGGCTACGATTATTCCGGATGCCACAAATCCTATTATCACATTTCTTGCAATGATTATGTCGCGACAATAGAACAGGAGCATCAGCGCGTATATGAGCAAAATGAGGAGAAACACGGTGAACTCACCAACTGGAATTCCAAGCACGAGCGGATCAGCAAACTTCACCGCGACCACAAAATAGAGCACAGCGCAGAACACGGAGAAAAGCACCAGACCGCTCATTCCCTCCCTGTAGAGCACGAATATCAGAGAGAAATAAACCAAGGCACTGCCGGTCTCTTTCTGCAGCAATATAAGACAAATCGGAAGGAAGATGATTATAAGGGCACGGAAATAGTTGCTGATCTTTGCGTTGAGATTGAAATTATAAGAGGTGAAGAGTTTTGCCAGGGCGAGAGCCGTGGCAAACTTACCAAACTCAGCGGGCTGCAGACTCACCGGACCAAACACAAGCCAAGAGCGAGAACCCTTAATGTCAGGGGCAAGGAAGATGGTGGCAATAAGCACCAGAATCACGACTGCGTAAATCGGATAAGCATATGCCTCATATATCCGATAATCGAGCAACAGGATGATTGCCCCAATCACCAGCGACAATCCAATCCATATGAATTGCTTTCCGGAAAATTCGGAAAAAGCAAAAATACTCGCATTGTCGAAGTCGTAGCTGGCAGCATAAATGCTGATTGCCCCCGCCGACACCAGGATCACATAGAGTATAATCGTAACCCAGTCGACCGATCGGAATACGGATACATTGGCTTCAGTGTTTCGTGACTCCACTGCTGATGATTGTATTAGAATTTAACATACGTTCCTCAAGGCTCTTTCGCGCATCGGCGATGGTGCCTGTGAGATATTTCTCCATCATAAGGCTTCCGATAGGCACGCCGAAAGTGGCGCCGAAACCTGCATTCTCAACATATACACAGATTGCAATCTTAGGGTCGTGGTATGGTGCGAAACCCATGAAAGCGGAATGGTCTTTTCCGTGTGGATTCTGCGCTGTGCCAGTCTTTCCACACACCTCAATATTCGGAAGATTTGCTATGCGGCAGGTGCCACCAGTGACAGCCATACGCATACCCTCGGCAACTGTCTCGTAATGCTCCTTACTTATCTCGGGGGTATGAACCTCCTTATATTTTGAGTCGATGACAGTGTCAGCAATAGCCTTCACCACATGAGGGGTGAAGTAATGACCACGGTTTGCAATTGTGGCACACAAGTTGGCAATCTGCAATGGGGTGGCAAGCACCTCACCCTGACCAATCGCGACAGAGATCACAGAGTTGGCACTCCATCTCGGGCCACGGAATGACTTCGAATAATAGTCAGAGTTTGGAATGAAGCCACGGCTTTCCGATGGGATGTCTACTCCGAGACGATATCCATAGCCCATCTCCACAAGATAGTCTTTCCATTTGGTGAGTTGGTCGTAAGGCTTGGTGCCTTTTTTATCGATCATATTTTTGAACCCCCAACAGAAATATGCATTGCAGGAAGTCTGCAAAGCCGGTTTGAGGGCAAGGGGAGAACCGTGACCGTGGCAACCCACCCTAATGCCATTAATATATCCATGATAGCAGGGATACATGGTGTTGGGAGTGATGACACCCTCCTGAAGGAATATGAGGGCCTGGGTTGGCTTGAATGTAGATCCGGGGGGATAAGCGCCCTGAAGGGCACGGTCGTAAAGAGGCTTATAGAAATCTGATACGAGGGCAGCATAGTTTTTACCACGGTCTTTCCCTACGAGCAATGCGGGGTCGTAGTTGGGAGAGGTCACCATGGCGAGAATCTCACCGGTTGCCGGCTCGATTGCCACAATCGCCCCAATCTTATTGCGCATAAGCTGCTCTCCATATTCCTGGAGCTCAATGTCGATTGACAACTGGAGGCTTTTACCAGATACCGGCGACACATCGTGGATGCCGTTCTCATATTTGCCCTTAATTCTTCCAAGGGCATCCTTCATCAGAATCTCAACACCTTTCTCACCGCGGAGATGCTTCTCGTAGCTTTTCTCCACACCAAGGTCGCCCGTATAGTCACCGGAGCGGTAATAACGGTCATTCTCCACATCGGTGGCCGACACCTCACGAATATTGCCGAGGATGTTGGCAGCGGCAACGTAGTTGTATTGCCTTACGGTTCTTGTCTGAATGAAGAAACCAGGGAACATATACAGTTTCTCCTGGAGCCGGCCGTAATCTTCCGTAGAGAGATGGGAGATAAGTTTCTGGGGAGTGTAGGCAGAATATCCAGGGTTCTTATGCGGATTTTTCATCTCCGCCCATTTCTCGGCAAGTTGCTCCTTAGTTATGTTAAGGACGTCACAAAGCATTGTTGTGTCGAACTTTCCAACGTCTTTAGGGATAAGCATCACATCATAAGCTGGCTGATTAAACACCACCAGCTTGTCGTTGCGGTCGTACATCAGGCCGCGTGCGGGATAGATTACCCTTCTCAAAAACGCATTACTCTCGGCATTCTCCTTATAAGTCTCATCACCTACCTGAAGAGAAAACAATCTTATGATGTAGATGATGACTATTAAGGTGATGAAACCGCCGATCACATATCTGCGTTTGGCTAACTTATAGTCTTTTCTCACGATTTACTTAGGATTAAACTATCAATGGCGAGTATAGAGACAAAAGACAACGCGCAACTTGAAGCGGCAAGAATCACGATGTCTTTGATCTCAGCAAAACTGAAATATTCAATAGAGAAGACGAGGAGACAATAGATTCCCACCATAGTCACAAGATATTTGCAATAAGGGCTGATGCCCATAGAAGACACAGATGGGGTGATTTCTTTTGTCTTGTCGTCTTTAGGAATGTAGGCATAGAATATCGGTCTCTTTATTCCAGAGAGCAGGGTGCATGCAAGGGCATTGACACCTGGAGTGTCGGAGAATATGTCGACACAAAGACCGAGGATAAACGACAACGTAAAGAGGACTCCCTTGCCCATGGCAATGGGGAGACGGATTATGAAATATATAAAGATAATTGGCACAGCCACATTGAAAATGGCAATGTGGTTGCAAATCAGCACCTGCAAAGCCACAAGAATCACAAAGAGCAATGTGAATATGACAATATCTCTACTCATGTGTTTTTTCGATTATCAGTTGTCGTTTTTAGTTTATCGCTATTGGAGTGTTTATTTTGTGGGATTGAAATCATACTTCTCAAGGGAGTCAAGCTCAGCCTTATATTCATCCAAAATGACCCTGACAGTGCTGAGAGCCTTAAAATCGGATGTGAGCCGGAGTTTTACGATAAAGAAGTTATCGTCCGACCCCTTAATCCTGTTCATCACAATTCCGACGGGGATATCAGCCGGGAAAGTGTTGGAATAGCCACTTGTCACAATTGTATCACCCACATGGAATTTAGCGTGACGTGGCACCTGCTCCATATATCCGATTGATGAGTCGCCACCCTTCCAGGCAAGAGAACCAATGAAGTTTGTGCCTTTTACCTTCACTGAGAAATGTTGGGTCTCGTTAAGGAGTGAAATGACTCTTGCGGTGTGATTACCGGCAACATTCACAATGCCCACAATACCATTCTGGTCGACCACACCCTGCCCGGCCTTCACGCCGTCGAGAGTGCCACGGTTTATGGAGAAATAGTTTCTGGGATGGCGCACACTGTTGTTGATGACAGTGGCGGAGACGTAATCAAACCTTGCCGGAACATTCTTGAAATCGAGGGTATCAGAGAGTTTCGTCTGCAATTCCGCCACCTGATGCCTTAGGTTTAACACCTCATTTTCAAGCAAGGCATTACTTGCCTGCAGGCTCTCATTAATGCTGCGGAGGTGAAAATAACCTGTCACTTCGGAAGTGGTGCCATATACAGCACTTGACACTCCGTTGGCAGAGGTCAGATAGACCGACTGCTGGAAGGAGCTGTGGCTGAACAAAAGCGCACAACTGATAACCACATAGAAAGCAAACAGAATCCATGTGCCATATCGAATTAAAAAGTTAAGCAGATTTCTCACCTTGGAAATATTGGTTTCTTCCTGTATATCCTTACCTACATCACTCTATAATAATCATCATTTGCTGCCATCTCTGGCGATGGCAGCAAATGATGTTAGGTTGTAGTGTGCTTAAGCACGAGAGAGATCAACGGATGAGGAAAGAGAATTTATTGATATTCTTAAGCGCCACGCCAGTGCCTTTAGCCACAGCGTGTAATGGATCATCGGCAATCTTGAACTCGATACGGATTTTATCAGTGAATCGTTTTGCAAGACCCTTAAGAAGGGCGCCGCCACCGGCAAGATAGATGCCATTTCTTACGATATCGGCATAAAGCTCAGGTGGTGTCTCGTCAAGGGCAGCAAGAATGGCTGCCTCCATGCGTGAAATTGTCTTATCTATGCAGTGGGAGATTTCCTCATAAGTGACAGGCACTTCCATTGGGAGAGCCGACATGCGGTTAGGGCCAGTAACGAGGAAAGGCTCCGGCGGGTTGTCGAGCACCGGGAGCGCAGAACCGACGTTGATCTTTATCTTCTCAGCCATGGTTGCGCCAACTTTCAAATTGTGGACCCTGCCCATGTGTTCCTGAATGTCGGAGGTAAGGTCGTTTCCTGCGAGACGTATACTCTTGTTGCTGACGATGCCACCGAGAGAGAGCACAGCAATCTCCGTGCTACCTCCACCTATATCGACAATCATGTTGCCCTCCGGGGCCTCCACATCAAGGCCAATGCCGAGAGCAGCAGCCATAGGCTCGTAGATCATATAAACGTCTCTGCCGCCGGCATGTTCCGAAGAGTCGCGCACGGCGCGTATCTCCACCTCAGTAGAGCCGGAGGGGATGCAGACCACCATCCTGAGAGAAGGTGAGAACCAACGGCGCTTAGAGCTTACCATCTTCACCATTCCACGAATCATCTGCTCTGCAGCGTTGAAGTCTGCAATTACGCCGTCACGAAGCGGACGGATTGTGCGGATGCCGGGAGGCTCCTTGCCCTCCATCTGATGGGCGGCAGTGCCTACGGCGAGAAGTTTGTCGGTCTTATTCTCAATAGCCACGACCGACGGCTCGTCGACCACTATCTGGTCATTATGAATGATAATGGAATTGGCGGTGCCCAAGTCCATTGCGATTTCTTGTGTGAATGAAAAAATTCCCATTTTACTATCCTTTAAGGGTGGGTGATAATGCCAAACGCTTACTCAGCGAAGGCTTGTGTTGAAAACCAATTGCAAAGTTAAGCAAAAAAAATAAGGTGTTGAAATAAAAATGCAATACAAACGCAAAAAAATATTAAAAAATAGCCAGACTTGCAATTTTTATGTGAAAATCGTTACAAGTCTGACTATTTGTCAATATGGGCACGCACCAATTCAAAGCATGATGCGCATCCAATTATAATGCGTTAGGGTAAATTCAGAGGGAAGCAAGACGGGAGTCGTTTTTGAGCAGCCAGAGAGCAATCTGCACGGCATTCAAGGCGGCCCCCTTTTTGATTTGGTCGCCCACCACCCAGAAACTGAGTCCGCAAGGGTCGCAGAGATCCTTACGCAGTCTGCCGACATAGACAGGGTCTTTGCCGGTGATGTCGAGAGGCATTGGATATTCCTTATTCGCTGGATTATCCTTCACGATAAGTCCCTCAGCATTTTCAAAGGCCTTATAAGCCTCTTCAAGAGATATGGGTCGCTCCGTCTCCACCCATATAGCCTCGCTGTGGGCACGCATAACGGGCACTCTGACACATGTGGCGCTAACTTTGATATCGTCTGAGTGCATAATCTTGCGAGTCTCGTTAAACATCTTCATCTCCTCCTTGGTGTAGCCATTATCGGTGAAGATGTCGATATGCGGAATAACGTTATAAGCAAGCTGATAGGCGAATTTCTCTATTGTAGGCTCTTTTCCGCTTGCCAACTCCTCATACTGGTGGATCAGTTCCTGCATAGCAGAAGCGCCGGCCCCGCTGGCAGCCTGATATGTTGCGACATGCACCTTCTTGATAGGCGACAAGTCATGGATAGGCTTCAGGGCCACCACCATCTGGATTGTGGTGCAGTTGGGGTTTCCAATAATATTTCGGGGGCGGTTGAGCGCATCAGCGCCATTAACCTCCGGCACTACAAGAGGCACGTCGGCATCCATACGGAATGCGCTGCTGTTGTCGATTATCACTGCGCCGTGGCGTGTGATGACATCTGCATATTCTTTAGATGTGGAAGCTCCCGCAGATGTGAATGCTATGTCGATGCCGGAGAAATCGGAATCGTGGCTGAGCAGCTCCACGGTGATTTTCTTGCCGCGGAATTCATATTGGCTGCCCGCACTTCTTGGAGAACCGAAAAGACGCAGGTTAGTGACCGGAAAATTCTGCTCGTCAAGCACTTTGAGCAGTTCCTGTCCTACAGCGCCACTGGCTCCAACAATTGCTACGTTCATATTCCTTAAGTTTATGAGTTTATAAGTTTCTGTGTTTATAGGGGTCTATAACCTATAAACACAGAAGCGGGGTTATTGTTTTCCGGAAGTTGCTACCGAACGGTTGATTTTCTTCACAAGTCCTTGAAGCACGGCGCCGGGACCGAGTTCGATAAACTCATCGGCACCATCAGCGATCATAGCCTCTACATCCTGTGTCCAACGCACTGGCGCAGTGAGCTGCTTGATAAGATTCTCCTTGATTTCCTCCGGGTCGGTGTGAGGCTTGGCGTCAACGTTCTGGTAAACGGGGCAAATCGGAGTCTCAAATTTAGCGGCTGCAATAGCCTCGGCAAGCTCCTCCTGGGCCGGCTGCATAAGAGGGCTATGGAACGCGCCACCCACCTTGAGTTTAAGGGCACGCTTCGCGCCGGCGGCAAGCATCTTCTCGCAAGCGGCGTCGATCCCCTCGAGAGTTCCGGAGATAACCACCTGGCCGGGACAGTTATAGTTTGCGGGAGCCACGATGTCGTTGACTTCCTTGCAGATTTCCTCCACTTTCTCATCCGGGAGGGCGAGGACAGCAGCCATGGTAGAGGGACGGGCCTCACAGGCTTTTTGCATAGCGTGGGCACGGGCTGAAACGAGTTTGAGACCTTCCTCAAAAGAGAGGGCACCGGCAGCCACGAGGGCAGAGAATTCACCAAGGCTATGTCCAGCCACCATGTCGGGCTTGAACTCCTCGCCAAGGCTCTTGGCGAGGATTACGCTGTGGAGGAAAATTGCTGGCTGTGTCACCTTAGTTTGCTTGAGGTCTTCCTCAGTGCCTTCAAACATAAGGTCGGTGATGCGGAAACCGAGGATTTCATTAGCCTTGTCGAAGAGGACATGGGCCTCGGCGTTGGTCTCATAGAGGTCTTTGCCCATTCCAACAAACTGGGCACCCTGACCAGGGAAAACGTATGCTTTCATTTTTACCTGTTAATATTTTTCATTTTTGAATAGACTCGTGATGCTTAAATGGTTAAAATCAGAGCCGATTATATACATTGGGAGTGCAAAGTTAATAATATTTTTTGAATTGAACATTATTTTGCTGAAAGTGTTTTGAAATTAGAGATAAATGATTCGCATCGCGCTTTATATTCATTCAGATGAGGGTGTGTTAGCAGATCGAAGAGAAACCTCAAATCCGCAACTGATTTTGTGGGGAGGTTAAATTGAATGTAGGATGACT
>CAZRUR010000087.1:7492-9023 GCA_964603335.1 uncultured Sangeribacter sp. | reverse complement strand
CATGGCCCTGTTCATAAATAAAAATGTAATTACAAAAATGAGGTTTTCAACCCTGACGGACGAAAACCTCTTACAATTCATCAGTATCAGTCTGAATTACACTATAAAATGAATTAATTTGACAAAGAACCAAAAATGTTTTTGGACTAAAATGACAGAAACTCCAAAATATTTGAGCCCAAAATTGACAAAAACTCCAAAATGTTTGGTCAATAGGTAAGTCCAAATTGCCATAGGGGGACAAATTGCCCATGCCCTAACTCTATGTCATCTCTTACAACGATGCCATCTGGATCTCCCTCCAACTGACGTTTTCCTTTTTTATAGCCCCCAACTTCGAATATATTGTTGTTTATCTTGATGTCAGTTTTCTTTGACGATATTACATCATAATTTACACGCGTCTGGTTGTAGAAAAAAGTTTCCCTTACGTTGCCTATATTTGCATTATCTCCTCCCAAAGCATAAATGAGATTGGTGTTGTCAAGATATATCTTGTCTACCTTTCCCAGCCCCCTTATTCCTCCTGTGTCGTCACGAAGCTGCCCAATCATGCCGGCTTGTTCAAGAAAAACAAGATAATCGGGTAAGTCATTACGGCTTACACTAAGTTCCACACTCAGGTTAGAGATATTGGGTTTGAATGGCACCATGGTGGATATTATCGAAAGCAACCGTTTGAATTTTCGTGAGGTGGCCACATTCATCCCGGCATACTGGGGAATGTCTACTTCAAGAGTCTGGTTGATTACTTGCTGAAGCCTTATCTCGTAAGACGGAAATTCGCAGAAAGGATAGTAGCCACGATGAATATATTCCCTAAGCAATGGTAAGGGGTGAAAGTCTCTTGGTATGACCACCCGATGATTTACAATATCATCAACAGAGTAAACTGGAAACTTTATATCCTTGAACATTTCGAGATACTCACGAAATGACAACCCCTGCATATGAAACATCAATGCCCGCCGACTCAAATCAGCCACACCCTTGTGAATGTCCAACACACTGCTGCCGGTGAAAATTATATTCAGCCCAGAGAAGCCATCATAAATATTTTTCAGCTCTCGTGACCATCCGGGATACCTATGTATCTCATCAATCACAAGATATTTTCCTCCCCGTTTCTTCCAATCATCCGCAAGGTCTAAAAGCGTGTGATCGGAAAACCACACATGATCGGCGGAGACATAAAGCCAATTTGAATAATCAGAATGACTCAGAATACGTTGCTTTACAAGTGTGGATTTCCCCACGCCACGAGGACCCACCAGACCAATCATCCTGTCTTCCCATGGAATTTTGTCGTACATATATCTATGAAACGCCGTTGGTGTACGTTCCAGTTCCTCTCGCATATATTCTTGTAATCTATAGTCAATCATAACATCAAAAGTTTCTGCAAATATAGTAATTTCACCTTAAAGGAGCAAATTTTTAAAGAAATTGTATGCTTCAAGGTGCAAGTTTTATATAAAATTGTATGCTTTAGGGTGCAAAACGTATGAAAGAAACAGAATAAATGAGGTGA
>CAZRUR010000087.1:4630-7392 GCA_964603335.1 uncultured Sangeribacter sp. | reverse complement strand
AAATTGTATGCTTTAGGGTGCAAAACGTATGAAAGAAACAGAATAAATGAGGTGACTAACGTTTTTTAACAAAATAAGACTAACCAATTAGTTGTTTTGATAGAAAATTAGAATTACCTTTGCAGCATAAAATTAGAATATTCAAGAAACTTAAATCATTTAGATATGAAAGCAGGCAGAAAACCATCATTGCTCACCGACAAAGAGGCATTCATCATGAATGCCATCTGGGAAAAAGGCCCATTGTTCATCAGGCAGATTCATGACATGTATCCCGAGCCGCAGCCTCACTTCAACACCGTGGCTACCACCGTCAGGATATTGGAGACAAAAGGTTATCTGGGTCATGAAGAGTTCGGCCCGAGCCACCGGTTCTATGCAATAGCAAAGAAAGAGGATTTCCAAAAGAAATCTCTTGCAAACCTCATCAAGAACTATTTCAACAATTCTTATAAGAATGTGGTGTCGGCTCTCGCTGAGGAAGAGAAAATCTCAGCAGCAGACCTCCGTGAGATTCTCGACCTCATAGAAAAGAAGAAATAGTCATCAATTTTCAATTTTACATTTTCAATTTTCAATTTTACATTTTCCATTCAAATGGGTGCAATTCTGTCATATTCAATTGCTTCAAGCATAGTGCTTGCCTGTCTGTATCTGGCTTATCGCTGGACTATGGCGAGCGAGCGGCAGTTCACGCTCAACAGGGTGACGCTATACCTTATATATATAGTATCCCTAATGTCAGTTGCAGGATATGACTGGATAAACATTCCCTTTTGGTCTCCTGCAGCGGGTACTGACACTCTTCTTGATGTCGATTTGTCGGGAATGGTGTCCGCTGACATTTCGTCTGCCGCTATTATCGAGCAGCAACCTCAACCCTTGTGGCTGACCATACTGATTAGCATTTATGCCTTGGGCGTATGTGTGGCTGCTGTGAGATTTCTCAGTTCACTGATAAAGATCTATGGAATAATCAGTAAAGGTGAGATAGTAACTGATTACGGTGAGTATCATTTTGTAGTGGTGGCTGACAGAAAGGTCGCACCCTTCAGCTGCTTATGATTGAGGAGTCTAAGACCGTGCATGAGTATCAGGCAGACGATTCTGTGATCCGCTCAGGCGCAGACATCACCCAATACCAATATCTTCTAATAGAAAAGGCTGTTGGCGAGAGATTGCCGTCACCTGCCAACAGCCTGAATCATAGTAAACTTAAAAAACGTATGACCATGATGTACAAAACAAAGCCGCGCACATTGCGCCGAGTGGCATCGCTCGCCACTATCCCGGCTCTTCTTGCTGGAGTAGCCATCGTCAACTCATCAGCTGTGGCATCTGTCATTTCCGAGACAGAAAACGCAACCATGTTTGACAATGTTGCCGACAAAGTTACGAATTTTTCCGCAGATTCCGAAATGATTGTTGCGGAAAACGCTTCAAAATCTACTTCTGCCAGTGTATCAGCTGCGTCATCTAAAGAGGAAGAGAAAGTGTATACAGTTGTCGATAAGGCTGCTGAGTATCCTGGTGGAATGAACGCTTTGATGACATTCCTTGCAAGCAATATTCGTTACCCGGAAAATGCACAGAAAAATAATGTTCAGGGTAGGGTTGTTGTAAGATTTGTTGTTGGTAAGGATGGTAAGATCAGCGATGCTAAAGTTATGAAGGGTGTCGATCCTGAGCTGGATGCAGAGGCAGTAAAGGTAATCATGAACATGCCCAAATGGGAGCCCGGTGAGGCGGGTGGCAAACCTGTGGCATCTTATTTCAACTTGCCGGTGTCATTTAAGCTCCATGACATGACTCCCAACGACTCCACTGTCAACAAATAACGGATCAATAACTATATAAAATGTAAGGGAGAATTCGTCGGTATGATGAGTTCTCCCTGATTTGCTTTATGATGATTATTAATATGATTTTCAATTTTCTATAAGTCTTGGCCAGCCGTCTTCCCAGATGATGTCTCGGAGTACAAGTTTGCTTGCGCCGTTCTTGCTCTTGTCGTAGCCGTGGGCAGCGAAACGCCATTTTCCGTCGAAATTGTAGACGCTGCAATGTCCAACGCCGCTATAGTTGACGGTCTCGGCTATCAGTAGTGTGCCACCGGTGTCTGCCATATCCTTTCCCTCCTTGTCAAGATAAGGGCCCTCAACGTTTTTGCTACGACCCACTACTACCTTGTAGTTGCTGTTCAGACCTTTGCAACAGTAGTCGTGGCTTGCAAACAGGTAATAATATCCATCCTTATTGATAATGAACGGAGCCTCGATGGCATTCTCATTGGCAGTTGGTTGCAGATGCTCAACTTCATCAGGATTGAGTCTGCGGGCTATCGTCTTCAACTCACCTATAGGCGTGCGCATATCCTTATCAAGACGCACCAGCTGAATACCGTCCCAGAACGATCCGAATGTGAGCCATGGGTTCCCTTCCTCATCCATTATGACGTTAGGGTCTATGGCATTCCAGTCGTTTACACCTGGTTCTGACTTGATAACCATACCGAGATCTTCCCATTTGTAATCAGGCGACTGTGGGTTGAGCGTTTTGTTGGTGGCCACACCTATTGCTGATATATTCTTCCCGAAAGTAGAACAACTGAAATATAAATACCACTTGTCGCCAACCTTGATAATGTCGGGGGCCCATGTGTGTCCCTTGTAGGCTGGCACTGACTCCATTGCCCATTGCGGGATAGGGTCGAGTGGGGCTTTCTCCGGTTTCCAGGTCTTCAGGTCAGGCGAAGACATCAT
>CAZRUR010000087.1:0-4530 GCA_964603335.1 uncultured Sangeribacter sp. | reverse complement strand
TTAATGTCATAATGTCAATTTGACAAACTGACATTATGACATTAATTTTTAGTGGATTGGAAATCAAAGCATTGATTTCACCTGATTGTAGACGTTCTCAGCGGTGAAGCCAAGTTTCTCATCAAGCACCTTGTAAGGAGCGGAGAATCCGAAAGACTCCAGACCCCAGATTTTGCCGTCAGTGCCAACGAGACCGAGAAGGTTTACGGGAAGACCGGCGGTGAGACCGAATCTCTTGATGCCACGTGGAAGCACTGCGTCCTGATAGTCAGTCGGCTGGGTGCGGAAGAGCCCCTCTGACGGAACGGATACGACCCTAACCTTGATGCCGTCGTTGCGAAGAAGTTTGGCACCATCCACAAGTGTGGAGACTTCAGAGCCGGTAGCCACAAGCACCACGTCTGGATTCTCATCAGATCCGGCTACCACATATCCTCCCTTAGCGGCGAGCTCATAGTTGTTGCCTTCGGGAAGGTTGGTGATGTTCTGGCGCGAAAGGATAAGGGCTGTCGGTGTGTAGACATTCTCCATGGCAAGTTTCCAAGCCTCGGTTGTCTCCTGTGCATCAGCCGGACGGAGCACAAGCACTGAGTTGCGGCCGTGGTGGTTGCGGAGTTTCTCCATCAGGCGGATCTGAGCCTCCTGCTCAACCGGCTCGTGTGTCGGGCCATCCTCACCAACGCGGAATGCATCGTGTGTCCAGATAAACTTCACAGGAAGTTCCATAAGGGCTGCCATACGCACAGCCGGTTTCATATAGTCGGAGAATACAAAGAAGGTGGCACAAGCGGCGATTACACCTCCGTGGAGTGCCATACCGATGCAGCAGCAAGCCATTGTGAGCTCAGCGACGCCTGCCTGAAGGAATGCTCCGGAGAAGTCACCCTTTGTGAATGCGTGGGTCTGCTTGAGGAATGAGATTGTCTTGTCAGACTCAGAGAGGTCGGCTGAAGAACATACCATGTTTGGCACCTGCTGGGCAAGCTGCGCGAGCACTGCGCCTGAAGCATTGCGGGTGGCGTCATTATCCTTCTGTTGCACCTTGCTCCAGTCAATCTTCGGAGCCTTGTTGTCAAACCAGTCAGCCACCTCTGCGGCTTTCTCCGGATTGGCGTCAGCCCAAGCCTTCTCTTCACCGCGACGCTCAGCCACAATGCCCTCAAGGGCTTTTGAGCGAGCCTCATAAAGGTCTTTCACCTCATCGAAGATTACGAATGGATCATCGGGGTTGCCGCCGAGGTTGCAGATTGTGTTGCGGTAAGCGTCGCCACCGAGAGGTGCACCGTGGGTCTTGCAGTTACGCTCGTAGGAGGTTCCGTCTGCCTTACGTGCGCCCTTGCCCATCACACACTTGCCGATGATGAGTGTTGGGCGTTCCTTCTCCTCTTTGGCAGCGTCAAGAGCGCGACGGATCTCATCGATATCGTTACCGTTGATTTCCATTACGTTCCAACCCCAAGCGCGATATTTCATTGCGGTGTCTTCGCTTGTCACGGCGTTCACCTCTGTAGAGAGCTGGATGTCGTTTGAGTCGTAGAACATCACGAGGTTGTCAAGACTGAGATAACCGGCGAGACGACCGGCGCCCTGGGAGATTTCCTCCTGAATGCCACCATCAGAGATGTAAGCGTAGATTGTTTCTTTGCTGAAACCGGGATTGCCGGTGCGGGCTGCGAGGAATTTGGCAGCGATGGCTGCACCCACTGCGAATGTGTGACCCTGACCGAGTGGACCGGAGGTGTTCTCGATGCCACGCACGATGTCAAACTCCGGGTGACCGGTAGTCGGGCTTCCCCACTGGCGTAGCTCTTTTAGTTCGCCGAGGGTGTATTTCCCTATGAGGGCGAGCTGTGCATAGAGCATCGGGGCCATGTGTCCCGGGTCGAGGAAGAAACGGTCACGGGCGTTCCATGAGGGGTCTTTGGGATCGTATACGAGATATTCGCTATAGAGCACGTTGATGAAATCGGCGCCACCCATAGCGCCTCCGGGGTGACCGGACTTGGCTTTTTCAACCATTGATGCAGCCAAGATACGGATATTGTCGGCTGCGAGGCTAAGAGTTTCTTTTTTCATTATTTCAGTTTTTTCATGACGATATTCAAGTCTAAAAGAGAAGAGAGTATGATTCGCACCGCAAATTTAGTAAATAAGATTGAAATAATGGTTTCAATTCGTTTAATATATGTGAAAATATGTGTCAAAAAGGTGGACAAACCTCCACAACACAACATAACTGCGTGTATAATGATACATAATAGAAACTAATGTGACAAAACAGAAGAAATAAAATCGACATACCGGCGATAAAAAGATTGTGGCATTTGTTGTAAAGAAGAGTATCACTCTTCACTCTTACCTCTTCACTCTTACCTCTCACCTCTTAACCTATAACCTTTAACCTATTTCGCCTATGTCTATATTCTGGCTTCTATTAGGACTTGTGTTGATTCTCGTTGGGGCGAATGCTCTCACCGATGGGGCGTCTGCCATTGCTAAAAAGTGGGGTGTCAGCGACCTCGTGATTGGATTGACGGTGGTGGCTTTCGGCACTTCCGCACCGGAGCTCGCCATCAGTCTGGTGTCGGCATTTCAAGGGAATGCACCGATGGCAATTGGTAATGTGGTCGGCAGCAATATATTCAATGTGTTTGTGATAATCGGCATCGTGGCTCTTGTGAAGCCGATAAAGGTAGAGCGGTCTATAATGGTCAATGAGATACCACTTGTGATACTCTCGTCGATCGCGTTACTTGCCATAGGATGTGGCGACCTGTTGGGTGTGGAGGGCCCGCGAGTGCTTCAACGTCCCCACGGAATTTTGCTTCTCCTGTTCTTCATTATTTTCATGCGCTATACGTTCTCACAGGCAAAGCACACAGAGCCCGGCGACCCGTCGGAGGAGAATGCGGCGATGAAACCGGCAATGCCGATGTGGAGAGCCATTGTGTGGGTAATAGCAGGACTTGCCGGACTTGTCTATGGCGGTGACCGTTTTGTTGACGGTGCTTCGGGGATAGCGTCATCATTGGGAATGAGCGACGCACTGATTGGTTTGACGATAGTGGCAGCCGGCACCTCACTTCCGGAACTTGCCACCTCCATCACAGCCGCCATCAAGGGTAAGACGGGGATAGCCATTGGAAATGTGATTGGCAGCAACATTTTCAACATCTTCCTCGTGTTGGGATTGACGGGCACTATCAGTCCGTTGCCGTTTGGAGGCATCACAGAGTTTGACCTTTTGGTGATGACGTTGGCTGCAGTATTGTTCTGGATGTTCAGCTGGAAGTTTGCCGAGCGCACCATCACCCGCTGGGAAGGCGCCCTCCTCTTCCTCTGCTACATCGCCTACATCATTACCCAAATCTCAATGATGCCATAAAGACCGCACGTACAGCTGCAAAGCATGCAAAGGTTTTTATAATATTCGAGAAGAGCGAGGACGGCGTTGGCGCAATCTTCGTGGGAGAGTTCGGAGAGTGCATCATACCACTCTTTGTAGAATTTGAGTTCAAATTGTTTCATAATAATTTTGTGTCAGACATCACGACATTGCGATGCTGACACAAAATTAAAAGATGCGAAAAAGGGCATAACCTTATTTTAACCCTAATATGATATTTTTTAGCTGATAGGGTAATCACATCAACACTACTTAAGAAAATTTTTTACCATGTGATTACTTGATCCACGATGTCTTGCTGTTCGGTTGAGCTGCGACGGAGATATATACGTGTGGTCTCAATGCTTTCATGACCCATGAGGTCTGCGAGGAGCGATATATCGTTGAACTTCTCAAGGAAGTTCTTCGCATAGCGGTGGCGGAATGAGTGTGGATACACTACAGATGGGTTCAGTCCATACTTTTCAGCATAGTTCTTGAGCTGCTGCGCTATTCCTCGTGTTGTGATGCGCTCACCGAATCGGTTTAAGAAAAGATAGCCCGATTCACGTTTTTCTGCGATTAGCCATATCATGGCTTCCTCGCGGAGCTTCTTTGGGATGTAAATACGTCGCATTTTGCCTCCCTTGGTATAGATGTCGAAGTAGCCCACCTTTACGTGTTCTACCTTCATCTGTACCAACTCGCTTACACGTGCGCCTGTGGCAGCGAGAAATCTAACCACGAAATACCATTCTTGGTTAGGCTCTTTCTTCAGTTTGTTTTTGAGGAATGTGTAATCGGCATTACTGATTACATTTTCCAGATAGGAGCGCTGCTGCACCTTAACGGATTTAAGTCTAAGTTTTGACTTGCCAACAAAGTCAAGATACTTGTTTACTGCTTGGATACGGAGATTTACGGTCTTCGGCTTATAAGTCTCAATGAGATAAGTCTTATAAACCAACAGATTTTTCTTGTTCAACTCCTTGTGTCTGGAGTCAAACTCTTTCAAGGCATAGAGGTATGCCGAGATAGTATTCTCTGCCATATTGGCCTGACGGAGATACGTTTCAAACGGTTGTAAGTCCATTGATTTACGTGTTAGTTAAACAAAATGTTATCACTAACAATATACCAATGGC
>CAZRUR010000086.1:0-9075 GCA_964603335.1 uncultured Sangeribacter sp. | reverse complement strand
GTCATCCTACATTCAATTTAACCTCCCCACAAAATCAGTTGCGGATTTGAGGTAGTATAAATCATACACAGCCTTGCGGTCATCAGGAGTGGGTCCAAAAATTTCCGTATTGTTGTATGAAATATCAACAATCTTAGGATTATTGTCAAATAAAGAGTTTAGGAAGGCAATCAGAAATTCCTTATTGGCTGGCGTACCAAAAAGAAGTTTGAATCCGAAGTCGGTGAAGGGATTTATGTATTTTTCGTTGCACATAGCGATGACGTTTTGGTATTGTTTGCAAATATAATAAATTTTGCAATTCTTTGCAAATCTGAAACTCTGATGTATATTCTTTTTGGTTAAGATTTGTTAAATGATTTAACAAATGAGATTTTATGATTAATTTCACTTTTCTTTCTCAATTTTCATTTCTTAATTTTCATTTTCATTTTTAAATTTTACATTTTAACACATATGGACAATATTCTAACGGCTGAACACATCACAAAAGATTTCACCGGCCACCGTGCACTCGATGATGTCTCCATTGAGGTGCCAAGGGGGAAGGTATATGGTCTGCTGGGTCCCAACGGCGCCGGGAAGACCACCCTTATCCGCATCATCAATCACATAACCGCTCCTGACAAAGGAATCGTGACCTTCAACGGGCACCAGTTGACTGCCGCTGACGTGGCAAACATCGGCTATCTACCTGAGGAACGCGGACTCTACAAAAAAATGAAGGTCGGCGAGCAGGCTATCTTCTTCGCCCGACTGAAGGGTCTTTCCAGAGGAGAGGCTCAGGCAAGACTCAAGGAATGGTTTGAGAGAATGGAGATTTCCGACTGGTGGAACAAAAAGGTAGAGGAGCTATCCAAAGGTATGGCGCAAAAGGTACAGTTTATTGTGACCGTGCTACATCGCCCCGAACTGCTCATCTTCGACGAGCCTTTCTCCGGCTTCGACCCCATCAACGCCCAGATTCTCAAACGCGAGATACTCAAACTCAGGGATGAGGGCTCCACAATCATCTTCTCCACCCACAATATGAGCAGCGTGGAGGAACTTTGCGATGACATAACCCTCATCAACCGCTCACACAACATACTTTCAGGCTCTGTAAGCGAAATCCGCGGGCAGTTTGCCGACAACCGCTATCTGTTGACCTATAAGGGCGACCCGGCAAAAGTGTTGTCGGCAGCCGATTGCGTCGGAGCTGACGTGTCTTTGGGTGAGCCGGATAAGTTTGGCAACTTCACAGCCTTCGTGAAACTCAAAAAGGATGAGGACAAGCGCAATCTGATCAATGCTGTCAATGTGATGACAGACATCCGCAAGTTTGAGCAAGTCATCCCCTCCATGGACGACATCTTCGTGGCTGCCGTAAAGGCCAACGAAAGCGAGCAGCCCATGAATCCATAATAAGTATATTCCCCAATTTTCATTTCTCATTTTTCAATTTTATAAATGGCTAATTCATTAGGACTAATCATAGAGCGCGAATATCTCGAGAGAGTGAAGCGCAAAAGTTTTATAGTAACCACCATCCTTGTGCCGGTGGTGATGATTCTTCTCATGTTCGCCCCGGCTTTCTTCCTGCTGTTCAGCAGCTCAAACCAAAAGATAGTGCAGGTTGTAGACAACACCGGGCTGATTGCCCAGCATCTGGAGGGGAATGACGAGATTATGTTTGTCACCTCTCTCGAAAGTGTTGACTCACTGAGGGCTGATGATGGCAACAATATGATCCTTGTCATAGGGTCAAATGCTGTTGAGGATCCATCGAAGGGAATCACTCTCCTCTCAAGAGGGTCGGTGTCGATGATGCAGGATTCTTATATCAGCAAGCAACTTGAGAGCGCCATCGAAAATGTGCGTCTCGAAAGATATAACATAGAGGGAATCAGGCAGATTATAGAGGATGTGCAGGCTGACGTGACACTCTCCACTATGCGCATTGACAAGGGGGAAGACCAGGAGACCTCCACAGGATTGTCTTATTTCCTTTCGCTCATCATGGACATGATGCTCTATATGTTCATCCTTATTTACGGTCAGATGGTGATGACATCAATCATTGAGGAGAAGAGCAACAGGGTGCTTGAGCTTGTGGTGTCGTCAACCCGTCCGTTCCAGCTTATGATGGGCAAGATAGCTGGCGTTGGGCTTGTGGCAGTAACCCAGATCCTGATATGGGCTGTGCTTATAGGCACCGCTGTCTCGATTGCCACTCCGTTCCTCACCCCGGAGACTCTTGGTGAGGACACTCCATCTGAGATTATGAGCGCTGTGGCACAGTTCACCGACCCCGGATTCCTCATTTCTCTGTTTGTCAACATGCTCCTCTTCTTTATCGGAGGTTTCCTCTTCTATTCCTCGATATTTGCGGCTATCGGTTCGGCGGTCAGCAATGTGCAGGATGCAAGTCAATTGTCTTCAATTGCCACGATGCCTATCATTATAGGTATTGTTGCCTCCATGGCGATATTGAATGACCCCGATTCCACTCTCGCCTTCTGGATATCCATCATCCCCTTCACGTCGCCTATGGCAATGATGGCACGCCTCCCCTACGGCGCGCCGGCATGGGAGATAGCCCTCTCGCTCGCACTGCTCTACGTCTCGTTCATATTCATGATCTGGGTGTGTGGAAAGATCTACCGCGTAGGCATCTTCATGTATGGCAAGAAGCCTTCCCTCATCGAAATCATCCGCTGGGCCCGCTACAAATAATTTAAAGTCCATTTCATTTAGGTTTACGCATGCGACTGTGGGCTGCTGCGTAGACTTGCCAATTTGCCGGCGTCGATAGTTACCGATCCCATAGCAAATTATACGGAGTTCAAGGGGGCGATGGCAGAGAACGCCGTGCTTCAGGCACTCGTGCCCACGATGACTGATCAGTTGCCGAGTTACTGGACATCTGATGCTACGGCTGAGGTGGAATTTGTTATACAGTGGGATAAATATGTTATACCAATAGAGGTTAAGGCAGAGGAGAACATCAGCGATAACAGTCTTGCGCTCTACAACAAGAGGTACAGCCCAGAGTTACGCATACGTTTCTCTATGCTTAACCTACAATACAACTGTGGTCTGTTTAGCTGCCCCTCCCCTCTCGCCTCCTGGCTTCCACAACTCCTCCCCCTCTGTATTGAACACAACTAGGGATGCTTTGCATGATTTCCTTTTCAATAGCCTATATTATTCATTGGAATTATATCGATGAAATGTATCGGAGGAATGTTCAGAAAAGATAATATGTTACACAGCATCCGTTGAGTTATATGCGTTAAGTCGTTGTATTTCAATATGTATAAATTTATGAGTTGTACTAAATGTGTACTTTGTGGGGAGTTTGAGGCAAATGGATAGAGTGGATTTTGAGATTTTTAATATCTTTTATGAATTTTTAATTCGATTTGTTTTCGGATAAATTCTGCATTTTCTTCGGTTAGTACACCCCTAAACTGCAATATTTTTTGTAATTTTGCGCTTGGATAGGCGTAGTCTGTCCGCGTAATATTGTAAAACAAGAGGCATTATGTCTTATTCTTGAATATGCGAAGCCTGAGAAACTTCATCTATAGAAACAAGATTAGGCGTAATAGTCTCCACGCATATAGCGTGGGGCTGTTATTCCCACATCTTTTTCTAAAGGTTTTCTCAGGGCCTGCATATTGAGAAGTGGATTGCAGTGCCGCGCTTTTTATTCGATTATGAAAATAAATTTTTTTATTGCCATCATAGTAACATTTTTGTGTTGGATAATTCCAGCGCCCTCGTATGCACAAGGATATGGAGAAGACCCAAATTCTATTGATTTTGCATTTAATCCCGGCAACACCTTTTCGTATAAACCGTCCTTTTGTCAGAGATTATCTGGTGTTAAACGAGTTATACTACTTGAACCTTCACAAAAGTCGGAATGGGACAATTATGTATATGGGAATTACGCCAATTACTTCAGAAGCTTAGGATTGAGTGTAAAAGTAGTTAGAACTTCTGACTATCAAAAAACCTCCAAGTATCTTTATGGTGCTCCTGTAGTATGGTGTAATTTTTATGGAAGCACAAGCGACTATTGTGAAGAAGGGAATGCCCTAATCGTTGGGTTAAGTTATGGAACTTCGCCCGGAGCAGATGATCAATTAGTCTTATGGGCGACTGACGTGCCTAATCAATTTAACTGGGAAGTCCGAATGAAGGGAGTCCCAAATAAAGGCACTAAACTTGTTGAAAAATTCAAAAAGGTATTGTGTTCAAGTTATGTATATAATAGTAATTGGGCATATTCCCCAAAATATATAGAATCCACTTTGAATGAACAAAAATTAAAGGGCGAATATTCGAAACATGGGGAAGTTGCCATCTACCAAGGAGATAATTATCGCTTAGGAATGTATCAGACAGACAAGGATGATTTATTCCTTATCTATCTTGGCGGGAAAGATAGTAATCCTGATTGGAAAATTGGAGATATAAAGGCATGGTTGGAAAAGACATCTACCCCTGGAGTCTATTTAGCAACATGGTGGGGCAAATGGAAACAAACTATGAAATTCACCGTCATTGTAACAGATGGAATGCTCAAAACATATGATGAGGATAAAGAAGAAGATATTTATTTACAGGTGTTCCCAACCGCCAATGACAGGAATGTAAACAAAGGAAGTGTTAAAGCAAATGAATGGTCAGGTACTGGCTTTGCCTTAAAAGATGGATACATCGTTACAAATTATCATGTCATAGATGGAGCAAATTCTATCTTAGTGAAAGGGATAAAGGGCGATTTTAATTATTCGTATAAAGCAATCGTAGTTGGTACAGATAAAAATAATGACCTCGCATTGTTAAAAATATCTGATTCAACCTTTTCTGGTTTTGGTTCCATACCATACTCAATTTCAAATGTTTCATCTGAGGTCGGTGAAGATGTTTACGTCTTGGGGTACCCTCTAACATCAACGATGGGAGATGAAATTAAATTAACAACGGGAGTAATCAGTTCAAAAACTGGATTTCAAGGCGATGTAGCATTATATCAAATTTCAGCTCCTATACAGCCCGGCAATAGTGGCGGACCACTTTTTGACAAAAAAGGTAATATAATTGGTGTAGTTAGTGCTAAACATGCTGGTGCAGAAAATGTGGGATATGCTATTAAATCTATGTATCTTAGGAATTTAATTGAGAGTTCAGCAAATTCCGCCATTATCCCTAATGGCAATTCGGCATCAACACTACCATTAACTGGAAAGGTTAAGGCAGAAAAGAATTTTATATTTATGATTAGCTGCTCAAATCAAGCCAATGAATCATATTCGCATTCATCATCAATAAATAATTCTGAGTCGGTAACGATTAATAATCCATCGGTAGCATCAACTACTGCGAGTAGGACTTATATAACAAGGGTTATTTCAAATAATTCTGAGACTGTGATCGAGTTTCAGGGAAATAATAACTCAATAACTGGGTATTATACTTGGGTAAGTATTTCTCCCAATAGTTATATTATTGCAAATGGGCAGAGATATAATTTAGTAAAAGCAGAGGGTATTGGAGTTGAACCCACAAAGACATATTTCAACAATCCGAACACCAATTATTCATTCAAACTTTATTTTCCGCCACTCCCACAAAACACTTCAACATTTGATTTCATAGAATCGCAGGAGAGCGAATGGAAATTCTATGGAGTTAAAATTAGATAATCTTTTGCAGGATATTATGTTCAAATTAACTCCCGAAGCAATCGCAATACAGAGTAAGATAGAACAGATTGCTCTGACTCTTATGAAGCACGAGAACAAAAATTTCTGTCTTGCAAAAATCAGTCCACTCCAATGGAAAAGATTGACTTACAGAGTCGGCGAATTTGAGAGAACATTTATTGTTGTGCCAAGTCATGCATTTCTACGGCTTATCTTAGATCGAGAATACCTAAAAGTCGTTAATGGACACTCAGACTTATTCGGGACTGGTAATGATTGGAATGTAATCCGTGCAATTAAGGATTATGACAAAAGCAGATTAGTGAGAGAATACTCTGATAGAGAATTTTTAGATTATATCCAAGACGAAACGATGGCTTACGTATTCGAGGTGCATGATGGAGGTAAAATTTCTAATCGCATTCTTCGGTTAGATTTATGTCGTGGAGTAGATGAACGTAACACATTTCGAGGCGGTATATTCCATGTATTCAAACATTTCACGCCTCAAGGATATAATACTATATCGAGTAGCCCTAAAGAATGGGAGACTGAAACATTCTCTGAAATTTTTCGCCACATTATATTGAATTTTTTCTCAGATGATTTTGAGAAAGAGTCAGATAAGTGCTTCATCGCAAAATCTTTATTGGGAGATGGACATATTCTAAGAGGGGTTTATTATAAAGAGAATGATATTCCAGTTGCATTCATCAAATCAATAAGAATTGACGGGAGATAAATAGAAACGTCTATCCCACTCCAAAAGAAGTGAGATAGACACATTTCATTTATCTACGAATCGCCTTGCATACAGACTGCCTCAGTGACTGCCAAAGGTCTTTGAACCACTGGAAGATATTCTTGCCGTTGATGTGCAGACGGAATTGGTTGCCGTCCTTTGGGTCTGGCTTGATTTGTACTTCAGCATTGCTGACATCGGCGTAATCTTGTTTTGCCGGGTCATACAATTTTTGACCGGAATTGAATACGCGAGGCTTGCAATCAAGCAGAGCCTTGATTGTCCCTTCTGACATTCTCACGCTTTCGCAGTCAAGAATGGCAGGCATAAGTTGCTTCACCGATGGGAAATATTTGTCAACACGTTCCATCTGCGCATCGAAGCCACGTTTGTAACTTTCGTGCTGTTCCTGTTGGCGGCGCATGGAGTCACGGAGATTGCCAATTTCTCGGCTATGGGTCTCTTGTTGAGAGTTCAGTCGAAGTTTGAGATTCTCAATCGTGCTGTCTCGGTCAGCGAGTTCAGATTCCAGCCGCTTGGTCTTTGACCCGGTGAATGCGTTGGCGATATTCGACAGTGCATCCTTGCGATTCTTGTCTCGCTCTGCTTTTGCAGTAGTAGCCTCACGTTTGGCGGTCTCGGCTTCTTTCTTTGCCGTTTCCGCTTCTTCAGCATAAGTTGATTTCTCAGAGATGAGCTTCTGCTTGTCGGCTTCGATAGCATCAAGCTCACCTTCGGCCCTTTCTTTAGCCTCGGCAAGTTCCTCATTCTTGGCAATGAGAGAAGAATTGGTATCTGACAAGGATTCATTCTCCGACTTAAGACGCTCGTTATCCTTTGCCAACTCTGAGTTTTCCTGCTGCATCCGGGTATTATATCCATCAATCAGAAACTTCTTACCCTCCAACGCCTTTGTCTCCCTCTCGGTCTTTGCTTTTTCATCGGCTAACGACCGGTTCTGAATGCGGAGGACATTCTTCTCAATGGCGAGTTGGCTGATGTCGTGTTCAAGGGATTTCTTCTCAATCTGACATTGGCGGTAGTATTCGTGCTGGTCAACGTGCCGGGCTTCTGAGCCACGGATGCCACGCTCCAATCCAAATTGCTCCATCGCCTTTGCATAGGTGTCTTGGAACGATGAGAGATTATCACGTGTCATAACATCATCAGCACACAGGCGTGGCTTGTTCTTCGGCTTAGTACGGTAGTGTCTTGTAACCTTAGACTCTTTAGCTTTTGCTTTTCTCTCGGTGGTCACGATAGGCACAACTGTCACATGCAGGTGAGGTGTCTGCTCGTCCATGTGGAGATGGGCGCCGACAACATTGGCTTCTCCGAATGTGTCGATAGCCCAACGGATACTTGACTCGGCCCAGTCGTTGAGTTTGCCCTCGTCGGCCAGTCTGCGCAGTGCATCACCATCGGACGACATAAGCACGTTGAGGGCGAGAACCTGATTCTTGCCAATCTTGCGTGTCAGCCCGGCATGGTCAAGACGGTATTGGATTGCCTCGCCCAAGTTCATCACTCCTTCGGGATATTTGATGAAATCATCCCGGTTGAGATGACGGAGTTCGGGGTGGGCATTGTCGGGCTGCGTGCTTCGCTCGATGTGTCGGGCGATGGCGTTGCATGACCCGCTTGACTTCATTATGTGGAGTACGGCGTAACTCATAGGCAAGCGTGGTTAGGTTGTGGAACAATCGGAGTGTACGGCTTCCGAAGAAGACGTATCGGGGTTCTCCAAGGGGTGTCACCCTTGGGCTCAGTAGGGATATTTTTAGCATTGTCGAAGACTGTGCGGCTCGAAAAATTCCCTAATGAGCTAAGGAATTTCCGGATGGCGTAATTTCCGTGCCGCCACTGCACGGATGGAACTGCACCTCCATAGAGGTGGTACAGTGGTGTACCGGCTATACTGATTATAGCGGGTACGGCAATGAAAAAAGAATGTTTCACGGAACTTTCAGTTTTGGGAATTGGGAATAATACCCCCTTGCATTTCTTGCATTTTTGCACAATCGTCAATGGTGTTGAAAGTGCAAAAGTGCAAGAAGTGCATAGGGGCACTAATCAGATTTTAGAATAGCTCCCGTGATTGTCACGGGTAAAAAGGATGCCTCGGCGGTCGTGTAAAAACTTCTTGAAGGTTCGCTCCTTCATTCCATTTTTAGCAGCGAAAGCGATTCCCTCGGCTGTGGTGAAGGTGTCGGGCAAATCGGAAAGGACTGCGACCTGCGTGTCGGTTAAAGATTCCTCCTCGACGATGCCTTGAACCTTGGCAGCTGTCTCGCGGAAGTATTCCGTCAGCCGGATTGAGCGCTCGACTGTGTCGGTGTCGATGGCTCTTTTCTCATCGCCACACGCCCAATCGGAGAGTGCCAGCAAAAGACAGAAACGGACGGCATAGATTTCCAACTTGCTCGCTATAGATGTCAGCGTGTCGCTTCCCTCACGGTTGCACCGCTCCGTAATCTCGTTCTGCCATGAGAAAAGGCGGTCGAGGGCTTCGGGAGTGAACGGCACCACCTCAGTTCTTATGTTTGCACTCGCAAAGCAGAACAGCGGTGCTGACACTCTTAAGTAACGATTAAAAAATAACTTGGTAAATTTTTAGGCTATGTTTCTACTACA
>CAZRUR010000085.1:0-9116 GCA_964603335.1 uncultured Sangeribacter sp. | reverse complement strand
TGGATAAAACGAGCAAGAGGACATGTCCTTAACCTATATACCGAACGTATTGGTTACGAGGAAATCTTCAACCTCGGTTTCGGCTGACAAAACCATCTTCGTGGGTAAAACTGACTGACTCCGGCTATATGGGGAAAGGGGAAATTATATCCTGACAATAGCATTTATGTTCATTTTCCCTGAAATGTCTAATCGCCAGTCATCCTACATTCAATTTAACCTCCCCACAAAATCAGTTGCGGATTTGAGGTTATGTAAATTTCCACTTGCCAGTTGACTCTACACTTAAAAAATAAATTGAAAATTATTTTGCGGATTTGTGGGAATTTATTAATTTTGTAACCGCAAAAACAAGACCAATGGCAAGACGATATTTTAACATATTATCAAATAGCGGTATTCAGAGCGTGAAAGGCTTTGAACATATGTTATGTTCGTCCATTCCGACCTCAGATACAAAATCATTTATTGGAAATTTCCGATATGTTTGTTTCAATCACAAAGCAAATATAAGTTAACCTTTTTACCAAGGTGTTCGAAAAATACAACAACTGTCGGAAAGTCTGAGTAAACTTTTCGACAGTTGTTTTTGTGTCCAAATGGTATCATAAACCTTCTCCACCACGATTAGCTGAGGACACATAGTTTCTCTATTTATTAACAGCGCTTAGGCGCATTATCAACATTAACTATGCTGAAATATAAAAAGTATAGCTCCATAGAAAATGCAATCACCCCAGAGTTCATGGAGCGGGTCAGGACTGAGATGCCTGCAGACCTTGAGTGGGTGGTGCAGGAGAAGGTGCATGGTTCTAACACCAGCTTTCTCTGCGATGGACAGGATGTGAAGTTTGCTAAGAGAACTTCAGTTCTTGCCGATGATGAGAAGTTCTATGACTTCCAATCACTCGTTGATACCTATAGAACAAGGGTTATCTCACTATTCAACCGGGTTAAGACCGCTTACCCCGGAGTGGACGCAATCTCGGTGTTCGGCGAAATGTTCGGCGGACGCTACGCTCATGCCGATGTTGCTGCAGAAAAGGGTATAACTCTTATTCAAAAGGGAGTGAACTACACCCCCGGTCATGAATTTTATGGATTTGACATCTACATCTTTGAAGAGAATGGAGGTGGCTACCTCCCTGTGGATGAAGTCAATGCCCTCTTCGAGGCCGAAGGATTCTTCTATGCCAAGACTCTGTTCCGCGGAACGCTCGACGAGTGTCTGAAGTATCCCAACGCCTTCCAGAGCCGAATCTCGCAATGGCTTGGACTGCCAGACATTGATGACAATATCTGCGAAGGCGTGGTGATCCGTCCTGTTGAGCCTCAATATCTGCGTAATGGTTCGCGTGTTCTTATTAAGAATAAGAATGCGCGGTTTGCAGAGAAAAAAAGCGTGAAAAAGCGCAACAAGCTATTCGCAGAACCTGTGCCATACAGTGAGTCGCTTATTGCTCTACTCCCTGAGGTCGAGGCTTATGTCACCGAGACCAGGCTCTCCAATGTGGTGAGCCATATCGGCGAGGTGTCTTTCCCAAAGGATTTCGGGAAAGTGATAGGTATGTTTTCCAAAGACATACTTGATGACTTCCTGAAGGAGCATGGAGGTGCATATTCTGCGCTCGACAAATGCGAGCAAAAATCGCTAAACCGGGAACTGAATAAACTTGCCACCCGATTCGTGAAGGCTACATTCATGAACCAAGCATATATTCTCGACTAAATCACTCCAACTCCGGCTTCCTCCCTGGAGTTGGATTTATAATTTATTTTCTTTACTTTTTCGATTGGATGTTTTGAAATACGGTTATTTATTGCTATTTTTGCAGTGGCGTTATGAAGACATTGCTTGTGGTTGACGATAACAGGGAGGTGCTCGCGGCTGTGAAGATGCTGATGAGCCCGAGAGTTGACGAGGTGGTCACCACCACCTTGCCTGATGACATCGCGCGCCTTCTCCGCAAACATAACCCGCAGGTGGTGCTCCTCGACATGAATTTCCGTGCAACTGTCAATACCGGCAACGAGGGCCTTTTTTGGCTCCGCGAAATAAAAAAGATGTCGCCAAAGACATCCGTGGTACTCTTCACCGCTTACGCAGATGTGCAACTCGCCGTGGATGGCATGAAAATCGGTGCATCAGATTTCATTGTCAAACCATTCGAAAACAGGCATCTTGCCGAAATACTTCTGAACGCTTTCGAAAAGAAAGAACGCAAGACCTCCAAAAGCTCTCCCTTACAGATGCTTTGGGGATCTTCACCGCAGATGCAGCGGCTTCGCACATTGGTCGAACGGGTGGCCCCGACAGATGCAAACATATTGATTATCGGCGAAAACGGCACCGGCAAAGACCTTCTTGCGAGGGAGATTCACCGATTGTCTAATCGTTCTGCCGGTCCTATGGAGACCGTAGATATGGGGGCTGTAATCGAGACTCTTTTTGAAAGTGAACTCTACGGTCACTCCAAAGGTGCCTTCACCGATGCAAAGGCAGAGCGTGCCGGCAAATTCGAGACCGCCCACGGGGGCACTCTCTTCCTTGATGAAATCGGCAATCTGCCTTATTCCTTGCAGTCTAAACTTCTCACGGCAATTCAGCAGAGAAAAATTGTCAGGGTCGGATCCAACACCCCTCGTGACATTGACATTCGTCTGATATGCGCTACAAACCGCAATCTCCCACAGATGATTGAGTCCGGCGAGTTCCGTCAGGATTTATTCTACAGAATCAACACGGTGACAATCGAGCTTCCGGCACTCCGCAACCGGCGTGAAGATATTCCGCAACTTGTAGGAATGTTTCTTGAGAAATATGCCAAAAGATATTCCAGACCGACACCGAAAGTATCGGATGAAGCAATGCGCAAACTTTCTGCCATGCCGTGGCCCGGCAACATTCGCCAACTTGAACACGCCGTGGAGAAAGCTTTGATCCTTAGTGATTCGGAAGTGTTGGATGTGTCTGATTTCGATCTGCATGAATATCAGCCATCCTCATCGATGTCGGATTCGTCAGTGCCTGCCACTCTCGAGGATATGGAACGAAATGCGATTGCTGAGGCAGTGAAACTCCACAACGGAAATATGTCGGAAGTGGCGCGCCAACTCGGCATCACGCGCCAGACTCTATACAATAAACTGCGCAAGTATGGCATCTGACATAGGTTTCGGTAAAATTTCTCCCCATTTGGGCTGGCTTGTGTTGGTCATAGTCTCTGCAGTGGCTGCCGGATATTGCTATGCCATGGATAAGTACCCATGGTTGGTTGTCTTACTGCTTGTGATGGCGGTTTCTGCTTTTTTGCTTGTAAAGGTAATCCTTGGCGTTGGCAAAAGGGTGAGGTATGTGCTGAATGCAACGCTAAATGGAGACTTTGCCTATAAATTCCCAACCGACAATGTCAGCAACTATGAACGAGAGTCAAACCTTGCGCTCAACCGGATAGTGGAGCATTTTGAGCATCTGTCGTCGGAAATACGCCGGAAAGAGACATTCCTTGCCAAGGTTATAAACATGACCGACATTGGCATGGTGGTTGCTGATGCTGACGGTAATGTTAAAATCCACAATGACTCAGCCCTGCGCCTGCTTCAGCGGCCTGCCCTTACCCATATCTGCCAAATTACTTCCTTGGAATTCACCGACCTTTCAATCACCAAACACAAGTACTCGCTCAATGGAGAGATAATATACATATACACCATCAGCGACTTGCGTCATCCCATACAGAATGCAGAAGTGGAGTCGTGGGAGAAACTTACCCGCGTGCTTACTCACGAGATAATGAACTCACTCACTCCTGTCAGTTCCATAGCCGAAAACATGAAGGGGAAAGCTTCACCCGATGAAGTGCAGGAAGCTTTCGACACCATTTCCGCAAGTAGCCGGTCGCTGCTTGAGTTTGTCAGAAATTTCCGTAAGTTCAGTATTCTGCCTGAGGTTAAGATGCGGGCGGTCTATCTGAAGCCGCTTTTGGAGAAATGTGTGAGGATGTCGGAAGAGTATTCCTCCGGCAGCAACGTATCAATCGAATTGCTCTGTTTTCCGCCGGATGTGATGGTATATACGGATGAGACACTGCTAAGCCGCGTGATTATCAACATACTGAAAAATGCAGCAGAGGCATCTGCGAGCCATATATCAGTGGAGACCAACATCCTGCCCGATGAGACGGTGGAGATATGCATTTCCAACGACGGCGAACTGATAGCGGAGGAGAATGCCCGGCAGATTTTCACCCCGTTCTTCACCACTAAGGAGTCGGGCAGCGGCATAGGACTGAGCCTATCGCGCCGCATTGTCTCACATCTTGGAGGCACACTCACCCTTCAGTCACGTCCCCGCACCTCTTTCCGCATCAAACTATAAAGGTCTCAGAATTTGAGGTCATAGACGGCCTTTTTGACGTTGGTGAAGGGTATGTCGATTTCGATAGTTTCAATAACTGGTTTTTTGACACCTTCTTTCTTCACTTTCTGTTCCACGCTGAGTTTAAAGCCTTCGTCATTGACGCTTCGCAGCATCCCAAGGAGTTTTTTGCCATCCTTTGTCAGCACTTCAAGATCCTGGCCAATGTATTTTTCATACTGGCGTTTCACTTTCAGCGGAGATGTGAGTCCGGCGGTGCCCACCTCCAGTTCGTAATCTTCCACATCGCGGTCGAACTCGCTTTCAATGGCACGGGTAAGTTTTATGCACTCATCGATGTCGCCGGGTGTCATGCTGTCGATTTCCACTGTTATCTCATTGGTAGGCGACACCTTCAGGTCGGTAAGGAAATATTCTGTTCCTTCGAGCTGTTTCTCTACAAAGGCTTCAAGTTCTTTTTTGTCAATCATAATTGGGTTATAGTTTAAGATTCAGTGTTTAGTCAACTTGTTGAATTGATCCAAACGCAGAGCGGTCATTGATCAACCAATTTGCAAATATAACACTTTTCTTCGTGATTTAATGAAAAAATATGAGTAATTTTGCAATCCGAATCAAAAACGAACCTGACAATGACAAATAATACCAAAGCTATAATGCTTGGCGGGGTGGCGGTGTTGAGCTGGGCCACGGTTGCCACCGCTTTCAAGATCGCTCTCTCGCATCTCACCGTTTTTAATATGCTCCTTGTAGCCACGGTGACGTCTGCCCTCATTTTCTCAGTGGTGATGACCGTTGAGAAAAGATGGGGAGAACTTATGGTTCTTCCCGGAAAACTGACAGCGATGTGTGCCGTACTCGGTGTGCTCAATCCGGTGCTTTATTATCTTGTCCTTTTCAAGGCCTACGATATGCTTCCAGCCCAGATGGCGCAACCTCTAAACTATGCCTGGCCCATCGTGTTGCTTATCCTCCTCGCTGTTTTCAATCATGAGCGTATTCCGGCCCGTAAATATATTGGCATGTTTATCTCTGTGTCGGGTGTGGCATGTATTTCGCTTGGTGGGGGAGAGATAGAGGGCGGTGCCTCTCTCGCAGGGATTCTGATGGCTGTGTCAAGCGCTGCCTTATGGGCTTGCTACTGGATGTTCAATAATCGTCTTAAGGATAAAGTGCATCCCACAGTTGCACTTTTCCTTGGTTTCGCAGCCGGATCGGTAGTGCTTTTGATTGCCGGATGTCTTGTAGGTGTTCATGTCGATTCGGTGTCTGGCCTTCTTTCCGGCATCTACATCGGTTTCTTCGAGATGGGCATACCATTTCTTGCATTTGGCACCGCACTTCGCATCACCGACAATCCTGCCCTCATAAATCAGATGTGTTATCTCTCGCCATTCTTGTCGCTCTTCTTGATCTCATTGATTCTCGGCGAGACCATTGTCCCCACCACCTACATCGGTCTCATCCTCATAGTGACCGGCCTCATCTACAACCAATATTTCGTCAAATCCCCCTCCCCCCCACTTGTCATCCCCAACCCCATGACAATGATGGCTGATTCCAAATTTATTGCCTTAAAATCTTATTATTTCGAAAAATTGTTGTACTTTTGTAATCTAATAAAAGCATAGGAGATAAAATCATGGAAAGACCAATAGCAGAAACCCCGATACTGACAGGCGAGGATGCAATCCGCTTCGAACGTCTGAGGAAAGAGGTTGACAGCCTTACAAAGGAACAACGTGCGGAGAATACCCGCCAGTTGGATGAAAGAATAAAGAACGCGAAAATTCAAATCTCGATTCGCATATAGTCATGGAGCTTGTAAAATTAACTCCATTGCACGACATCTCTCAATTTGATTGTGGAGATAGCGATTTGAATGAGTTCTTACGTGACAATGCGCTTAATTTCACCGAAAAGCGTATTGCCAATGCTTATGTCCTTGAAGACAATGGTAAGATAGCCGCCTATTTCTGCCTGCTCAATGATAAGGTTAGCCATCAAGAATCATCCAACAACAAATGGAAGAAACTCAAAAAGGGATTTCCAGAGGGTAAACAGTTCAGCAGTTATCCAGCTATAAAAATTGGTCGATTCGCAGTATCATCTTCATATAGAGGATTGAATCTTGGTACAATTCTTATGGATAAGATAAAGAAGATGCTCAACGGCAACTCATATTATTCCGCATTCCGTTACCTTACCGTAGATGCCTATCTTTCAGCGGTTGGCTTCTATGAGAAAAATAAATTTAAAGTCCTTTCCTCCCAAACGGCAGACGAACATACACGTCTAATGTTCTTTGACATGATGGAGCTCGGTTGAGACTCCATTTTTTTCAGTGGTTCAAAGATATGTTCAACCGACTCCTCAGTAAGATGGGATTCCAGCAATCGCAGCCAAAACAAAGCCGTAGCGCACACATATAGACCACAACTCTGAATACGAATCAGCCCGGCGAAAGAAGTGCTTCTCTCGTCGGGCTGATAATACGACTTATGAATCAGTGTTATTTCATAATTGCCGAATTGCCTCCACCAACATTTTGGATTTCATCACCGCGCTTGATTTTTTTGCCAAATCCGAACGTGTAACTTGCCGTTAGACTTACGAATTGATGACTGCTGGCATTATATTCAGTAGTATATTGGTCAAACCACTGACTTTTTAGGCATGAAGTCTCATTAATCCAACTGCGTCTGAAGATATTAACTGCTGCCACACTGCAATTCCATTTGCCATTACTCCATCCAATCTTAAACTGATAGTGAGACTTAGGTTTAACAGAGGTTGACTCCAAACTGTATTGAATGAGACTGCGGCTGGCAGATGAATAATAAGCCGAAAAATAAAATTTATCCAAATAGTAAGTCGCAGAAAATTGTACTGATAGATAATCAGCTTTATCAGCGTACTTGCCTGTTATTTCTTCAAACCACATTCTCGGAGTTAGTCTAAATACCAGATTGCGGTTTAGCAATTTAGCGGATAATGTACCGCCAATGTAGAAATCCTGATAATCCCCATTGTTTTCAATCGATCGGAGCATCACACCATTGGGTCCGTCAGGAGTAAACACCGGAACAGGGTGATTAAAGTATCTACTCCAACCAGAAAATGCAGAAACAGAGAATTTATTACTCGGAAGCCATGTATAATCTATCGTTGCTTTCGTCCAATTTGTATTCTTAAGATGTACATTGCCGACTTTGTACAGTAACTCATTTTCCTGTATAATGTCAGGCGTTTTGTCAGCGGCACTTACAGCGTCGACATAATATTGTGCAGACACGCTGATAGAATTCTTTTGGTTGAACGCATATTGGGCATTAAGTTCTGCAAGAGGTATGAAGCTATTCGTTCTCACTCCACTTATCTTATTGGATTCTCCTGCAAAACCGCCTACAAGCTGCCCATAGAAATTGCCTTGGTTAAAACTGTATCCAAGGAATCCGCCATACGCAAACTGATTGAACACTGGCGATGCTGATGTATTTCCGGAATATTCAACCTTGTCGTAATAGTAGATGCCCAAAAGATTAATGTCAAGAGTATGATATTTATTGAAAGTTTTATTTAACTGAAACTGTAATTCTCCCGTTATAGCATTCTCTTTTGCATCAGTTAAGATGTTGGCATCAGTAGAACTATACAGTCTTTTGTATTTGGTATGCTCGTAGAACAATGACGGAATCACGTTAAGTTTGAAATCACGTCCAAGGTAGAAATAATAATTACCTCTCCATCGAGGATATAGATATGTGGAGTTCAATGTATTGGAATAAGTCCCGTTTTGGAACAAATCCGATGAAAAAAGTAATCGGCCATTGTTATCACTATGAGGTGTATTCTGTGCGGTAAAGTAGATACTATTTGACAGAATTACTTTTTCCGTAGTATATTTGGCGCGGAATGACGCTCCTATTTGGTTTTGCTGAAAACGGCTATAATCAAGTAAATTGCTCCTTGTTATCTCGTTGACCTCTCTATTTGCATCGGGAAATCTGAATATTTGTACCTGTTCATCACCGGTATTATGTCTGTCAGTATATTTATCGTTGAAGCTGATGTCATAAGTCATTCGTTTATAAGCCATCTTAGCATATGCCAATCCACTACCGGAATCTGCCAACACATTTCCAGTACCCGACAGCTTAGCATAACCGCCATAATCATAATGGCGGAGGTTTATGTTGATTACATATTTCTCATGATTATATCGTGGATCAGAAGGGAACATAAGATATTCGACCTTCTTTACATCTTCAGGACGCAGAGCATCTTTTTCTTCTTGGGTAGCTGGTTCCATATCTATGAAAATTGCCACATCATCACCGCTCGGAGTTTGAACTGACCCACTGACAGGATTGACATTTATCTGTGGGATATTCATCTGATTCAATAGGTCAATGGCATTTTGTGCCGCACGCTTACTGTTCCTATCAGGATAGTAGGTAGTTGAATTGGCTGTAGTACGCTGCATCTGCGCCTCCACTACCACCTCATTGAGTTCCTTTGTCTTGATTGTGTCGGTTGGCTCATCGGCAAACGCGACTAAATTCGCCGAGAGCATTGTGAGAAACAGAATCTTTTTTACCATGTTCGGATTTTTCCGCAAAAATAATAAAAAATTGTGACAATGAGCACGAAGTCATGGTTAATATTTTAGCCGGCCTTGATTTTTTTATTCTGCCGGTGTAAGAATCTCAAAATTTTTATGTACTTTTGTAATCTA
>CAZRUR010000084.1:6346-9241 GCA_964603335.1 uncultured Sangeribacter sp. | reverse complement strand
TACCGCAATGCTGACGTGGAGCTTTCCTCCAAGCAGTTGCTTGAAAATCTCCACTCGGTACAGACTGCCGCAGGTGTGCCGTTGTCGAAGTCGCTCTCAAAGGTGGACGGTCTCGGTGTGGTCAATCTCGATGTCGAGATGGAAACCGGCACCGGCAAGACCTATGTCTATATCAAGACTATGTTTGAACTCAACAAGCTATATGGCTGGTCGAAGTTCATCATAATAGTGCCGAGTATCGCCATTCGCGAAGGCGTTGCCAAATCGTTCTCCATGCTTGAAGGCCACTTTATGGAGCATTACGGCAAAAAGGCACGATGGTTTGTGTATAACTCATCCAACCTCAACCAACTCGACCAGTTCTCGCAAGACAGCGGCATCTCTGTAATGATAATCAACACGCAGGCCTTTGCCGCCTCACTAAAGGAGGGTGGACGCTCCAAGGAAAGTCGCATAATCTACTCAAGACGAGATGAATTCGGCTCGCGACGTCCGATAGATGTGATTGCCGCCAACCGACCGATTATCATAATGGATGAGCCTCAGAAAATGGAGGGTATCGCCACTCAGACCGCACTCACGAAGTTCAAGCCACTCTTCGTGCTCAACTATTCAGCCACACATAAAACCAAGCACGACACCATATACGCTCTTGACGCATATGATGCCTACAAGGAGCAGCTTGTAAAGCGAATTGCAGTGCATGGTTTTGAGATAAAGAATCTTAAAGGTACATCCGGTTACATGTATCTTGACGGTATGGTACTCTCTCCAAAACATGCGCCGGAGGTAAGACTCGAAATAGAGGTTAAGCGCAAGGATGGTTCCATTCGCCGAGATGTGAAACGTTTCTCAGTAGGTGACTCACTTGCTGAGGAGAGTGGTCTTGCACAATACGAGGGATACACCATAACGGAGATAAATCCAAGAGGGAGAGGTTACGTGACATTCCTGAATGGTAAGACACTATATTCCGGTGAGGTTGTCGGTGACACCAACGAGGAGGCAATGCAGAGGGTACAGATACGCCAGACGATATATGCCCATCTTGACAAAGAGAGGGAACTTTTCAACAGAGGGATCAAGTGCTTGTCGCTGTTCTTCATTGATGAGGTTAGCCATTACAGAAGTTATGACAAGGATGGCAACGAGTTGAAAGGTAAGTTCCAGAAGATTTTCGAGGAGGAGTATTCGCGGATCATCAATGAGTATATCACAATCTTCGATACCCCTTATGATAAGTATCTTCTTAAATTCAAGCCATATGAAACCCATAAGGGTTACTTCTCCATCGACAAGAAGGGCCGTTCTGTCAATTCTGAAACCAAGCGTGGTTCAGATATTTCAGACGACATATCGGCATATGACCTTATCCTGAAGAACAAGGAACGGCTGCTGAGTTTTGAGGAGCCGACACGGTTTATATTCTCGCATTCAGCACTGCGTGAGGGATGGGATAACCCAAATGTATTCCAGATCTGCACATTGCGTCACAGCAATTCAGCCACCGCCAAGCGTCAGGAGGTGGGGCGTGGACTTCGTATTTGTGTTGACAAGAACGGCATAAGACAGGATAAGGAGTTGCTTGGTGACGATGTGCATATAGTCAATAGGCTTACTGTCATAGCCAATGAGAGTTATGCCAACTTCACAAATGCCTTGCAGCGTGAGACCCGTGAGGCTTTACGTGACCGTATCACGGCTGCCTCTCAGGATTATTTTGTCGGCAAGGTTGTGACGGATGCCAATGGTGAAAAGCATACCATCGACCTGATGGATGCCACCCTGATTCTTGGCTATCTGTATCAGAGCGGATATGTTACCCGTGACGGAAATCTTACCCAAAAATATCATGCTGACGCTGCCTCCAATGAGCTGATGGTCCTTCCCGCTGACTCACCGATCAAGAAAATAGAGGAGGGTATGCAGACACTTATTGCCGGCATATTCAATCCGAAGGTGCTTGAGGATATTGTTGAGGAGGCTAATGTCTCCACACCCGCCAATGAACTCAACGAAAATTTCTCGAATGAGAAATTCCAGCAACTTTGGAATGAGATCAACCATAAGTATGTCTACACCGTTCATTATGACGGTGATGAGCTGATTGCAAAGTCTATAGATAGTCTCAGGAAGAATCTTACGGTCACCAAACTTCAGTATGTGATGGTGAAGGGTGAGCAGGACAGTGAGAATGTGACGGAGTTTGGCAACACCATATCGTCCACACGGGAGTTGACCGATGTCTGCACCTCAGCAGTTGCTTATGACCTAATCGGAGACATTGCCAAAGGCGCAAGACTGACACGTCGCACTGTAGCCAAAATTCTTCAGGGAATTGGAGTCAAGGTATTGCTTTTCAAGAATAATCCGGAGGAGTTTATCAGGAATGTAATCAAGGGTATCAGGGAACAGAAAGCCTCTATGATTGTTGACCATATCACGTATAATCCTACGGCAGCCGATCCATATGACAGTACTATCTTTGTGCCGGAACGCCGTCTTAATATCAATAAGGCTGTTGAGCTCTCTAAGCATATCACACCATATGTGGCTTTTGACAGTGATGGTGAGAGGAACTTTGCTGAGGGTTTGCAGGGGGCAAAGGAGGTGCTGATATTTGCCAAGTTACCAAGAAAACTGAAGATACCGACACCGGTTGGTTATTATGCGCCAGACTGGGCGATAGTTTTTGATGAGGGCACTGTGCGCCATGTCTTTTTCGTTGCGGAGACCAAGGGCTCGCTCGACACTATGGAACTCCGCGGTGTGGAAAAGGCGAAGACAGAGTGCGCCAAGCGTCTTTTCAACTCAATTTCCACCAACAACGTCCGCTATGGCGTTGTCGACAAGTTTGAAAACCTCTACGACATCATCAACGGCATCCCCTAAAGC
>CAZRUR010000084.1:0-6246 GCA_964603335.1 uncultured Sangeribacter sp. | reverse complement strand
TATTAGTGGGGGATGGCATTTTGTTAGGTTCTTTAACTAATTGGTTAACAAATTATAAAATAGATAGCGGGATTAAACTTAAAATTGTTTTATAAGTCAAAGAATCGTAAACAAAGTGATACGACAAACAAAGTAAAACGAAAATAAGCAATAAAATAGATAAAGAAATGAAGAAAGTATTTTTAAGCCTCGCGCTCCTCTCCGCATCCGCATTCTCAATCATGGCACAGTCTAACTGCCAGCAGACCACTGACCAGACTCAGTGCCAGAACAAAGAGCAGGTTGCCAAGTTCAACCGTGACGGCAAGGACAGAGACAGCAAGGCATTCGAAGGACTCAACCTCACAGATGAGCAGAAGACCAAACTGGCAGCCCTCAAGCAGAGCAACTGTACTGCCAAAGACGGCAAGAAAGACAAGATAGCTGCCAAGGATGGCGAGCAGAAAGAGAAGCTCACCAAGGAGCAGATGGACCAGATGCGTAAGGAACGCGCAGAGAAGCATCAGAACGCACGCAAGGAGTATCTCGTTCAGATTCAGGAAATCCTTACCCCTGACCAGTATGTGGCTTTCCTTGAGAACTGCTACACTCTCCAGGACAACGCTCCCAAGGGAGGCAAGATGGGCAAAGGCGGTTTCGACAAGAAAGGCGGTCCTCGCGAAATGATAGGCAAGAAGGCAATGAAAGACCAGAAAGGTCAGCGAGGTCAGAATGTAGAGACTACAGTACAGGCACAGAATAACGATTGATTTAGAGGAAACTAACAACCATTATTCCCAATAACCTTTCAAAAAAAGGAAGCGGGGAAGTCTGAAACCCAGACTTCCCCGTTTTGGTTGATGGTTGTTAGTTTAGTCTCACACAACGGACAACTTAATTATTCTCCGGACGGAGGTTGCGCACTGTTACGCCTGCCTGCCACATCTCGCTCTCGCGGAGTGCCTTAAGTTCTTTCTCAAGACCCTCGCGATAATCTGGCTTAGAGTTGGAGTCGATAGAGTTCTGTGCCTCCTGACCGCAGGCAACGCTTGCGTAGAGTTTCTCTACAACGGGCTTGATTGCATCGTGGAAGGGACCCATCCAGTCGAGGGCACCACGTTGTGCTGTTGTGGAGCAGTTGGCATACATCCAGTCCATACCCTTAGCTGCGAAGAGGGGCATGAGTGATTGTGTGAGTTCCTCAACTGTCTCATTGAATGCCTCAGACGGTGTGTGACCGTTCTCACGAAGCACCTCATACTGTGCAAGGAGAAGACCCTGGATAGCACCCATCAGTGAGCCACGCTCGCCGGTAAGGTCGCTGTAGGCCTCGCGCTTGAAGGTTGTCTCGAAGATATAGCCGGAGCCGATGCCAATGGCAAGGGCAAGTGTGCGGTCGAGTGCGCGTCCGGTATAATCCTGCTCAACTGCATAGCTTGAGTTGAGACCACGGCCCTCAAGGAACATGGTGCGGAGTGATGTGCCTGAGCCTTTGGGCGCTACGAGGATTACGTCAACATCCTTGGGTGGAACAACGCCTGTGCGGTCGGGCCAGGCAATTGCGAAGCCATGAGAGAAATAGAGGGCTTTGCCGGGAGTGAGATTCTTCTTGATGGTGGGCCATACGGAAAGCACAGCGGCATCAGAAAGAAGACACATGATGATGGTGCCCTTCTCGCAAGCCTCCTCGATTGAGAAGAGTGTCTTGCCCGGCACCCAACCGTCGGCAACTGCCTTGTCATAAGTCTTGCCGGCACGCTGGCCAACGATCACGTTGAAGCCGTTGTCGCGCAGATTAAGGCTCTGGCCAGGACCCTGGACACCATAACCAATCACTGCTATTGTCTCATCTTTCAATACTTCGCGAGCCTTGTCAAGTGGATATTCCTCGCGGGTGATGACGGTCTCCTCGACCTCACCAAATTTCAATTTTGCCATGTTATATAGAATTTGTTTTTGGTTTTTAGTTTTTGGTTTCTTGTTTCTCGTCGTTTGCCTGTTGGCTTTCAATCTTCTGGCGGCGTTCTTCCTGACGTGCTAAGAATTCATCCACAAGTTCCGCTGTCTGTTTGGTCACCGCAACTCTTCCGGAGCGCACAAACTGACGAAGTCCCAGAGGTTTTAGTTTGTCATAGAGTTCCTTCACCTCTGAGGTGTGTCCTGTCTTCTCAAACACAGTATATTCCGGCTGGATCTCCAGGACCCTTGCTCCGTATTGGCGCACTATGTGCTCTATCTCATTGCTCTCTATCACACTGGCTGTAGGCACCTTATACAGGGCAACCTCTTGAAACACAATCTCGTCATCGGTATGCACGAAAGCACGAAGCACTGCCACACGTTTCTCAATCTGTCCTACCACATGCTCCATCATCTTGCGCGTGCTTTTGCAGGTCAGCGTGATCTTATGTACGCCGGGAATGGAACAGGCACTCGTGGTCAGGCTCTCAATATTAAGACAGCGACGGCTGAAAATCATTGATATCTGATGAAGCACACTCACCTGATTTTCAGTGAAAACCAATATCGTAAACAGTTGTTCTTCCATATCAATGATCATTTGTTGTTATAATATACAGTCTCGCTCAGAAGTATCTGGTCAACGGCGTGACCCCCCGGAGTCATCGGGAACACATTGCTAATTTCCTCTATATTCACATTGAGAAGATAAGCCCCCTTGTGGTCTTTCATCCTCTTGATGGCGTCGGCGAGTTGGTCGCGGTGCTCCACATCCTCTGCCGGAATGCCGTAGGCAGAAGCCAAAGTCTTGAAATCCGGGTTGAGCATAGGGGTGGCGCTATATCTGCTGTTGAAGAACAGTTGCTGCCACTGGCGAACATTGCCAAGGAAATTATTGTTGAGCAACACAATCTTGACCTCTACATTGTATTCCATGATCATGCCAAGCTCCTCGATTGTCATCTGCAGACCACCGTCACCAACAAAAAGGACCACGTCTCTGTCTGGCACCGCTATCTTCGCGCCTATAGAGGCCGGAAGTCCGAATCCCATAGTGCCGAGTCCACCGGAAGATATCACACTACGTGGATTGGTATAGCTGAAATATCTCACGGCAAACATCTGGTTCTGACCAACATCGGTTACGAGGATGGCATCGTGTCCGAAAGTCTCGCTCACCTTGTTTACCACCTCACCCATAAGCATCTTGCCGTCAGGGGTGTCGGCATTAATCTGATGACTCTTCACATGGTCATGCTCCACCTTTTCGTGAGGCTTGAAAGATTCGAGCCATTCAATATGCTTGGCCTCCTTTATGAGTGGGAGCAATTGGTCAAGAGCAACCTTGGCGTCGGAATGGAGATGCAGGTTGCTTTTGATAAGTTTATCAAACTCGCTGGAATCGATGTCGATATGGATTATCTTCGCATTGGGGGCATAGCGTGAGGTGTCGCCGGTGACACGGTCGTCAAACCTCATGCCAATGGCTATTATGACGTCTGCCTTATTGGTGTTGACGTTTGGCCCGATATTGCCGTGCATTCCAAGCATACCTTTATTAAGAGGATGCTCCGTTGGAATCGAAGACAGACCAAGCATGGTGCATGCCACGGGGATGTCGGCCTTTTCTGCCAGTTCTATAAGCTCTTTCTCAGCCTTGGCAATGGTTACTCCGTGTCCGGAGAGAATGAGAGGACGCTCAGCGGCGTTGATAATCTCAGCTGCTTCCTTTAGAAGATTCTCCGGTATTTCCGGGTCTGGATTATAACTTCTGATGAAATTGCACTTCTCAAAACGATATTCAGCAGATTCGGTCTGCGCATCCTTTGCCAGGTCAACGATCACAGGCCCTGGACGACCAGAGTTGGCTATATAGAATGCCTGTGCCAATGCGTGTGCAATATCTTCCGGACGGCGCACCTGTATCGCCCATTTTGTCACAGGAAGAGTGACGCTGACCACGTCAGACTCCTGGAAGGCATCCTTCCCAAGAAGTGATGACTGCACCTGACCTGTGATGGCTACGATAGGGGTGCTGTCCATCAAAGCATCGTTGAGACCGGTCACCAAATTCATGGCGCCTGGTCCTGAAGTAGCTATCACAACACCGGTCTTGCCGGAAGCGCGCGCATAACCCTCCGCAGCATGTATCGCACCCTGCTCATGGCGTGCGAGATAATGGCGAAGTTTGTCGGTGTAATCGTAGAGGCAGTCATAGACAGGCATGATTGTCCCTCCCGGATAACCGAAAACCTCATCCACACCCTGGTCGATAAGGGAGCGGATTAAAATTTCTGAGCCTTTGATTTTTTCACTCATATATTTTAGTGAATTATAAATTTCAAATTTCTGAACGCACGCCGCCCTTATCGGCAGAGGTCACTGCTGAGGCATATGCGCGTAATGCGCGGCTTACATAGCGTTTCCTTCCTCGCGGAGTGTAGGCATCCTTTCTGAGTTTCTCCTCTTCCTCGCGTCTCTTAGCAATCTCCTCATCGCTGAGACGCACGTTGATGGTGCGTGCCGGGATGTCGATGTCGATTATATCGCCGTCTCTTACAAGGGCTATCTCACCTCCGGCAGCAGCCTCCGGTGAGATATGTCCGATTGAGAGTCCGGATGTGCCTCCAGAGAAGCGTCCGTCAGTGATAAGGGCGCATTCCTTGCCGAGGTGTTTGCTCTTTATATAGCTTGTGGGATAAAGCATCTCCTGCATTCCGGGGCCACCCTTTGGACCCTCATAGGTGATGACAACCACGTCACCGCTCTTTACCTGGTCTTTCAATATGCCGTCGACAGCCTCTTCCTGGCTTCTGAACACCTTGGCAGGACCGGAGAACCTGAAGATGCTCTCATCCACGCCGGCAGTCTTCACCACGCATCCATCTTTGGCTATATTGCCGTGGAGCACTGCGAGTCCGCCGTCTTTCACGTAGGCATTGTCGAAGTTGCGGATGCACCCGTTCTCCCTGTCGGTGTCAAGGTCGGCATATGTGTTGCTTTGGCTACCCATCTCTGTTGTGCGTACACCGCCCGGGGCACTGTGCCAGAGCTTGTCTGCCTCATTACAATAGTCTTTGCCTCCGATGGCATACTTGTCGATAGCCTCGCCTAATGTCATTCCGTCAACTCGCTTAACGTCCTTGTTTACCAACCCTTTGTCGGCAAGTTCCTTCATGATTGAAAGGATGCCACCGGCACGGTTTACATCCTCAATATGGTAACTGGAGTTTGGCGCCACCTTGCTCAACACAGGGGTCTTACGGCTAAGCATGTCGATATCATCGATGGTGAAGTCAGCGCCAGCCTCGTTGGCAACAGCCAAGAGGTGAAGCACAGTGTTGGTGCTTCCACCCATTGCAATGTCGAGAGTCATGGCGTTGAGCATGGCGTCTCTTGTGGCAATATTGCGTGGGAGCACGCTCTCATCGCCATCCCTGTAGTATGCATAGGTATTGTCTACAATCTGCTTGGCTGCTTTCTTGAAGAGTTCTATACGGTTGGCATGTGTAGAGAGAATTGTTCCGTTTCCCGGGAGTGCGAGACCGATGGCCTCGTTGAGGGAGTTCATGGAGTTGGCAGTGAACATGCCGGAGCAAGATCCGCAGGTTGGGCAACCTTTCTTCTCAAGGTCTTCCACCTTGGAATCAGACACTGACTCATCGGCTGAGTCAATCATAATGTCGATAAGGTCTACCTTCTTTCCGTTGACGTCACCAGCCTCCATAGGACCTCCTGACACAAAGATTGTGGGGATATTCAGGCGCATTGAGGCCATAAGCATGCCCGGAGTGACCTTGTCGCAGTTGCTGATGCACACCATGGCGTCTGCCTTATGGGCATTCACCATATATTCTACGGAGTCGGCGATAAGGTCGCGGGAGGGTAGGGAGTAAAGCATTCCGTCATGACCCATAGCGATTCCGTCGTCGATGGCGATAGTGTTAAATTCGGCGGCAAAGCAGCCGAGCTTCTCAATCTCTTCCTTTACTATCTGACCGATGTTGTGTAGATGGGTATGCCCCGGCACAAACTGTGTGAATGAATTGACGATGGCTATGATTGGTTTCCCGATTTGTTCTTCCTTCATACCATTGGCGCGCCATAAGGCACGCGCTCCTGCCATGCGTCTTCCGAATGTGCTGGCATAACTCCTGAGTTGGTTCACCATAATGTTTAATTTACCTTTACCTATAGAAACAATCTGCCACGATTAATTCGACATGGCAGAGGGTTTTAAAATAATTTGGCAAATTTACACATCTTTTCTCAATTCTGCAAGTTCTAACACGTTTTATGCGGTTTTAT
>CAZRUR010000083.1:0-9358 GCA_964603335.1 uncultured Sangeribacter sp. | reverse complement strand
CAAACTTTTACTTTAGGATTAGCTGAGGAGGTCGAGGATGCGGGAGTTGAAGTCGTAGGAGGGGAGGTCGTAGGGAAGCCAGTGGATTGTGAAGCCGCGACGCTCCATGCCGCGAAACCAGGTCATCTGACGCTTGGCAAACTGATGGATGGCTATCTCAAGCTGCGATTTCATCTCTTCATATGTCAACCGACCGATCACATGCAAGGTCAAAAACTTATATTCCAATCCATAATAGATAAGGTCATCAGGATTGACACCCTCATCTATAAGCCTTCGAACCTCATCCACCATACCTGCATCAAGACGAGCCTGCAACCTCGATGAAATTCTCTGACGGCGCTCTTCACGCGGTATGTCTACACCGATTATGATACTCTCTATTGGCTTGGCAGTCCTCCGGTCAGCCTCACGCGCCTCTTCAGGATGATTGATATAATACTCCTCAATCTCAATGGCACGAATCGCACGCTTCTCAGTATCCACATCCGTCGTATTGTGCAATACCTTGTAACCTTTCAAGATAGACTCAAGTTCAGCAAGAGATTTACCAGCCAATTCCTCTCGCAACTGCCTATTCTCCGGAACTACCGGCAATGCAATTCCGCTAAGGGCTGCCTCCACATACATCCCTGTGCCACCACACAAGACAGCATTCTTCCCACGACTTAGGATATCCTTATATGCCACATAGAAATCAGTAAGATAACGGTGAAGATTATACTTCTCCCCTGCCTTACAAATGTCAATCAGATGGTATGGAACTCCGTCATACTCATCAAGGTCCTTACCGGTGCCAAGATCCATCCCACAGTATACCTGCCTTGAATCACCACTTATAATCTCCGCATCGATAAGTTTGGAAAAAGAAACAGCCCTACCAGTCTTTCCAGACGCAGTGGGGCCTATTATTGTCACAAGAGGATGTGTCATCTCAACTGTCTGTTTTGCCTTGAACCACCGACCATACCTCTCCACCAGCGTTTCAGGCGATAAAGCGGTGTGTCGGAATTAAACATAGAAATCTCAATCCACTTGTCGTCTTGGAAATCCAAATCAGACTTCCTGACATCCAAAAGATTGAATGATGGATTATAAGTCTTTATCTTTGACTTTCTGAAACCATTCTCATCAAAAACCTTAGCCGTAAGGATGATGGTGGCGAGTCGAGTGGTATCGGTTACGGAAAGAGCAGCCAGTCGGCCTGGATTGTTGGAGTAGATATATTTGATCTTCTCATAATCCATCCATTCTCCATCTACATTCATATTCTGATAGTTCTTGACATCCCCATCAAGGAAATAGAAATATCTGAGAATGCTGTGCTTTACGTCGTCACCGGTCTTTCTACCGTAGAAGAACTTCAACTCACCACCCGGATAACCAGTCATCTTCTCAATGATGCGACGCACCTCATCAAGGGGGATACCACTCACCGACCTTTTGGTGAAGAACGGAGTATCGATTATCTCCTTATACGGCACAGCCGGGTCAAGGGCATGACAGTCTACAAAGATATCGTTCCCACAAATCACGTAATAACGTAGATACGTCTTTAATGTCATGTCGTTGAGTTCCTCTTGTGAGATTATCTCATCATTCTCCTCAAGGTCAAGGTAAAGGTTGTAGTAGCGAGCTATAAAATACATCTCATCAAGCACGAAAGCTATGATTGTGAGCCAAATGAAGATATACCAGTCGCGGGCGTTGATATTAATGTTGACATAAAACACCAGGAAGTAAGCCCATATCACAACCGTCAGGATTGTAAACAATGTGGCGAGGTTCTTCATCTGGAAATAGGTCTCATAGGCAAGAAGATTACCCACAAGCCGGTTTGTGCTTGTCTTGTTGCCCAACACACTGCAATCCTTACAAATAGAGCACTTACGAAGTGAACGGCACCGCAAAACGAATATAATCATCACGATGCTGCACACCGGCACAAGAATCAAGGCGGGGATAAAGGGATCTGTAGAGAACACAAATTCGGGAGGGAGATTCCATAATCCCCATGCATGGACGATATTGAGGGTAATAGTAGCGAAAGAGTAACCCATGAGACTCACCATAATTGCATATGGCATTATCATGCAGGAAGTGCCATCGCTTACGGTCCGCGAGTTATATCTGTAAACGTAAAGGAATGCTGCAGCAATAAGAGATATTACTGGTGAAACAAAATAAGGCAACTGTTTGGAAATGGCAACCATGGCAACAAGCGTCACCAAGCCCACCGTCAGATGCTTCCAAAGGTTATACAATTGCAGACTATTTATTTTACCAAGTTCGTCCATTTCGATTCAGGTTAGATGGAGAGAGAATGATTGTCTATATCCATTAGTGGATATAAGGCATGGGTTATTTGAGATTCATATTTAGAAAATCTACAATCTTCCTAAACAATTGCACCCTTGCGTTACACATTCTGAGGCTGTGTTCGAATCCGGCGTAAGCCATCATGTCGAAGATTCCACCTTCAGAATTAAACTTGGATGCATATTTCAGAGTGTTGTAGAAATGTACGTTATCATCACTTGTACCCGATATCAAGAGGAGACGCCCCTTGACATTTGGAGTATAGTTTAGAGCCGACGAGCGGTCGTAACCCGACTGGTTCTGACCGGGGGTAAGCATGAAGCGCTCAGTGTATATGGCGTCGTAGAAACGCCAGTCGGCAACACCCGCCATCGACACACCCGCCTTAAACTGAGAGGCTGTGTTGCCGAGCTCCATGAGTGTCATGTAGCCGCCATAGCTCCAACCGAAGCAGGCAGTGCGCGACGAATCTATGTATGGCAAAGAGGAGAAATATTTTGCGCCGGCGAGCTGGTCTTTTGTCTCCAGGTCTCCGAGATTCTTATACACGCAACGGCTCCATGCTGTGTCGCGGTTTCCGGTGCCGCGACCATCGACACAAGCCACCACATAACCCTGTGATGCAATGTAGAATATGCCCTCCATCTTCCACTTGTTGAGCACCTCCTGCGACTCCGGACCGTTATATTGGTACATGAGCAGCGGATACTTTTCAGACTCTGAAAAACCGGAAGGTTTAATGATGAAGGCATTCATTTCCATGCCATCGTCATTTTTAACCTTCAGGAACTCCATCTTCGGGGCATCGGCATATTTTGCCATGTAAGCCTGATTGAGCTCAACATCAGCAAGTTTTACACCCTTGGCATTATACAGGCGATATTGAGGAGCATGGGTAGCACTGCTGTAGGTCAGCAGATAGTAATCATAATTCTTGCTGAACCTTGCAGCTGCCGTGCCCTCTTCCTTATTCAAAAGACGTAACACTCCCTTAGCGTCGACAGCCGCCACATTTCGGTTGATGGCTCCAAGGGAAGTGGTCTGCATATAGTGGATGCCGATTCTTGAGTCCCTGCCATAATATGCCGTGACATTGAAATCACCCTTTGTCAACTGACGTTTGAGTGTGCCATTGTAGTCATAGAGATACAGATGACGGTGACCGTCACGCTCACTTCCTATCACGAAATCGGTGTTGCCATAGTCGAGCATCTGGTAGGCAGATGGGCTCAGCCATGTGTCGGAAGTCTCAGTGAGAATCTGTTTGCCGACGGTCGACGCCGGATTCACATTAAACAGGCGCAACTGGTTCTGGTCATGGTTAAGGATCATAACCATAAGCCGGTCTCCGGCTCCGTTAAATGCCATTGAAGGGACGTAGTCGGAATCTGAGATGGGGAGATCCATGGTCTTGACCACGCGGTTGTCGACATTATAGGCAAGAACCGACACCTTCGAGTTGGGCACCCCGGCAAGGGGATATTTATACGAATAGGCCTCTGGATAAAGGTCGCCCAACGGGTCAAGGTTGCAATATCCTCTATAGTTATCAAAAGAATATACCGGCACATGCGACTCGTCAAAACGCATAAAGGCAAGGATTGAGTCATCGCCACTCCAACACATAGTGTTAAGGATTCCGAACTCCTCCTCATAGCTCCAATCTGGGATACCATTGATAATCTTATTGACCTCACCGTCTTTAGTGACAGCTATATCGGTCTTATAGTCTATGTTGGAGACGTAGACATTATTGTCGCGCACATAAGCCACAAGGCGACCATCGTGCGACATGATGGCGGCACGCTGCGGACCATTCTCGCTCACTCGGGCAAGAGTGGATCGCATGGTGTCATAGACGTAATAGTCGGCAGTAAAGCTATATCGGTAGATCTTATTTGAATTGTTCCAAAGAAGGATCTTTCTCCCGTTGTCGCTAATCTGATATCCCTCAAAATCAGAAATCTTAAGGTCTCCCTTTATGCCGGCGATGCTGAACAGCTCACCGGTTTTCTTCCCGGTCTTATAGCTGAAAGTCTCAATGGCATTACCGTCATCGCTGACAGCAGCATAGCTTACCCCATCAGAAAGAGGGGTCATGTCTTTGACAGCTGCGGGGGCAGCCACCTTGGGATCGCAAAAATCCTCTACCGACAATGGAGCAGCGGAAGAAGATGCAGCGCACATCGACACGGAAGTCAGCAGGAGTGTAAGTTTCTGATATTTCATTGAGCATTATTCAAATTAAAACAACCATATCAATAAGCGCGGGCAAAAATCACGCGGCATTTTGAGGGCTTCCCGGAAACCATGTCCACGCCCTCCTCCTCAACGCTGTCAAGAGGGATGCAACGGATAGTTGCCTTAGTGTCTTCCTTGATTTTCTCCTCAGTCTCGGGAGTGCCGTCCCAATGGCAAAGGTAGAATCCACCCTCCTCAATTCTTTTCTTAAACTCATCGTAGGAATCCACCTTATATGTGTGTTCCTCACGGAGTTTGAGAGCGCGGTTGAACAGGCTCTGCTGGATATCTTCGAGTTCATCGACGATACGCTCCTCGATACCCTCAAGAGCCACAGTCTCCTTCTCAAGAGTGTCGCGACGCATGATCTCTACAGTGCCGTTCTCCAAGTCGCGGGCTCCGATTGCAAGACGCACCGGGACACCTTTCAGCTCATAATCGGCAAACTTGAAACCGGGACGACGATTGTCGGCGTCATCATATTTCACGCTGATGCCCATCGATTTCAATTTAGCCACGATGGGCTCAACAGCCTTCGAAATCTCTGCGAGCTGGTCATTATTCTTATAGATAGGCACAATCACCACCTGAATTGGAGCAAGATGAGGAGGCAACACAAGACCATTGTCGTCAGAATGGGTCATTATCAAGGCACCCATCAGTCGGGTAGATACTCCCCAGGAATTTGCCCAGACAAGCTCAGGCTTGTTCTCCTTGTTCATAAAGGTGACATCAAACGCCTTTGCGAAATTTTGGCCGAGGTTGTGGGATGTGCCAGACTGAAGGGCCTTGCCATCCTGCATCATTGCCTCGATTGTGTATGTGTTGAGGGCTCCGGCGAAACGCTCGTTGGGGGATTTGACTCCCTTAACCACCGGCATTGCCATATATTTCTCAGCAAAATCGGCATAGACATTAATCATCTGCACTGTGCGTGCCTCTGATTCTTCAGCAGTGGCATGTGCGCAGTGACCTTCCTGCCAAAGGAATTCGGAAGTGCGTAGGAACATACGGGTACGCATCTCCCAACGCATCACATTCGCCCACTGGTTGATGAGCAACGGAAGGTCACGATAACTGTGAATCCAGTTTTTATATGTGCCCCAGATGATTGTCTCGGAAGTGGGACGCACGATCAGTTCCTCCTCAAGACGTGCCTCCGGGTCTACGATTACCCCCTTACCATCGGGGTCGTTTTTCAGTCGATAGTGGGTCACGACCGCACATTCCTTTGCAAAACCCTCAACATGTTCCGCTTCACGGCAAAGGAAAGATTTTGGAATCAGAAGTGGAAAATAGGCGTTCTGCACACCTGTCTCCTTAAACATTTTATCGAGAGTCTGTTGCATCTTTTCCCAGATGGCATATCCGTAAGGCTTGATGACCATGCATCCTCGCACGGCACTTTGCTCAGCCAAGTCGGCTTTCACAACGAGTTCGTTATACCACTTGGAGTAGTCTTCACTACGTTTTGTGAGATCTTTTAGTTCTTTTGCCATGATTATATTTTACGAACGCTCAGATGTTAGTATGAACGCGTTGATTATTGCGGTTACAAAATTATTAAAAAATTATGAGATACGCGACAAATAATCCACAATTTATCTTATTCTGTCAGCAGCATGCAGCTTATTGTGGTCGCGCTGCATGCAATACCACGCCATTATTGCCACCACAAGTGCAAGAATCGGACAGAAAACCACCGCCGACCACCCGATATAGTTGCCATCGGCAAAACCGTAGCCGAGGCAAGCGCCTACTATGACTGACGCGATGATGAGAAGCACGCACAACAGGCACACTTTTTTCTGAAGCGGAAGGTTCTTGAAAAGGAAAATGTCGATAAGGAGAAGTATGGTGGAAGTCAGAGAGATAGCGAAGAAATACCATGTATGCGACACTGAGTCGGGAATGCCGTCGGTGGGTATCCCCTCCTGATAAAAGCCGAGACTTGTGAAATTGAAAGTATAGTCAGCTGTCTGAATCTGCCCAAGTGAGCAGAAAGTGAAACAGCACATTAAGGCGGCAGCCACCAAGAGGAGTAGAGATTGCCAACGTTGTATTACCATTTTTGATTCAAGTTTTGATTACGTTGGCAAAATTAGCAAAAATTTATGAAAGACAGAGCCATTACGGGCCAAAAAGATTATGGATTGCAAAAAATTCTTTGCGAAGCACTTTTTCGGCATAATATTTGTTGTAATATTGTATAGAGTGTGTAACCCAATAGCTCATGCTTTATTGGCGAACATACAGAATCTATAACTAATAAAGCCCATTATCAACACATAGACACATATGGCAACAGACAAAGCTGTTTCATTCCACGGAAAGGTGAACCAACTTCTTGACTCCTCCAGTCTGCATGAGGCATTCCGAATGCTGAAGGGCAAGATTGCCACACAAAGCGACCCTCGCCTTCAAGACAAGCTCAACAGCCTTGAAGACACCTACAAATATATGATTCATTATATGGTGGAGGGCTATGACGATTCGGGACGCGAATCGATGATTTCCGACATCAGGGAGCAGTTGAAGACAATCAACGACTCTCTGGAGCGCAACCGTATAATGGCAGACAGTTCTGGCATCTATTATGCCACTCGCCGCTTTGAGAGCATTAGGAAAGCCACATTGGCAGGAAGACTGTCAGACTATAGGGCTGCCCTGTCGAAAGCCTTACTTGCGGAAGGCACTGATGGCTCACTGCATATTATCAGGGAGTCTGATGAGGCGTTGTCTTCCCTTTTCACATACGTATGGACAATGTATGGGATGCCCTCTGAGGAATATTTCCTGCTTAGAGAGGCATTGAAGAGTGAGGATATCCCATTTGGGGCGAAGTCGCAAATCATTTCTGCCCTCCTGCTCGGGAATCTGGAATATTATGACCGCAATGGACTCACCGCACTTATCGACATCTATGAGGCTGACATCGATGAGCGCATATCGGCAAGAGCCTTGACTGCCATCGTGCTTATTCTTGCCGCTCATCCTGAGAGGATTAAGAATGACAGTAAACTCTCTGCACGCCTGTCTCTTTGGAAAGACTCCATCGTGACCTACCGGAGAATGAGAGAGGTGCTGATGAGTATAATCCGCTCGAGAGACACCCAGAGAATCTCAAGCAAGATGCAGAATGAGGTGCTTCCTGAACTGATGAAACTGCGCCCTGAGATATTGAGCAAGCTGAAAAACATAACTCGCGACTCCGACATCGAGATGCTCGACACGAATCCGGAATGGGAGGAGCTGCTGAGCAAGAACGGTCTTGGCGACAAGCTTAAGGAGTTGACCGAGATGCAGATGGATGGTGGCGACGTGATGATGATGGCTTTTTCCAACCTTAAGAGCTATCCATTCTTCAACAATGTGGGCAACTGGTTTATTCCCTTCTCAAGCAAACACTCAGAGATTCTGGGTCTTGGCGACAACACTTTAGGTGGGTTCTCATATATGCTTGACATGGAGGGCGTGATGTGTGACTCTGATAAATATTCCTTTGCCTTGTCGCTGGCGAGAATGACGGAAGAGCAAAGGAAGATGATGTCTTCAAGGATGGAGGAACAGATGAAGCAGATTAAGGTAGCCATAGCCGACAAACATCTGAAATCGAGTGTGCCGAAATTTGACGGAGAGGTTACTCGCTACATTCGAGACATCTACCGATTCTTTAAGTTGTATCAACGCAAGGGAGAATTCAACGATCCCTTTGCGAAGCCTTTGGATTTCATGAACCTGCCGGTTGTCGCCGACATTCTTGATGATGAGGAAATCATGAATCTCGTTGGGGAATTCTATTTCAAGCGTGGCTATCACGCTGAGGCACTTGGCATTCTGCTTCACCAAGACCAGACCAATCCTGCCGACCCATTGAGATGGGAGAAAATAGGTTATTGCTATAACTCACTCAACAACTTTGAGAAAGCCACTGCTTGGTATAGGAAAGCGGAGCTGCTCAATCCTGACAGCGAATGGCTTGTGAAGAAACTTGCCATGTGCAACCGTCTGTTGGGAAGGCTTGACGAGGCTATGGAATATTATGACAAGGCACTCCAATATAGCCCAGACAATTACAGTCTTCAGATGAACACCGGCAATTGCCTGCTGGAAATGGGGAAAGCGGAAGAGGCTCTCTCCCACTACTATCATGCAGACTATATCAAGCCAGACAAGCCCTCCACACTCAGGGCAATTGCGTGGGGTGAACTTCAGGCTGGCGACTATCAGAAAAGCATCGATTACTACCAAAAGATTTGTAATCTGCCGGAAGCAACCCAAAGCGATTTCATAAATGCCGGACATGCATATTATATTTCCGGCGATTTGAAGAAGGGCGTTGAGTTATACGTGAGAAGCATACGCCAACCTGGAGGCAGCGTTGAGGGATTTGAAAGGGAAATCCTAAATGATATGGAAATGCTTAACAAGAAAGGGAAAGACACCAACGACACAAGAATAATAATCGACAAAGTGAAGTATGATGTCGGCAATTAGGAATTAGGAATTAGGAATTAATAATTACTAACTGATAATTAATAATGAAGAGGGTCTCAGCGTCTGAGATCCTCTTCTATTTTTTCTATCGCCACTGCAAGTTCTCTTGTGAATGGAAGCCGGTCTTGGATTGCCGATATGCCGTGAAGCACCGTTGCATGTCGCCTGTTAAGTTTCTGGCCAATGGCAGATGATGACAGGGATGTCAACTTATGGCAAAGATACATAACCACCTGACGCGCATCTGCTATATCCCTGACCCTACTCTTGGAGAAAATCACATCCGGATTAATACGGTAGA
>CAZRUR010000082.1:0-9709 GCA_964603335.1 uncultured Sangeribacter sp. | reverse complement strand
GTCACGGATGATACCGGAGAAGTTTTAATTGGTGCTACCGTATTGCAGAAAGGCTCCTCTAACGGTGTCGCTACTGATCTCGACGGAAACTACTCAATTTCTGTTCCCTCCAAATCAACACTTGTATTCTCTTATATCGGGTGCGACACCAAAGAGATTGCTGTCAACGCCCGCAACAAAATTGATGTCGTGCTTGAGAGCAGATCCACAGTGCTCAACGAGGTTGTTGCCATCGGCTACGGCACTGTGAAGAAAAAAGACCTCACAGGTGCTGTATCATCCGTTTCGGGTACAGAACTTGCCAAGGTTCCGGCCACATCAGCCGCAGCAGCCCTTCAGGGTAAAGCCGCCGGTGTCAACATCGTATCGCAAAACGGCGCTCCGGGTTCTTCCATGAACATCACCGTACGCGGAGGCACATCACTCACTCAATCTACCGAACCATTGTATATTGTCGATGGTTTTGCAATGTCAAATGCATTGGAGAACATTGACATCAATGATATTGAAACAATCGACGTGCTCAAAGATGCCTCATCTACTGCCATCTATGGCGCACGCGGCTCTAACGGTATTATCGTGATTACCACCAAATCAGCCAAGTCCGGCAAAACAAAAGTCAACTACAACGGCTATGTTTCGTTCGACCATCTCTCAAAGAAACTAAGCATGATGAGCAATGTCCGCGACTACGTGGGATATCAATATGAACTTGCCGAACTCCAGGGTAAGACCACGACATGGGCCACCGGCTTCAACGATGCGTTCTATGATAACGACTCTGACTGGTACGGAAGCATTTTCAGCACCATGGACCAGTTATATGGAAGTGCTGCAGACCCATACTCAGTAGATTGGCAAGACGAAGCTTTTGGTGGCAATGCAATCACCCACAATCATAACGTTTCGGTGTCTACCGGTTCGGAAAAGATTCAGGCGCTGCTCACATACAACCACGTGAACCAGGATGGTCTTCTTGCCAATCATGACTACCAGCGCAATTCAATACGCGCAAAAATCAACGCTGAGCTTTGGAAAGGCGTAAAGCTTGATTTCAACTCATTCTTCTACGACAACATCACCCACGGCGGCGGCAGCTACAGCCACATGGACTACGTATTGCTCCAGCCTATAAATGGCGGTACGCTATATACGCAGGACGAACTTATGAACAGCGAGACTTCAATTCAATATAAGAAGCTCGACAGCAACTACAACCTCAACAACCCACTCGTTCAGAATCTTGCTACTGTTTCTGAAAGCCACACACGCAGATTTGAGGTCAATGGAGGAGTTACAATAGATTTCCTTAAGTATTTCGCTTGGCGCACCCAGGGTAACTATCAGGCATCATGGGGTAAAGGCACAAGTTTTGCAGATGAAAATTCTACAAGCTACCTCTCAGACCCGGAAAACACCGGCATGAACGGAGCCATCAACAACTCCACAAGTTCAGGCTGGCAAATCTCAAACACCCTCAATTTCTTCAAAACGTTCAATGAAAAGCATAGCCTGAACGCCATAATCGGTCAGGAATACACATTCTCCAGCAGCGACAAAAACAACTGGAGCCTTCGTAAGTTCCCATATCCCAACCATGGTCTTTACGATATTTCAAATGTTGAGGTTTCAAGCAAGTCTTCGAGCCACTCGGAGAGCAATATGCTGTCGTTTTTCGTCCGTGCAAACTATGTGTATGATGACCGCTATCTTCTCACAGCAACAATGCGTGCAGACGGCAGCTCGAAGTTTGCCAAAGGCAACAAGTGGGGATATTTCCCTTCAGTCTCTGGTGCATGGCGCGTAAGCCAGGAAAAGTTCTGGCAAGAAGCCGGAATAGCAAACTGGTTTAACAACTTAAAACTCCGTGTCGGTTATGGTGTGACCGGCAACAATGGTATCGGCTCCAATCTTTATGTGACTAATGCCTCTATGACCACCTACCCGATGGACAATGATGAGAACTCGCCGGCTTATGTGGTTGGTTCAACCCTCGGCAACAGTAAACTGAAATGGGAGACACTCCACGCAACCAATGTCGGACTTGACCTCGGATTAATCAACAACCGAATCAGTCTTACCGTAGAATGGTACAACAACCAGATTTCCGATATGCTCATGAGATGTGTCATCCCGACATCAACAGGCTATAGCTACCAGTATCAGAATGTAGGCAAGATGCGCAACCGCGGATGGGAATTCCAATTGAATACTGTCAATATCCACACCCGCGATTTCCAATGGACATCTTCACTTAATATCTCTCTCAATAAGTCAAAGGTGCTATCTCTTGAAAACGGCGAAGAAAACAAGACTTTCAGCGTCGGATCAAACCGATCAGGTACAGTGACTTATTATGCCACAGTAGGTCAAAGCCTCGGCGACATGTACGGCTATGTATATGAAGGTGTCTATACAACCGACGACTTTGAGATTAATGAAGACGGAACTTATGGGGCCCTTAAGGAGGGTGTGGTGCTTCCCTACGAAGGAACACCCAAGCCTGGCGATATTAAGTTTGCCGCCGACAATGAAGATGGAACCCAGTTCACACGCAAACTTGTAAAGATCGGCAACGGTACTCCAGATATGATTGGCGGATTTGGCAACCAATTCAAATTCAAAGGTTTCGATGCCAATATTTTCTTAAAATTCAATGTCGGCAACGACATCTACAATGCCACCAAACACTCTATGAGTCCTTACGCGCCATTTGAAAATGTCCCGACAGAATTCGGCAATAACTACTATCGCCTGATTGACCCGGTGACTGGTCAGGAGACAAAGAATGTGGCCCGTCTTAAAGAATTAAATCCGGATGAGTCTGCCCGAACATGGTCACTATCAACCAGCAACGTCAATACCATTACCTATCCATCATCCTATTTTGTAGAGGATGGTTCCTACCTGCGTCTTGCTCAGATTACACTCGGGTACACCTTCCCTGAAAAATGGATGAAGAAAGCTCGCATCAGCAATCTGCGGCTTTATTTCACAGCCAACAACCTTTGCACCATAACAGGCTATTCAGGCTATAACCCCGACGCCTCGTCGTCGAACGACAACATAATCTGCACTCCGGGCTACGACAGTTCCGTATATCCTCTTTCGCGCAGCTACGTAATTGGTGTTAATCTCTCATTCTAACTCTTAGACCTCAAGAATAAATATGAAAAAGAAAAGAATAATATGGTTTCTCTCTGTAGCATTGCTGACTGCTTCCGCACCGATGCTGACATCATGTGAGGACACACTCGATATACCATCTTTTACGGCTGACGACCTCGATTTTGTTTTTTCTGATGAGGAAAAAGCGGAACTGTTCGTAAAAGGCTGCTATCGCTCGCTTGTTTTCTCTGAGCTTTGGCGTCCGTTCATAGATCCGGGAGTCACAGTAATTTGCGAGGAAGACCTCGTTGGTGGTCGCCCACACACCGCCAATTTTTCATACGACACTATGCTTCCGGCAACTGCAACTACCGTCTATACTCAATCGTATAAGACAATCGAGGCTTGCAACGTGGCCCTCGAGCGAATTGAACCACTACCTGAGACCGACAAGAAAAAAGCTCTGATCGCTGAGGTCACATTCCTTCGTGCTTTTGCTTATAATGAGCTGATTCGTTTCTATGGTGATGTCCCGGCTCTATTCACTCCCATCAGCTCTGAACCAGATGAGACATGGTATCCCACACGTTCTGACCGAGATGGAATTTATGACCGCATCATTGGAGAAATGCAGGAATGCGTCGATAACCTGCCATGGTTCTCCGAATCAGGCTATGGCGTGGCACCCGAAAGACTGACTCGCCAGGCAGCAAAGGGTCTCCTTGCAAGGATTTGCCTTTACGCAGGCGGATACTCTCTACGTTGGGACACCACTACCGATGACCCTTCTACACTTAACATGTCTCGCCGAAGCGATGAGTCACGCGTACGCGAACTTTACACCATTGCAGATAATGCACTTAAAGAGGTAATCGAACGAGGAGAAAACAGCCTCGTGCAAGCTTCAAGTTCGATGACAGCATATCAGACGCTTTTCTACAACTATTGCCAGCGCAACTTTGAAATCACTTCTCAGGAAATGATGTGGCAGATTGCAAGTCTTGGAGAAACCACCAACTTTGATTTCGGTCTCTATAATGGTCAACCTGGCTGCATGGGTGGCACCTACGGAGCTCGTAAGGCTCTTCAGGTAAAACTCCCAACATATTATCTATCGTTTGATGCCAATGACCAACGCCGCGACGTCGCTTGTGCAAACTACTCCATCTGCTTCTATCAGGATGCCGAAAATTTCGATGGCACCAACTGCGCTACAACCTTCTCAAGCATCATGCCGGGCAAATTCCGCATCCAGTGGTGTCAGGCACCTTACGCTGCGGCAAAACGCAATGTCGATGTTCCTCTCCTACGTTATGCTGATATACTACTGATGTATGCTGAGACCCGGAATTATCTTAGTGGGCCATCCGCTGGAACTCAATATCTCCAGATGGTACGCGAACGCGCCGGTATAGGATCAAATTCAATTGCAGCTGCAAGCAAAGAAGAGTTTCTCGAAACCATCATGCAGGAACGAAAATGGGAACTTGGCGACGAATTGGTTGTTCGTGGCGACCTAATCCGCACCAACCTTCTTGACAAGGAAATCACTACCGACCAGCAGGATATCAAGGATCTGTCAGACAGAACAGGGAAATATGCCAATGTCGCACCTATCCGCCTTGTACAATTGCAGATGAACAGCAACAGCTATGGCGACAAATCGCTCACAGTTCCTTATATTGAGATTTCTGATGCAGATGAAATTGCCAAACTTACAGCGATTAAAAATGCAACTACAGCGGCCAACCGCAACGCTCATAATGCAGCTGTTAAGGAGGTACTAGCCGCCCACGGTATAACTCCGGAAGATGGCGAGACTTGGTATTCGATAAATATGTTTGAGGCATGGACCAGCACTTACAATAAAAACTGCCGTCGCTGTGCCGGCTATTCCACACAGGCCGTTACAGCCCTTAACATTGGTGCTTCTGTATATACAAAGCCAATGGGGAGCGCTGAGAACAATGGTGAGTATCCCGATTGGGTGGCCGGTAGCACAGGAATCTACTATGGCTATGAGAAGAACAAGACAGAGCTGTGCCCGTTTGCCGCAAAGAGTGCTGGGCATCCACTGATTGACAACCCAAATCTGACACAACATCCGGCATACAAAAATTGACATGTATCCTCGTGGGTTAAAACCCACGAGGACAAATAACCAACTAATTCATAAACATAAAATTTTTAAGAATGAAAAAAGAATTTCTTATTTCTGCTGCTCTTTTAGCTGCTGCAGGTGTGAAGGCTGAAGTCACAGAGTATGACTTCAACACTAATCCCTCATTCTTCACTACGCTTTACGCTACCGAAAGTGAAGGCGGATGGGGATGGTCTGGTGAATACGACCTCGTCGACAAGACAGGAGCTTCCATCAATACTGATGGCGAGATGTTCAATGTAAAGGATGAAGATGGCGTATGGCATGCCGTTACAGATCGCGCCATAAGCCTTGCGGATGGCTTGACATACTCACTCAATGAAATTGACATGAGCGAACCATTCCTCTGCTGGAAACAGGATGGCGTTGGCCCGTCACGCGTACACTACTTTAACGGTTGGAACAGCGGTGACGCATTTGAAGAAAAAGACTATGGTGCTTTCTCTGAAGAACACTTTATCGCAAGCAAGGGTGCCATAGGTTTCCTTCGCAATGGCAGCACAGGCTCTCGTACTGGCACATACGTACAGTTCCCCGCAGTCAGCAATCCCACCTCAATGACAGTATGGATTGGCAACCAGGGAGGCAGCTACCACGAAATGGGGCTCTACGCAGAAGTTGTTCCTGTTGTTGACGGAGTAGAAGGCGAGGTTATCCCAGTACAAGGTCCTGAAGAATACACTGCAAAACGTTACTACAAAGTTGAGGTGGCTCTTCCTGAAGGACTTGCCGGCGATGTGGCTTTCCGTGTAGGATGCGGCGGCAGCCAACTTCAGATTTATCATGTATCAATTGAGCATGGTGCTACAGACGCTGTCAGCACAATAGAACGTGTAGAATCTGAGAATGCTCCTGCCTACAATGTTTATGGCGTTCAGGTTGACGAAAGCTACAAGGGCATTGTCATCAAAAATGGCAAAAAACTCATCCAAAAGTAAGAAAAAGTCAGACTTTCTGACTAACTTCAAAGTCAAGAAATGCTCCCCGATTCGCCAATGGGCGAGCGGGGAGCTAATTTCATAATATCAATCATACGATAACAATGAGAAAAAATTTGTTAACCTTATTTCTTTCGGGAATAATGACACTGGGGGTCGGAGCGTCGGCACAACAACTCGCATTTCCCGGAGCGGAAGGGTTCGGCCGCTACACACTCGGTGCCCGTGCTGTAGATACTCCGCAGATTTACCACGTCACCAATCTTAACGATTCCGGTACCGGCTCATTACGCGACGCGGTAAGCCAAGAAGGACGCATTGTGGTTTTTGACGTGTCTGGTGTCATCAATCTTGAGTCGGCACTCGTATTCAAAGGCAACAATACAATCCTCGGTCAGACAGCTCCCGGAGAGGGTATTCAGGTGTATGGTGACCGAGTAAGCTTTTCAGGTGCCAACAACCTTATCGTCCGCCACATCCGATTCAGAATGGGAATAAACGGCACGAGCGGCGCAGATGCCTGCGGAGTTGCCAATGGAAAAGACATGATTTTCGACCATCTGTCTGTGCTTTGGGGACGCGACGAAAATTTCTCAGTCAACTGGGACAATAAAAACTATCGTCCTGCAAACATCACCATTCAGAATTCCATTATCGGTCAGGGACTTCAGACTCACTCCTGTGGTGGACTTATCCAGACAATCGGAGGTGTTACACTCTATCGCAATCTCTATATAGAAAATAAGACCCGAAATCCAAAGGTGAAGGGTCTTAACCAATTCGTCAACAATGTAGTCTATAACTGGGGCAACGGGGGGTGCTACATCATGAGCGACTCTGAAGGTGACTCGTGGGCTGACATTGAGAACAACTATTTTATGAAAGGGCCTTGGAACAACTCTACAGACCCTTTTGTTCGCGGCATAAAGTCTTTCCGATATTATGGCAATGGGAACTATTATGACGAGAACCAGGATGGAGTGCCAAACGGACATCTTATGACAGAAGAAGAGATGTGCGGATCCCAGGACGGAACCGCCCCATATTCCACTTTCTTCGGTACTCTCAGCGACCTTAACGCCAATATCTCAGAATATAACGCCACTGCATCAGAACAGGTACAGTTGATTCCTGAAATCTCAGAGATAATGACAGCAGAAGAGGCATACTCTTGGATGCTTGAAAGCGTTGGTCCAGTTCTTCCCGTGCGCGATGAGGTTGACCAATACATTATTGATGAACTTGCATCATACGGAACATCCGGTACAAAAAATGGTATCACGACCGAAAAGACATTGTCGCATAAAGGCACCGGAACATTAAGTGGGGGTGTGAAACCCCTGGATACTGACGGCGACGCTATTCCTGACGAGTGGGAAATTGCAAATGGCCTTAATCCCAACGATGCTTCTGATGCTGCAGCAATAGATACCTCCACAGGTTATACCTGGATTGAGGTTTATGCAAACTCTATCACAGAGGCTTATCCATATATCAAGAAACCCATTTCTCTAACTGTAACAAACCAAGGCAAGGAGACTCTGTCGCTGACATGGGGACTTAATAAAAATAACGACAATGGCTTCATCATTGAGGTTTCCACCGATGGCACAAACTTCAACGAATACAGCAGTGCGAGAGCCGGAGATACTTCTGCCGAACTTACCGGTCTAATACCCGCCACTAAATACTGGGTACGGGTTCGTGCCACCGATGGCAATGGGTTATATTCCGACTATACAAACGCGGTGGAGACCGAGACTATAGATGATCCATCTACGCCAAAGCAAGTAACCAATCCATTCCCTGCAAATGGTGCTAAAGAAGGTGTGGCTGCAGGCCTAACCTTCTCATGGGAAGATAATGTCAAGGCCTACGGCGGCACTGTATATTATACCCTCTATCTTGGGAAAGACACCGAATCTATGAAAGCGGTTGCCTCCGATTTGACAAAGGCAGAATGGGCTACAAACGATCTAGAACCCAACGCAACCTACTATTGGCGTGTGGATTCAAGAAACGATGTGGGAACCACAACCGGTCCGGTATGGACATTCTCCACCACGAGTGGCGGCGTGCTTTTCTATGCAGACTTCTATACATTGCCGGAAGCATGGGGAGCTAAATATGCATCCATCTCCGATAATACAAATATATTCAATGCAGCAAACCAGAGCGTTGAGTTTGACGGCATGGTCATTGGTTCCGGTGAGAATGCAATCCGTGCAATAGCCATGAGCGGCGCAAATAATTCAGCCGACATGAACGCAGATTATGGTCCGGCAACTGAAGAAGATGCAGGCGCATCAAACCGTTGTCTCCAATTCTATACCACCAAATCCGGTGCCTACGTTGAGACTCCAGAAGTGCAAGGTCCGTGCGTACTTACTCTTTATCTCGGAAATCCGGACTCTTCTTCGAAAACTGTCAATCTCATAACAATTGCAGGTGGAAAGGAGAGTAGCCAGAATTTAGTCCTCGGTGCTAAGAAAAGAATGTATAAGTTCTCTTCGACATATACCAATGGAGGATCGGTGAAATTCCGTCTTGATGCCAATGCTAAGAAAATAAATGTAAACGACATTCTTATCGAACGCTATGTGCCTTCGGAGGGTGAAGAGATTATTGAACTCACATCTGGAAATCTTGAGAATGAAATCAGTTATGTAGATAGCAGCATAACTTTAGGTTTCAACCAAGAGGTGAAGTATAATGGTAATGCTACAATCAGCGGTGTGAAAGGATATGAAAACATCACTATATCCGCTTCGGGCAGCAAACTGACTATCGCTTACGAAGCTCTTGACATCAATTCTGTCTACACTATTTCTTTCCCGGAAGGTTCACTCACCGATGTCAGTGGAGAAAAATCATTTATTGCAGACGTAAGACTCAGCACCTGCGATTTCTCGCCCACCAAGCAAGAAAGTGAAAACCACTACGGGAAAGCAGCCTCTACTCTGCCGCTCAATTTTGCACCGTTTGACGTAGTCGCTCCATTTGTGACTATAGGCGGTCTTGTGCAGACATCGCAAAATGACTATCCTCACTGGGTTCAGGCATCATCTTCCGGGACTTCCACCGGTGAAATAACATCCGACTATGTAAGGATTACCAATACAAGCGATAAGGTAATGGCTTATTTCGCTGAAGTCGCCAAATACTTGTTCATTGATGTAGATCTTGAAAGCGGCACAAATTGCCGCGTCTTTGTGCAAGAAGCACGCAATCCTGATGTGGATCCCAAATGGCGCACAATGCGTGTAATTGAGACTTCCGAACTTCCTTTCAAAGGAAATATTGAACTCAATCCCGAAACCCGATTCGTTAAATTCTCCGTACCAACCATTTCAGGAGCTGTATATCTCAACGCTCTGCGAATCTCTGACAAAGACGGTGATTACGGCGGTGGCTTCGATGGAGCAGACATCATTTTAGATTCGGAGTCTGAAACTGAATATTTCAATCTTCAGGGTATTCGCGTCAATAATCCGACATCAGG
>CAZRUR010000081.1:0-9871 GCA_964603335.1 uncultured Sangeribacter sp. | reverse complement strand
TGAAACAGGCAAAATTGCTCCTCACCACTACCGACAAGACAATCAGTGAGATTGGTTATGAGGTGGGTTTCTCAACTCCAGCCTACTTCACCAAATGCTACCGTGAGGCTTACGGTCAAACACCTTCTGAAACCCGCTCCTCCATTCAATCTTAACATAATTTAGACAACATGATAATAAATAAATTGGTTATGGCTGCTGCAGCAATGACATTAGCCGCCGGCATGAACGCCGCATCTCTCGACTCAATCCACAACCGTATCAAGTCAGGATTTGCTGAACTCAGACAGCAGGTGGTCAAACAACCTGAGTGGTTCATAAAATATCCCCATCTGATTCCTGCCGGATTCTATTCCCAGCTTTGGGATTGGGATGCGTTCTTCATGGCAAACCATTTCATCTCGAAGGGGGAGCCGGAATATATGAAAAACTGGGAGATGACGTTCTCACAAGGGATAGACGATGACGGATATGTGGCAGGATGCATGACAAAGGATGGACTCCGCAACGTATACAGCGGACGATTTGCCATGAAGCCTTTCCTCTCTCAGGATGCCTATCACTATTCAAACGCCACTGACGAACGTGGCAAGTCCATGATCCGTCGCCATATGCTTTCCTCAGACGCAATGAGAGCGCCATACGGATTCCGTAGCCTCTCGAAAAAAGATGTCGATTATAACAATAAGAACATAATTGTGCCTTTCTCCAACTGGCAACCAACATCAGTAAATGTACCAAACCGAGTCAACCTTTTTCAGGAACCTACAATAATCGCAAAAATTTGTACCTTTGCGTATTCTTAATCGTGATTTTTAGTATGGCAATCTGTCAATGCAAAACTGCAAATAATCGACCGCTCATTAACAAATATGGGATAACCCTTAGAAGATGAGTTTGGCTGAGGTGGTGGAGGTGGATGTGGAGAGGGTTACGATGTGCATACCTGTGAGACCGGTTTCGATTGTGCCGGATTCAGAGGTGAGGGTGGTGTCAAACATTTTGCGGCCGGCGAAGTCGTAGATTGTGAGATATGACGGTATCGTTGCTCCGGAATAAAGGAGAGATGATCCTTTAGAACGGAGAGAGACATTCGCCTCATTCTTAGTCATTGAGACACTGGCTCCGTTCCCGCCACCGAGTTTCCAGGCGCCAACACTCTTCACCTCTGCTGCGAAATCTGAAAATACCGTGGTGTTCTCAATCGTCTTCTCGTTGGCGAACACACGCACCGACGAAGCCCAGGTGTCGTTGATGAATATGTCGAGTATGGAGTGGTCGAAGAATACATTCAATTTCAACACGCTACCTTTGGCAAGAGTAGTGGGAAGTGTACTCCGGTAAAGTCCATCAAACACTCCGGAATCATTTATCCTCCTGTCAAGCCCTCGCGCATCTACAACTATCTCATTGGCATTCCCGTCATAATACACTTTCAAAGAACTGGCTCCATCATCAAGAAGCGTGAAACCACAATTACCCTCGCCTATCACAAACTCGCCGAGCAGTTCCACTGCCCTACCCTCTATATCGGTCAATTCCTCACTGCCATTGAGAGCAAAATCTGTCTTTGCAAAACCGTCTCCGCTTCTCATCTCCACCAATCCGGAATAAGGTTTCTGGCAAAGCATACCATTGCTGTCAAGACTCCACTCACGGGGCATCGAATAAGTGTGGGCATATCCCAATTCATAGTTTGCATATCCGGAGAGTTTGTCAGGCACAATGCCTATCACTATGTTCTTGCCGTCATGCTGGCAAATGGTGGGAGAGAGCAGACCATAACCATACTTGGCAAACCCCTTCAATTCAACGGTCTTGGGAGTGAGGTCATCGGGATTGAAAGAGCCATCGGCATTGATGTCTCCAGTCCAATAGAGTGTGGCAACCCCAACCGACGTGTTTTGGGGAGTAGTGGTGAAAAGCCATTTATCGCCCATTTTGGTGATGGTTGGCATTTCCCAGAACGTGCCGGCTGAAGAAGCGTTGGCTCCCGTGAAGAACAGTGAGCCGTCGTTGCTCCAAGTGCCGGATGAGGAATTGTACTTATGGAGAGTGGTTGTGCCTACACCATCCTTGCTTGAGCCAACGATAATATACGCTCCGCTCTCTGCACGGAAGAAATAAGGGTCGCGGAAATCATCGGAGAGTCCGTTGGGCCTGCTGCTGATGATAGGATTCCTTGCTGACTTCTCCCAGAAAATCAACTCATCGTTGAGAGGGTTTGCCTGTGCTATAACAGCCTTCACATAATCCACACCAGTGTAAAGGATAGAAGGTTTGCCACCGGTGATTCCCTCATCAGTGAATACGGTGCCTGACCAGCATCCCTTTATGTCGTAGTTGTTTCCGGGGGCTATTGCAATCGGTTCCTCAGTCCAGTTGAAGAGGTCATCGCTTGTGAGATGACCCCAATGCAGACGCGCCATGTATGGGCCGTTTGCATTTTTCTGGAAGAAGACGTGAAACTTTCCATCGGAGTAAGTCATTCCGTTAGTCTCGTTTGTCCAATTGGCACCAGGCATTCCATGGTAAAGCGGCCGCAATGGGTCACCATCAAATCGTGATGCCGGTATGGTGAGGTCAGCAGGATTCTCGGCAGTGAAGCCAGCGATTTGGTCTACAGTGAGGACCTCGTCCCATATTGTCAGTTCATCTACGAGACCGTTGAAAGAGGTCAGGCAAAATGGTCCATAGAAACGTTCCTCAAAACTACGCCCGATTCTCAGAGTGGTGTTGGCGGCATTCAGACTACCGCTTGCCTTTGCGGTTGCCACTGCCTCTCCATTGTTGAAAAGCGTCGCAGTCTTGTTGTCACAGTCTACTACAGCCGACAGATTCACCCACTCATAACGGGCGATAGGCTCATCAACATTCAACTCCAGAGGCCACCCTCCAAGATATGTCTTGAAAGAGTATTTTCCGTCAAAACCAATGAAGAAACCGAATCCCTTTTTGTTGGTGTCGTCAAGGCAAGATGCAATAGCCACCTGCTCTGTGGTGTTGACATCAATCTCCACAATGGGATAAGTTTCAACGGCAACCCACACTGATGCAGTCATCTGGGTTGTCCCTTCCGGAATCACGTCACCAATCTCAGCGTCGATATAGGTGGAATAGCCGTCAAACCTCAGTGCATTTCCCGTAGCACCAGCCACATTCTCCGGAGAGAAAACACCCTCCACGTCAAATGATGTGCCGGAAATGGATTCGGTTATTTTTCCGTCAGACAGTTCGAAAGAAAACCGAGCAACCTCCTTTGCTGAGGATAACCCTAAAGTTGCTCCTGCGATAATTAATGATACAAGACGTATTAAGTTGGTATTAAGTTTCATGATTCCAGTGGTTTTAGATCTCCAATGAGTTTAGGATTACAATGAGTTTAGGATAAGAGTCTCCATCGGGTTTACAACGCCGGCGAAGGCTCTCTTATTGCATTCCTTGCATGAATGTGTCTTTATTTCAGATAGTTGAGGATATTGAGCGTAAGTTGCTCTATATTGTGCTGATATGGATTGACACCAGAGTTTTGATTCCATTCATATGCTGAGAGACCGTTGGCTATGCAGCGTCCGTGGTCGGCATTGGCATAGAATTCTACAAGACCAGCCACGCAATGGTCGCGCACATGACCCCAAGTTGCAAGCACCATGCTGCCGGTAGTTGCCTCAAAGTTGGCGATTACGTCTGGATAGTCACCCTTACCGTAGATATTGCAGTCCCACATGCAGTTGTGGTCCTCTCGCTGTCCCGGACCGATGAGAGGCAATGCCTCATAGCCATATCCGTTTGGATCTTCGAATACGAGGTCTTTATAGATGGCGTGTGCTGTGCGGTCGTAGAATCCTTGGTCGGAGTTTCCGTCGCGATAATCCCAGCCGAGATATGGATTGATCACCCATACATCATCGCCTGTGCCGCCATCACCATTTCCGAAGAGTGTCGGTGCCATATATTCTGGCACAAAGTTCAGTGGCACGGTAAGCTGGGTTGCCATATTTGACAGATAAAGGTTGCCGCCATTGGCTATGTAGGTCTTCAAAGCCTCAATAGCCTCATCTGAAGACACTTCTGATGGGAGATTCTGCCAGCCATATTCTGTGCCCACACGGTCAATCTCAATCCACAACACCGGATAGAGGTCTGCCTCAAGGTCTGCAATCTGTGAAGACTGGATAAAGACTGCATCCTCTTGCTTTGAAAACCATTCGGCGGCAGCGCGCTCGTCATCATCAGGGAGCTCACTCCATGTGGCAGTGGTGAGAAGGTAAGCCATCTTTGGTGCTATATAAGGCACTTTGGCGTTGACAGATACCGGTGTGGAGTAGTAATAATCGTCATAAACCACCTCTACTGTGTAGGTCAGGTCCACATCCATAGGCTGCGACTTAAACTGGCAAGTCGTCACGGCTCCATCAAAAAAGATGGCAGAGGCGGAATCTCCATCGCGGTATGCGCGAACCCCGGTGATTCCGGAAGCAGAGGGTAGTGTCCATGAAAGAGTAACGGTACGTCCGTCGACTGACTCAGTAAGGTTTGAAACACCGGCAAGTGTCTCTTCCGGCAATGTGGCTGTCACTGTCACGCCTTCAGATACATAGCCGCCTGAATAGCATACCTTCACGGTAAACAGACCTTCTTCACCCAACGGCTGTCCTTTTACCTCATAAGAGGTGACCCCGGCATCGAGATGTATGGGGTTGTCAGTATTGGCATTCTTGATAAACTGCACGCCAGTGATGTCTCCAGTGGAAGGGAGTTGCCATGACACGTTGACTGTGTGTCCAGACACCTCAGCCTTAAGATTGGAGACGGTGGGAAGCGTTGGGAGCTCTTCATAACCTGTAGGTTCAAAATCACCACAGGAGGTGAGTGTGGTGCCCATTACAAAGATGAGCGATGCCACACTGTATTTATATATCTTATTTGTTGTCATAATTTTAATATTCTTATCAATAGGAGAATTCTTAATCTCTAAATACTATCAACCTACAACTAACAATTAATCATAAAGGTCTCCTGCGTTGTCTTTCTGATTCAATGGAATCGGGAAATAAAGATCGCTTGATGAGAGATTTGCTGTGGAATAATACGGCTGGTAATCCACCTCAAACTTATAGTAATTGTTGACAGTCTCAATAACTGTGCCCCAGCGAAGGAGGTCAAACCAGCGGAGTCCTTCCATAGCGAGTTCCACGCGGCGCTCATGGCGCACAGCTTTGCGTGCATACTCTTGATTCCATGCAGTGGCTGAATACTGACCTACGGCATAATTGGCAATCAAAGGATTGCAGTCAACCGGAGTGTAGGAGGAATCAACAGAGCGGGCAGCCTTTGCACGCACCTGGTTGATGAGGTCGCGAGCAGTGTCAAGATCGAAGCCAAGCTCAATAAGAGCCTCAGCTTTCATCAGCATTACATCGGCATAACGGATGATGATATAATTGAGTGAGGAAGCACCCCAAGGCACGATACCTGTCTTCACATATGGAGAATCAGGTGATGGGTAAGGTTTCTTGCCAGAATACTGTCCGTAGAGCTCAAGATTACGACACCAGTTCTCATTATACATATAAGAACGCCAATACATACCGATTCTGCCAACGGTGAAGTCAAGACGAGGGTCAACATTACCGGCATAATCAACTGATGTCACACTCTCAGAGTTCTGTGTGCCGTCGAGATAAGGGAGACCATTCTCGTCTGTGCGGAAGGCATTCACGAGATCCTGGGAGGCGAGATAGAAATCATCGCCATTGCCATAGAGGTTACCATCCGACCATGTGCAGTTGAGACAGTTGTTGTAGTTGTATTGGTCGGGCGAGTTTGCGGAAGAGAACTGCACAGCCATCACTGACTCATACTGGTTGTTATATTCCGGCTTAGACATGTCGAGGAAGTTGGTATACAACTGATATTGGTTGGAGCTGATCACGTAGCCTGCATATTCCGACACCTCAGACCAGTCGGAATCGAAGAGAGCCACGCGAGCGAGGATAGCAGCAGCCACATACTTGTTGAAACGACCTACCTCATCCTGAGTCGAAGGAAGAGCCTTGTACGCATCGCGGAGGTCTGACTTAATGAATTCGAGAATCTCTGCACGGGTGTATTCATCGGCACGGCAGTCTGATGGGTTGGCTACTGTCTCATCGAAATAAGGGAACTTCTCGAAGAGACGATACATGTCGAAATAATAGTATGCGCGGAGGGTCTTCATCTCAGCCACGTAGGAGGCACGGCTTTCGTCAGAAAGGCTCTCTGACGCGAGAATCGCCTTAATGGCTGTGTTGCAACGTGAAATCGAGAAATAGTTGTTTTGCCATTTGAAGTTGATGATGTCGTTGTCGCTATGTACATTGCCGATTTCCAACTGGTGCATGTAAGATTCCATTGTCACACCGTCACCACCCTTGAGGGCATCATCGGATCGGAGGTCAATCACCCAGTTGTTGATTGGGCCGGCAAACGACTCGTTGTTACCGAAATAGTGGCAAAGGAGAGTTGCATATGCAGCTGTCATTATGTCGAGGGTCTCGTCTTCGCCAATCTGGCTTTGTGTAAATGAACCCTGAGGCTTTGTGTCGAGAAGGTCGTCGCATGAGGTGGCAACGAAGCCAAGTGAACCAACTGCGGCGCAAAGGGCAGCCTTTCTGATATATGATTTGATTGTCTTCATTTTAGTTTGCAGTTAGAGAGATTAGAATTGGAGGTTTACGCCGAAAGTGTAGGTGCGTGGACGAGGATAAGCACCGTTGTCGGTAAGCGAGCCATAGCTTCCCGGAAGAATCTCAGGATCAAGGCCTGTGTATTTGGTCATTGTGAATACGTTCTCAATCTGACCATATACGTCTATCCCTTTTCCACCGATAGCCTTGGCAATCTTCTCCGGAAATGAGTAAGAGAGTTTAAGATATTTCATCTTCATGTAGGATCCGTTCTCGATATAATATGAAGAGAAACGTGCCTCGTTATTGTCATCGGTAAGGGAGAGGGCTGGGATATCGGTATTGGTGTTCTCCGGAGTCCAAGCCTTCAGCACGTCAACACTGCGGTTGGTGGTGAGGTTACCATAGCTCATGAAATAGAGCTGACGTTTCATGTGGTTGATGATATCCTGTCCAAAATCACCGGCGAAGAACATGTCGAGAGTGAACGCCTTGTATTTGAATGCGAGGTTAAGACCAAGCGACAGGTCAGGGTTCGGGTTGCCAATGATGCAGCGGTCATCATCGTCGATTACACCATCGTTGTTTAGGTCGCGGTAGATGAGACGGCCGGGGGCAGCTCCTGTTTGGGTGGCGTGGTTTGCCACTTCCTCGTAGTTCTGGAAAATGCCGTCGCAAACATAACCGTAGTAGACACCCATTGCCTCGCCGGGAATCAGACGCACATCACTACCAATGAAATTCTGTACGGAATTAAGTTTCAACAGTTTGTTCTTATACTGCGACACATTGATAGATCCGTTCCAAGAGAAGTCGCCGTAAGAAGGGCTTATATAGCCGAGCGACACTTCCCAACCGGTGTTGCGCATGCTGCCGGTGTTGAGCCAGATTGAGGCGTTCTCACCTGCCACGTCGAGGGCAGGCGGGATTGTAAGCATGTCGGTGGTCTTTTTGATGTAGTAGTCTGCGGTAAGGTTGATGGCTCCGCTGAGGAACTGAACGTCAACACCAATATTGTTCTGGGTAGTGGTCTCCCATTTGAGGTCTGGGTTGCCGGAAGAAGAAAGTGTGATGCCGGCTGTGGTCTGAGAGTTAGTTCCTGTTATATCGTAAGCACCGTTGCCTGTGTTGTAGATGTAGGTGGAATATGTAGGATAGAGAGTCGGGATGTTGGCGTTACCATTCTGTCCCCAAGAGTAGCGCACCTTAAGGTCGGTGAGTACAGTGTTCTCAGGCCAGAATTTCTCAGCTGATGGGCGCCATGCGAAAGAGAATGCCGGGAAGACACCTGCACGGTTACCTTTAGCAAAGCGGGAATTCTCATCGCGACGGATTGTGAAGGATGCCAGGTAGCGGTCAGCATAGTTGTAGTCAACCTTTGCGAAGAGAGAGAAAACGCTCCATTGTGACTTGCTGCCACTATTGCTTCTTGTGCCGGAACCAGAACTGATCTGCATAAAGTCTGTGTCTTCAAACATATAGTCCTCGCGAGAAGCTGAGAGGTCTTTGAATGTATATCCGATAGCCTCGGAGCCAATCAGGGCCATGAAGTGATGGTCTTCGCCAAATGTCTTGTTGTAGTTGGCAGTGTTAGTCCAAGTCCATGTGTCACCCTGGCCATAAACAGAGCTCATGCTGTTGACGTCACCGGGATTGACCGTTCTGCCAAGGGTATTGTTGAAATACTGGCTGTGCTCTATACCGATGTTGGTTTTCAATACAAGACCCTCCACAGGCTTAACCTCAAGATAAGCATTTCCGAGAATGCGCCAGTTTGAGAAATCATTGTCTGCTGCGTTGCTGATGAGCTGCACAGGGTTGGAGAGGTCAGAGCCGATAAGTTCGAGAGGACGTGCCCAGTCACCGTCAAGACCCTTGACCGGGAGTGCCGGGTGCTGGCTCATTGCTGTGAACGGGATACCACGGTCGCCGGAAACATCCACGCCACGGTTTTTCCAGTTTGCCACCACAAGGTTCTCTCCAATAGTAATGTATTTGTTGAAGTCATAGCGAGAGTTGAGTCGGGCGGAATAACGGCGATAGAAAGAGGAGATGATGTTGCCGGTCTGGTTGATATAGTTCATTGAGAACAAAACGGAGCCTTTCTCAGAATTGTTGGTGACAGAGGCAGTGAGGTTGTTGGTCCAAGCTGTGCGGTAAACCTGGTCTTGCCAGTCAGTGTCAGTGGTAGGATAGTTGGTGTTGCCATTTATATATTGCACGAGTTGTGGAGTCTCGCCGCTGCCATATAGAGGTATTGAGGGAGTCATTCCGGCATTTTTGGATGCTGTCCAGTAAGCTTGACCCCATTGCTCAGCGTTGAGCATATTGTAGCGTTTTGCGATTGTCTGGGCACTGAGTGCATAGTTCACATTGATTGCGATTCTGTCGCCCTTGCCTTGTTTTGTAGTGATGATCACAACTCCATTTGCAGCACGCGAACCATAGATAGAGGCTGAGGCAGCGTCTTTAAGCACCTGCATGCTCTCGATGTCGCTCGGGTTGATGATGTTGATGTTGTCGGTAGGCACACCATCGATGATGTATAGAGGGTCATTGCTTGAGTTGGCAGTTGACATACCACGAACGCGGATTGAGCCAGTGCCACCCGGGGCAGCATCCGGCACTACGTTCACGCCAGGAAGCTTGCCTGCCATTGAGCTCATAATGTTACCGGAGTTTTCGCTGAGAGGGTCTTTCATATCCATAACCGATACTGCACCGGTTAGGTCAGCCTTGCGTACTGTCTGGTAACCCACCACAACGAGTTCGTCAAGAAGTCCGGCATCTTCCTCAAGATATATTGTCATTTCAGGCTCTGCCTTCACCTCGACGGTTTGGTAGCCTATATAAGACACTTTAAGGAGTGAGCCTTCCGGCACTGAGAGGGTGAATTGTCCGTCTATGTCAGTGGCAGTACCCTTCTTGGTCACTTCACACATGACGGTGGCGCCAATCAGTGGCTCATCATCTACGCTGGAAATCACCGTCCCATGCACAGTCAGTTGCTGTGCCTGCATTGTGAATGCCATCATAAGAAGCATCAATGCGCTGAGGATTTCTTTTTTCATGTTATTGTTGGTGTTTGTTAAATTTTCTGCCGCAAAGTTAATATTGGTTTGTACACCAGCATATAACAGATGTTGCAGTGGGTATAAAAAACAGTGGAATGCACGATTTCTCATACATTCCACAACATATTT
>CAZRUR010000080.1:0-10270 GCA_964603335.1 uncultured Sangeribacter sp. | reverse complement strand
TGCCACAGCAGTATGTAGGCGGCCGCGTGGAGGAATACGCGGAACTGATTGGCTGGGAACAGAGGTCATGGCCGTCGGCCATACGTCCGCAACTCATCTTGAGCATACTGTCGTTGCGCAGGGTATCGCAGTCATCGGCATCCTCATAGCCGCATGCAATCTGCATGACACGCTGACCAACCATGTCGCGAATGCTGTGATGTATCAAGTCAGGATTTTCCTTGTCCAACTGAATATTTTGCACTAACTTTGCCCATAAGAACGCTCAGTATTAATTTGATTGTTAACACCATAAAGTTAATGCTTTTCTTGCAGATATGCAAGAGGGGCGTTCTTTTTTATGCTCTTTTTGCCGGACTATGAATAATATAGTTTAAAAGACAGTGCGCGTGTTTTAAAGATGTATGTGCAATTATCTTATAAAAAATGATTAACTTTGTGGCGATGATTGAACTGCCACAACATATTGACCTCGATAATCCGGAATTTGCAAAGGCTTACGAACTGTTGCAACACACCAATGCGAATGTGTTTCTGACCGGGAAAGCCGGCACCGGTAAGTCTACATTTCTCCGTTATATCTGCAACAACCTCAACAAGAAACATGTTGTGTTGGCGCCAACAGGAGTGGCAGCTGTGAATGTGGGCGGTTCAACAATCCATTCCTTTTTCCAGATGCCATTGCGCCCGGTGCCTCCCGACGATGTGGACTATTCAATCAATGCCATCAAGAAAAGCGGCAAACTGTCAAGACTAAAACGTAAACTGATTTCCGAACTCGACCTTATAATAATAGATGAGGTGTCGATGGTGCGCCCAGACATGATTGATTTCATCGACCGCACCCTTAGAGCAATCCGTGGCAAAAGGGGAGTACCATTCGGTGGTGCGCAACTTCTGCTTGTCGGCGACATCTTCCAGTTGGAACCGGTAGTCACTGCCGACACAAAGGCTATCTTGGCAAACTATTATCCCGATTTCTTCTTCTTCAATGCCCATGCCTACCAGTCGGCAAATCTTGTCTCTATCGAATTGAAAAAGATATACCGTCAGACTGATTCCCAATTCATAAACATGCTTGACCGCATACGCATGAATGAGATGACGGCTGAAGATCTGAGTTCATTGAACGCACGTGTAGGATTAGGGAATGCACATAATGACGGTGAACTCGGAATCACTCTTGCCACAAGACGTGATATCGCCGCCATGATCAACAAGGAGAAGATGGATGAATTGCCATCCAAGGAATTTGTGCTTGAGGGAGAAATCAATGATGACTTCCCTGAAAGGATACTGCCGACAGACCTTAACCTTGTGCTGAAAAAAGATGCACAGGTGATGCTTATACGCAACGACAAAGAGAAGCGTTGGGTGAACGGCACACTCGCTCGAGTGGTTGATATCTCTCAGAAAGGTATCCGTGTGGAACTCGAGAACGGGAAAGTGGTCAACGTCGATAAGGAAACCTGGGAAAACATAAGTTACGAGTATGATGAGGCTGAGAAGAAGGTAAAGGAGAAAGTGCTCGGCACGTTTACCCAATATCCACTGAAGGCGGCATGGGCACTAACCATACACAAAAGTCAGGGCTTGACTTTCAACAATGTCACCATAGATATGAGTGGAGGAGCCTTCAGCGCCGGGCAAACATACGTGGCACTCAGCCGCTGCCGCACACTTGACGGAATCTGCTTTGTCAATCCTCTGCGGAAATATGATGTCATTGTAAGCCACGGAGCAGCACAATTCAGCAAGAACTTTAATGATGCGGCTGCTGTAGAGAAAGTGCTGACTGATGCTAAGGCTAAAATCCTTACACAAAAAGCATTGAATGAATTCCATTCCGGTGATTTTTCTCAGGCAGTGGAAGACTCTTGGCAACTGCATCTGCTCACCGGTGCTTTAGGTCGTAAGAGTGTGCGACGGTTCATAAGCAAACTTTTTGGTGAACTTAAATCGTTAAGAAAATCAGTTGCTGCAAAAGACAACACAATAAAAGGCCTGTCAAAAGAGTTTGTCAATATGGGGGATAAGTGTCTCGACGGTTATCATGACCCTGACGAAGCTCTCAAATATTTCAAGAAAGCCCTTGATCTTGACGTATCCAATGACGAGGCGGCATACAAGATTGCTGTATGCCACTCAGAAAGGGGAGAATTGATAAAAGGGAAGAAGATTCTTGACAGGTTGATCAGCAATGGCTCAAAGATGCTATATGAGGCATTGATGCTGAAGGGATTCATCAATGAGAGGGAGAATGATATGTCAAACTCTCTGTTGAATTATCTTCAAGCAGCCAAACTCCGACCCGAAGACAACACACCCATCAGAAGGGTTGTTGAGGTGTATGACAAGTTTGGGATGGAGGAAGAGGCTGATTCCTATAGAAGGTATCTTAATGATAATGAATGAGTTTTAATTGTCAATAATAATAGAGAATGTTGGAATTATTATCAGAATATAGACTTGAGGGACTAACCATAGGTCTCTGTACATTTTTAATTATAGGATTGTTTCATCCTCTTGTAATCAAGGGTGAGTATTATTTTGGCGAGAAAATAAAATGGTGGTTTCTTGTGTTTGGCATACTGTTCCTGATAGCATCCCTAAGTGTTGAGAATGTGATGGCATCTGCACTTCTTGGAGTGACAGCATTCAGCTCTTTCTGGGGCATAAAGGAAGTTGGAGAACAAGTGGAACGTGTGAAAAAAGGATGGTTCCCCGCCAATCCAAAGCGAAGAACCAAGCAGGTTATAGAAGATTGATTTGAAGTCAGTCTTATTTAAAGCTTATTGAAGTCAGTCAAGAAATCTGGAGGTTAGTCCGGAATAATGCTCTATTCGGCGGTCACGAAGGAAGGGCCACCATTGACGCACATTTTCGGAGCGTGACTTGTCGACAGCAACTATAAACTCTTCAGGACTCTCATCCGCAGCCATATGTAGGATTTCGCCTTGCGGACCAGCCACAAAACTTGAGCCCCAGAAATCTATGCCGGATGTCGCCCCGGAGGGATCTTCCTCAAAGCCACATCTGTTGACACTGATCACTGGAATTCCATTTGCCACAGCATGTGCGCGCTGAATAGTGATCCACGCCTCTCTCTGGCGGTCTTTCTCATCTTGCGGATCATCCGGATTCCAACCGATGGCAGTAGGATAGATGAGCATCTCAGCACCCCTCATAGCCATAATCCTCGCTGCCTCCGGATACCATTGGTCCCAGCATACAAGAACACCAAGTTTGCCAATTGAGGTCTTGATTGGCTCAAACCCCATGTCGCCGGGTGTGAAATAGAATTTCTCATAAAATCCGGGATCATCAGGGATATGCATCTTCCTGTACTTTCCAGCCACAGAACCATCGGAATCGAAGACTACAGCCGTGTTGTGATAAAGACCTGGTGCGCGACGCTCGAATGCGCTTGTCACCAACACAACGCCATTATCTGCCGCAACTTTTGAATAGAAGTCAATGAAATCTTCAAGACGTGAGGCATATTTGAAATTGTTCACGTCCTCGCATTGGCAGAAATAGAGCGAGTCATGGAGCTCAGACAAGGCAATAAGCTGCGCACCATCGGCAGCATGATTCTCAATGGCAGCCACATTCCTCTGCCTGTTGGTCACCACATCCTCGCTGAAGGAATGCTGCACAACTCCAACTTTCACTGTATTATTATTTGATTCATTTTCTTTCATTTTCTCCATATTCTCAAAGTCATTTATCATAAATCACAGGGTTAAAGAGGTTTACCGGTATCTGCATTGTGGCGCAGTGAAGTGAGCCATGTTGCTTGATGAGGGTGGTGCAGTCGATGCCCACTACATCATGCTCCGGGAATGCAATCTTCACCGTGTGCATCGCCAGCTGGTCATTTATTGGTTGCCCATATGTCGGCATAAATATAACCTTGTCTGTCACAAGATAGTTCGCATAAGTGGCGGGCAGACGGCAACCGTCTTCATCATAAATTGCGTCAGGCAATGGAAGTTCGATAAGATTGAACGGCTCGCCCTGTGCGTTTCTGAACATCGTAAGTTGGGCACGCATCTTGAGCAATTCCTCAAACTGAGAATCATCCACATTCCTACATCCGGTAAACAGTATTGAATTGTCTGGGGCCAAACGTGCGAGAGTATCAATATGCGAGTCGGTGTCGTCGCCTTCAAGTGAGCCATAGTCAAGGAAAAGCACATGACTCGCTCCGAGTCTATGCTGGAGTTGACGCTCCGCGTCTTTCTTGCCCAAACCTCCGTTACGGTTGGGTGAGCAAAGGCATTTAGTAGTGGTGAGGATTGTGCCTTCACCGTCGGTCTCCACAGAACCACCCTCCAACACAAAATCACGCTCATTGCGGTAGGTCTTGGGATTCATTACGAATTTCTCTGAGAGACGAAGGTTTACAAGGTTATCCTTGTCTGAGGCAAACTTCAGTCCCCAGGCATTGAAGCCGAAATCGAGGGCACGCAACCTGTCCTCCTTTACTACGGCAAGCGGGCCGTAATCGCGGGTCCATGTGTCGTTATATTCTATATTAATATAGGTAATCAACCGCTGGTTGCAATCTGCATGAAGTTTGGCGGCTTCATCAGTGTCATGGCAAAGGAGCACGACATGGCAGCCGGCCTCTGTGAATGCCTTGATAATCCTGACGTATTGTTGCTGCGCCTCATCGAGGATATAAAACCAGTCGGTGTTGGCATTTGGGAGCGCCATCAGCACTGATTCCTGGGGTGTCCATTCGGGAAGAAATATTCTCATGATTTCGTAATTTCTGTCGTCGATGAATGCAAAATTAAGTATTCTCAAAGATATAAACACAAGAATGAGGATTAATTTTGCAATAAATGATTAATTTTGCAGACAAAACCCAAAACATACGCGATGGAAACTAAGAAATCTAATCATAACACCAATGAAGAGTTTGCGGCAATGACCTCTCTTTGCAAGGATATCTTCGTAAAGAAATTGTCTGACTATGGCACGTCATGGAGAGTGATGCGCCCGATGAGCCTCACCGACCAGATATACATAAAGGCTCGTCGCATACGCTCCATAGAGGAGATGGGTGAGGGTGCAGTAAAGGTCAACGAGGGAATTGAACCTGAATTTATAGGTATAGTAAATTATTGCGCGATAGCTCTCATACAGTTGAAACTCGGCACAGGGGAACCAATCTCTAAGGAATATGCCACCGAATTATACGATGAGGCTATAGCATCCGCCACTTCGCTCATGCTAAACAAGAACCATGACTATGATGAGGCTTGGCGTCATATGAGGGTGTCAAGTTTCACAGACATTATCCTTCAGAAACTACTGCGCACCAAGGAGATAGAGAGTCATAACGGGAAGACCCTCATCAGCGAGGGTATCGACGCCAACTACATGGATATGATCAACTATGCCCTGTTCGCATTAATAAAACTTCATTATGAAGAGGCATGATGCCATCACCTGGCTGGTAAGGATTATTGTCGGCGGCGTCTTCATATTCTCAGGATTTGTAAAGGCAATCGACCCTTGGGGCACCATCTACAAGATTAATGACTACTTGGCTGTGATGTCGCTGAACATATGGCCAAATCTTGTGCTTGTGGGGGCTTTCGCCTTGTGTGCCATAGAGTTCCTATGCGGAGTCTTTATACTCTTGGGATGCTTCCGTAAGTCTGTCGCTTGGTTGGCGGCTGCGATAATGGCATTCATGCTACCGCTGACCCTTTGGATTGCGATGTCGAATCCGGTGGCTGACTGTGGGTGTTTCGGTGATGCCTACATCATATCCAATTGGGCTACATTCTGGAAAAATGTAATGCTGAGTGCTGGAATCATTTGGCTGATTTTCTATAATAAACGATGCCATTGGGTTATCACTCCCGCTCTACAGTGGCTGGCGTTTGTGGCTTCCGGACTGTTCATTGTCACAATAGAGCTTTTCGGATATTCTTCACAGCCGCTCCTTGATTTCAGGCCATATAAGGCAGGGGAGAGGCTAGTGGATGACAATGCAGTTCCGGACGATGAGCACTCTTATGTGTATATATATGAGAAAGATGGCGTAAAAAAAGAATTTACAATCAACGATGAACTGCCGGATGAAAACTCAGAATGGACGTTTATAGACCGAAAGGAGTTGCCCAATGATAAATCCAACGATTCAGCGGAAGACTCTGAGCGTAATCTAAGGATTTGGAGCATCGACGGTGAGGATGATGTCACGGATGAGGCTATCTCTGAGAATGGGAAAGAACTCATCATAATGATGCCGGATTTAAGTCAAGTTTCACCCGCCACTACATGGAAACTCAATTCTCTGTATGAGTGGAGCGTCAAGAATGATGTGGAGATGATTGCTGTCGTTTCGGGCTCACCTGAAGAGATAGCAATCTGGGAAGACCTCTCAATGGCAAGTTATCCGATATATACAGCCGACGACACCCAGATAAAGTCTGTTGTGAGAGGAAATCCGGGAGTGGTCTACACCATCAACAGTGTTGTGGAATGGAAAAGCACTCTGTCGGCAATTAATATAGATGACTTTCTATCGCCCGACACATCACATGACGCGGCCAATTTTGGGATGGACAACCCAAGGATTCTACGCAACATCTCTTACACTTATCTGACAGTGATTGCGGTGCTTATCATTTTGTCGTTTCTACCATATCTGAAGCAAATGTATCCATCCCGCAGGGTGAAAGTTGAGAGGGAAGAGCAAAAAGTTGAGAGTTGAGAGGGAAGAGTTATTCGTGATGGTAAGGCTCGTTATTGAGGATTGTCATGGCGCGGTAGACCTGCTCTGTAAAAAACAGACGCACCATCTCGTGGGTAAATGTCATTTTCGACAATGAGATTTTATACTCAGCGCGTGAATAGACACCCTTTGAGAAGCCATATGGACCTCCAACGACAAACACAGCGCGTTTACGACCCGATGACATGGTCTTCTGAATGTAAGCAGAAAATTCCATAGAAGTAAACTCCTTGCCATGCTCATCAAGCAGAATGCAGAAATCAGAGGGGGAGAGGTAACTAAGTATCGCCTCTCCCTCTTTTTCTTTTTGTAAATCAGTTGAGAGTGACTTGGTTGCCTTAATGTCGGGGAGCGACTCTATGCGAAAAGGAATATAGCGTCTTAGACGTTTTGTAAACTCATCAATGCCGTTTTGAACATATGTTTGAGTGGTTTTCCCCACTGTCAGTAGTATAATTTCCATAATTTTTTGTATCTTCGCACAAAATTATACAAAATTTAGACAACAGATAAGGTTATGGAAACAAAAGATAAACTCATAGAGCAACTTCTTGACCTCGCATTTGCAGAAGATATAGGAGACGGCGACCACACTACCCTCTCTACAATTCCGGCAGATGCAATGGGTAGATCTCGTCTTATTATCAAGGAAGAAGGTATTCTTGCCGGTGTGAAAGAGGCTGAGAAAGTGCTTCATAAGGTTGATCCATCCATCAAGATGACTGTTATGATAGAAGACGGTGCAAAGGTTAACCCCGGAGACATCGCCTTTACCGCTGAAGGACCCGTCAGGTCGCTACTCATTGCCGAGAGGACAATGCTGAATATCATGCAGCGCATGAGCGGGGTGGCTACCATGACACGAAAATATCAGGATGAGCTTCATGGATTGCATACTAAGGTGCTTGACACACGCAAGACAACACCCGGAATGCGAATCATGGAGAAAGAGGCTGTAAAGATTGGTGGCGGCACCAACCATCGTATCGGTCTTTTCGACATGATACTTATCAAAGACAATCACATCGACTTCGCCGGTGGCATTGAGAAAGCCATTGAACGGGCTCGTGAATACTGCCGCGAAAAAGGGAAGAATCTCAAGATTGAAGTCGAGGTGCGTAGTCTTGATGACATAAAGAGAGTGATGGCCATAGGTGGTGTTGACAGAATTATGTTCGATAATTTCACACCGGAATTGACCAAAGAGGCAGTGAAACTTGTAGGAGGCACAATGGAGACAGAATCGTCTGGCGGTATAACATTATCTAACCTCAGGGCATATGGCGAGGCTGGAGTGGATTATATTTCTGTAGGAGCATTGACCCACAGTGTGAAGGGACTTGACATGTCTTTCAAGGCATTTTGATGCTATATTCTTATCTCTAAAGCTGATAATTATGAACAAAGACTCCAAGCTCCGCAACCTTGAATTCGGCAAATTTGCTGAAGAGAAGGCGAGGGAATATTACACAGGGAAGGGCTATGCAATCAGAGCGACAAATTGGCGGCACAGACGCATTGAGATTGACCTGATTGTCCAGACTGGTAATATCATAGTTTTTGTTGAGGTTAAGGCCCGCAGCGGAAGAGATTCCGACCCTCTGGATGCCGTCACTTTCGACAAGATGAAAAGCATGACCAGGGGTGCTGACCATTACCTGAAAAGTGTGGTGCACGGTGACTTTGAATACCGTTATGACATTTTCACACTCACGGGTGATTTTGACAATTATAAGACCGAGGTATTTGAGGATGCCTTTGTTTCTCCTTTGCTCAGATGACTTAGAGTCCATTTTTTAACAAGACAAATAATATAAAAATATATGCAGGCTGAAGATATAAAGAGGAAAATGATGAAATTGTGGAAAGATATTTTCCACGACACTGATGCGTATATATCCCTCGTATTCGACAATTACTTTAATCCTGATTTGATTGAATATGTGGAGGAAAATGGACTCATTGTCTCTGCTCTGCTTGGCGTGCCGTATGAATTCGGATGTGGCAAGGAGAAATTGAAAGGATTATACCTTTGTGGACTCGCCACAGATGAGGAGTTCCGCAACCGTGGGATAATGAATGAGCTTATCGAGCGTATAAACAAACTGGCAAAGGAGAAAGGGTATGCCTTCACATTCCTGATTCCATCGTCAGATGCCCTGATAAATTATTATTCCGTGAGAGGGTACGTGAATGCCATGTATCGTGTGGAGGATTGCTACACTCAGGCCCACGATTTTGAAAAGGATTATATCTCTATACTCAGCCGTGAAGACGACAGAGTGAAGAGACTGAAGGAGAAATACTATCACAGTCTGCAGGCTTCCATAATAACGGACAAGGATTCAAAATATAACGATCAAATAGTGTCCTATATCCGCAAGGCTGAGGGTGACATATCCACATATCTCACGATGCAGCATTCTGAAAAAGACGTAGAGATTATAATCAAGGAAAACGCAATTTCCGGTGGTAAGATTGTCGTGTCGCACACTGCCGATGGCAAGCTTACAGGGATTGCATTCCTATCTGTGGATTATAAGAAGAGAGTTGTGGTCCATAAGATGTATTACGATGACAATTGCTCCTTCTATAAGATACTTGATTTTATAAAGAAAGCATACCCGGATTCTCCGATAAGTGTGTTCTGCTATCCAGAGGAGACCGACCGCCGTGTCCTCTGGATGAAGGTGTATGGTGCAGCGAATCCGGATGGGTCAGGCATAGAGGGAGCGTATGGCATCTCTGAGCGCGTGTATGATGTCAGCCGCCATGCCCGGCCATACGGAATGATCCGAATTCTCGACATTCGCGAGATTTTAAAATTCCTTGCCGTCTACAGGAACGACGTGAAATTTTCAATTCTCGTGAAAGATGCCGAAAACGAGGGAAAGGTTCTTAAATGTAAGGTAAAGGAGGGAAAAATAACCTTTGACCTGACTGACGAATCAGATGTTGCCAAACAGAAAAAGGAGGAAGGAGTCACTTCCACATGCCTTAAGAAAAAAGAATTGCTTGAGCTCCTCTTCAGAAAGAAAGACAGCAGCAATCTGATAATGGAGGCATTCGGCATACCGAGAATACCCACCAATATGTGTCTTCTTCTTGATTGAGTAGTCAATTTGGTTGATAATGCTCAGAATGTAACAAAAGCTGGGGAAATGTAACTATGCAAAAAGGGATAATTCTTAATGAGTTATCCCTTTTTATTTGCAAATTAAGGCGTATGAGAATGCGTTAAATTTAAAATCATAAGTAGTTGCAAATAAAAATTACAAAATCAAATCTGGCTACAAAATCCATCTGAAATATAACACAACCAAAGGGTAGGGGAATTGTCCTATTTTTCCTCAGGATAATTTGAGTTTACAACACAATTCACAACAACAAACAATTTACAATCCAAAATAACATTTAGATTGACGTATCCAAATTATTATCATACAAATGCAAATACTGTAAGTTGCGTATCGTTAGGATTTTCGAACCTAAAATTTACAACTGCATCTT
>CAZRUR010000079.1:0-10610 GCA_964603335.1 uncultured Sangeribacter sp. | reverse complement strand
ACTGATGGCGGCTATTGCCGACGCGAAAGTGTAGTGACATATGAAGACAATTGCACAAGCCATCAAGGATTATCTCGGCAATTCCTATTCACTTCTTGGCTCAGGCTTGGTTGGGAATATCATCATCGAGAGAGATCTTGACCCTAATGATGAATTTGATGCGGCTATTGCCAAAGACAAGTCTTTCATTGGGCTTCGTGCGGATTGCCTTTATAATCTCGTTTCTTCGCCCAACATTTCCGAATCTGACCTTTCCATATCGCTTGGAGACAGAAATGTGATTCTCAAAATGGCAAACCAATTCTACACATCAATCGGAGAGGAAGAGAAATCCCTCGACCAACCGAAAGTGTATATTGGGTTTAAAGACTGATCGTTTTCTACCTAATAATGCTCGTTTTATGCCAGTCTTAGACTTAAAACCTCATACGTTATCATACCTCACAGTCAGCGATGGCTATGAGGATGATAACGGTGACTGGCACGAAGGAGAGGAATCTTGGAGTGAGAAAATGGAATGCCATGCCGTACCTGCCGGAAGTGCCAACATCATCAATTATGAAGATGGACGCACAGCATCTTATTCCTACACCATTGGTCGAATAGATCCTGATTGTAAGGAATTTGCCGTAGGAGAAAGAATAAGGCTTTACATAGGAGAATCTGTCAAAGAGTATTCAGTCAAAGGTTTTCACCGTTACCAGTTGCAAGCCAAACTATGGGTATAAAACGCACCACTCCGAAATCAGTCATTGACAGTCTTATGGCAGAAATGCCTAATATTGTCAATGCGGAAATCATAAGGGCGTTCAGTTATCTCGGCGAGCAATGCATACGTAGAATCCGAGACCGAGATGGAAAATCAAGTTGGTTTGACCAGACCGGAAATCTCCGTTCATCAATAGGGTATGCAGTTTATGCCGATGGCTACAAGGCTATCGAATCAGCATTTCAGCAGGTCTTGAATGGAGCGGAAGGTGCAAGCGCAGGACACAAGATGATTGAGGACCTTGCCTCAAAGTATTCTGAAGCGTATGCGCTTGTGGTTGTAGCCGGAATGGAGTATGCCGAATATGTTGAGGCAAAGGATAACAAGGATGTGCTCGCTACCACTGAACTTTGGGCCAAACAAGAAGTTGAGAGGTATCTTAAAAAGGCTCTTGACAGAGCGCAGAGGAAATTTGAGAATCTTGCAAGTCGGTATGGATTATGAAAAATGAACTTGAAATAAAGACTGACATCTATCAACTGTTGAAATCATCATCTCTTGCATCAGGAATTAATGGAGTAATCTCCAAAGATGGACGTGAAGATAATGCTATGACTGAGGATATTGTCATTTCTGTTCTTTCGGATGTCCCTACCATTCAGTTGCAAGAAGTCTATGTGAATGTCAACGTCTACGTTCAAGACCTGAAACGGGGGACACGATTTGTAGAGAACAGCATAAGGCTCAACGAGCTTTGCAAATTGTCTGTCGATGTCTTTTCCTCTTGCATAGGCAATGATTTCCGAATATCTCTTGAAACCCAAAAAGTATTCGCGGTGCAAGGAAGCAACGAACATTTCATCAATAACAAAGTATTATACCAATTTTGTAACGACTAATAATATTATAGATTATGGAATTAGCATGGGGAAAAAATAAACACTGGCTCATCCCTCTCGTTGATGGTGTGCCTGACAAGACAAAGGCAATTGTCATTCCTACTCCAGTAGATGGCACCCTCCAACTCAACACCACCAAAGGAGACAAGCAGGAGGCTCTTATTGAGGGTGGCGAGACGGAAGCCGTCAAGTACAAGAGAAACAAGTATGCCGTGGAATTCGAAATCCGTCAGGGTAATGAGGACGGCACTCCACGCAAGAAACCTATCGAGGATTCTGACGGTGTGATTGATGGCGAATACCAGTATCTCTGTCAGCCCGAGAATCCCGCAGTGGAAGGTCTTGAGATTGACCGATGTATCGTTTCCTGCGAAGACTCCCTCAATATGTCGGACGGCGGTCGCTGGAAATACACCATAGACGCGTTGACACCGAAAGAGGGCGATACTGTCAAGTGGGCGATAATCACAGACCCGACCGCAACTGAATAACTTGTCAAACTTGACACTTAAAAATATTGTCTACAGGTAATCTTAATGAGACTCTCGCGGATGCGGTTATGAATCGACCGCGAGAGTTTTTCATTGGCAAAAGACGCTTTTGTCTGTGGTCTCCGTCTCTTGGAATGTCCATGATGATTGACAGGCAAATCGCCACACTTGACATCGACACAGACAAGTTAAAGGTGAATCCATCTTATGAGGCGTTGCGGTTGGCAACATTGGAGAAAGACAAGTTATGTTATATTCTCTCCATCCATACATTCAGGACATATGAAAGCCTATGCGACTCCAGACTGATAGAACGCAGGGCGAAGATGTTTGCAAATGGACTCTCCTATGAAGAACTTGCCACTCTCGCCTTATGTGTCCTATCAGAACCCAAGGCTGAATCCTTGATTTCCTCTTTTGGTATCGCTGAAGAGCAAAAGGAGATGTCGAGAATCACCAGGTATAAGAACAAGGATGGTCATTCGATGATATTTGGAGGCAAGACCATGTACGGCTCACTGATTGATGCCGCTTGCTCCAAATACGGATGGACAAAGGAGTATGTAGTCTGGGGTATAGACCTTATCAGTCTTCGGATGATGCTCGCAGATTCAGTCAACTCTGTCTACCTCTCTGATGAAGACATGAAAGGACTGAACGTAAGCAACACAAAGCATGAAGTGTATGGCATGACACAAGAGGATATAAACCGCCTAAAAGCGATGGATTGGGCTTAACCTTATTACTTTATCATCTCAAAGACAAAGTGCGGTAAAACGAGCCTTTCCAAAGGCTTTACAGCGATTTAAGAAACAATATAACATACTCCCAAAAACAATGGCCGGATTGAATTTTGCCTTTACGGCAGACAACAAGAACTTCATGAATGCGCTCAATGAGATCCAAAAGGGCGTAGAGGATACCTCACGCCGCATTGAGGCAGAGGGAGTGAATATCGAGAAATTTTTCAACCGCATACGTGATTTGTCTGCCATATCCTTTGCAGGGGTAGGGTTAAGCGGTTTCATAAACAAAATAAAAGACACACGCGCCTATTTTCAGGATATTGAAAGTTCTATGCGCGTATTCCTCGGCAATGCCGAAAAAGCCAATGAATTTACGGCAAAATTACAAGACTATGCCTATTACAATATGTTTGAGTTCGCAGACCTTGCATCGGCAAGTAAGCAACTCATAGCGTATGGTAACGATGTAGAAAATATAATTCCTACAATTCATAAATTGTCAGAAGTAGCGATTGCTACCAATGTTCCTCTTGAGGAAATGGTGCGTCTTTACAACCGTGCTAAATCGACCGGTGTTGTAGGAAGTCAAGACATTGCAAGTTGGGCTTCCAAGGGTCTTATCCTTAAGGATGTGATGAAAGAGATGGGTACGTATGTCGAAGGGCAGACCATTTCTTTCAAGCAACTGAATGAGGTGCTTGACAAGGTCACTTCCGAGGGCGGTATGTTCCACGGTATCCAAGAAGCGCAGATGACCAATATTTCCGCGAATATCGGTCAGTTGCAGGATAACTTGTCGTTGATGTTCAATGAGATTGGTACTTATCTGCAAGAGCCGATATATGAGGTTCTACAGTTTGGGAGCGATGTCATTGACCATTGGAAAGAGGTAGGCTTCGCGATAGCCTCACTCGCATCTGCCGCTGGTATTCAGAAAGGCGTTGAACTTGCCACCACCACCATAGACCGCACTGCCTCACAGGCAATGTATGCCGCAGAGATTGCACAACTCAAAGAACTTCTTCCTGAAAAGGAAGCGGAAGAAAAGACATCCCTCCAACAAGCAGTTGCGTCTGGTCACCTCACAGAAGAAAAGGCAAAGGAAATCGAGCAGTTAAGAGAAGAAGCTGATGCGTATAGAGAAGTACTCGCAGAAAAGGTCAAGAATGCAGAAGCGGATTTGGCATCTGCTTCCAATGATGTCAATGACCTTACGGATTGGAAAGATGAACTTGATGATAAGATTTCCAAAACTCAAGAGTGGATGGATTCACTTGCTGACAATGCAGAGTCTCTTGAAGACCTCGCTGATTGCGAGGAATACCTTACTGGGATGGATGAACTTGAAACTCTGGAGTCTGAAAGAAATTCAGTAGCCACGGAACTTAACACTGCCACCCAGCGTCAGAATGCCGCGTCACGCAATCTCGCTGCTGCATCTGCTGAACACGAAGCGGCTGCCACAAGCATCAGTACTGCCGCAACCACAAATGAGAATTTTGCCACCCGACTCCTTATTACGGCAAAGACGTTGCTTGCCAAGGCTCAGGCAAAGGTTAATGCCGTCATTGCTGCCAACCCTTATGCCGTTGCGATAGCCGCTACAGCTGCCTTGGGGTATGCTGTTTATAAATTGGTGACATATCAAAATGATTATCAGAAATCGATATCCAGATTAGACGATTCTGAAAAAGAATATAATAAATCTATCATGCAAGAGCAGCATCAGATTGATGTACTGTTCGGCAAATTAAAGAACGCCAAGAAAGGGACACAAGAATATAATGATGCAAAGAATACAATAATAAAGAATTATGGCTCTTATCTCTCAAAACTTGGCGATGAAAAGAATGCCCTTAACGATATTACCAAAGCATATAATGAAGTAAAGGAAGCGGCACAACAAGCAGCGAAAGCAAGAGCATTGAATAGTTATCTTGAAAAAGAAGACTCTCAATACATCGAAGACCAAGCAGATAACTACGAAGAGATACGTCAAATTGTAATTGATACAAAAGGTGAGACTTTTGCGGATATACATGAGCAGGATTTGAGAGATATAGTAGAAGGACGAAAAAAAATAAACCAAGAATTTCTCAGTCAATTTGATAATTATGTAACCGCTAATGGCATAACATATAATGCCAATAAACTTGCTTCTGCTATTGGCATAAGCGATAAACGAAGGGAAAATTACAATAATGCTGTAAAAGAAGGAGAAAATCGATATGGTATTAAACGTGAAGAATTAATCAGACCTGAAGAAGGCGTAAAAGGGGGTGCTGACCCAAGAACAGACAAGGACAAACTGACGCAGGAACTCGATGCCAAGATTAAACAGTATAATCAACTTAAGAAAGGCTCTGCTGAATCCTTGTCACTTCTTAAGGAAATTCACAGTCTTGAAAAACAAGTAGCAGAATATAACGACTATAAATCTCAAAACAAAAATAGTCAGTCTGCCTCCCAGCGTCTTGCCAAGACCGCAGCCGAGGAACAGCAACTCACCGACGTGCTGAAGACGCAAGCCGAGGAACGTCTGCGCCAACAACAGGACTATGAATACGAGCTGTGGCAAAACCGCATCGACCTAATGGACGATGGCGAGGCGAAAACCCTCGCGCAGATGCAACTCAACAACGCCAAGGAACTGACCGCCCTCAAACAGCGTCAGCAGCAGGAAATACAGGCCGAGATAGCACGTCAGAAAGCAGTATTCGATGCACAGGAAGAAGTCAATGCGTCCAAGAATAAGCAATATGCCAAGAAGGTATTCGACCCGACAAGGGATGTTGACCAGTCCGGCATAGATACAATCAACCAACGCTACGAGCAACTCTACGCAGACCTCGAGGCCAAGCAGGCAAAGGCGGAGCAAGACCGCCTTGACGCTGCCAAAGAGTCGATGAACGCGTATTTGCAGGAGTTTGGCAATTACCAGCAGAAACGTCTCGCCATCCAAGAGGAATATGAGACGAAGATTTCCGAGGCGCAGAACGAGGGACAAAGGATGCAACTGATGGCTCAACGCAATCAGAAAATATCTGACCTTGACTTCAACGAGTGGCAAGATAACGGAGGTATGGCTCTCGCGTTTGGCGATGTTTCCAAACTATCAGGAGACACCATCAAAGGCCTTATATCCAAGATGGAGGAATATCGCTCAAAGGTGATTGCGACTTTCGACCCAGACAAAATACAGAAGTTTGAGGATGCACTCAATAATCTCCGCATGGCAGACGTTGATATGCAATTCAGTTTTGGAGGGGATTCTGATATTGTGGAATCTCTTAAAGAACGCCTTGCGTTGATTCAGCAAATAAATGACGAAGAAGCCAACACTACCGCCCTACAGAATCAGAAAGCTGAACTTGAACAGCAATTGAATGACCTTAATGCAAAAGCTCTGACACCGACACCCAACACCACTGCTATCGGTCCTGACGGACAGCCTGCGGAGCAAACAGGTGTAGGAATGACGGAAGAAGATGTAAAACTTGCGGAAGAGTTAAGGGTCAAGATAATGCAAATTGGTAATCTTCTTACCAAATCCACGACCAATTCACAACAACTCAACTCGCAGTTGAAGCAGATGAAAAAGGTTAAGTTTGCCGATGTTCAGAAATTTTCGAAAAATCTGCTTAATGCTGCAAAGAATGCAGCTTCCCTTGCTGAAATCTTTGACGATGATATTGCCGATGCAATTTCTTCCGGCATTGAAAAGGTAGAGGGATTGATTGATGTTTTCGATACGGTTTCATCGAACATTGAAGCCTTGGCAAAATCAGGCAAAGATGTTGTTAAATCTACAGTTGACGCATCCGAGCAGATTGTAGATGGAGCAAGCGCCGGAATGAAATCATCAGTGGCGGCTACTTCCACATCTTTATCCACCATGGAGAAGGCATCTGCAATTCTCGCCATTATCGGTGCCGCCATACAACTTGCAACAATGGTTGCTTCCTTGTTCAATTCTGACAGTAAGCACGAAAAGAACATTCAGGCTCTTCAAGACCAGATAGACGCCCTACAAAACTCCTACGACAAACTCGGCAGGGCAGTTGACAACGCCTACTCCACAGACGCATCCAAACTCATAGACCAGCAGAACACGCTCCTCCAACAGCAAAAGGTTCTCATCGAGCAACAAATAGCAGAGGAGAAAGCCAAGAAGAATACCGATGATGAGAAGATAAAGGAATACACGGAACGCCTTGAGGAGATAGACGAGGCCCTCGAGGATAACAAGGCTAATGCCAAGGAAGCCATCATAGGCGAGGACATCAAGTCAGCCATCAGCGAGTTTGCCGACGCATACGCCTCCGCGTGGGAGGACGGCACTGACGCTGCCGCCGAGTCCATGTCGGCTGTGAAGAATATACTCAAATCCGCTCTCAACGAACTGCTGAAAAAGAACCTCCAGCCCAAGGTGCAGGAGTTTTACGACCTTGTGGCTAAATATGCCGAAGATGGCTTCACCGAATATGAACTGAGAGGCCTTGACGTGATAAAGCGACAGATAGACGCGGCATCGGAATCCTTGGAGGAGCAGTTCGCCCTCATAGAGGACCGCTACAAAGACCTTGACGAGCTGAAAGAGGAACTCACCGATATTTCTTTCGATTCGCTCCGGGATGATTTTAAAAGCCAACTGGCAGATATGGAAACTTCGGCAGCAGACTTTGCCGACTCGTTTTCAGATATGCTCAGGAATGCGTTGATAGAGGGACTTATGGACAATAAGTATGACGCAATGCTCAAGGAATGGTATGACGAGTTTGCGGAGGCAATGGATGACCAGACCCTCTCCAACGAGGAACGCGACTCGCTACGCCAGAAGTATGAGTCAATCATCAACCAAGGGATAGCAGACCGCGACGCCGTAAGCGAGATTGTCGGCGGCGGTGCATACTCGCAAGAGGCATCCACAGGCGGTTGGGACGCAATGGGTCAAGACCAGGCCGAGGAACTGAACGGACGCTTCACGGCACTCACTGAATTGCAAGTAATCAGCAATGACCTCCAGCAGACGCAGAACACTCTCGCAGCGCAGATACTCGCCACATTGCAGAGCATGAGTCTGTTATCAGGCACAAGCAATGACAGCGACCCAACGCTGCTTGCCATCAAGGACATGATGTTCCTGCAGACCGGCTATCTCGAAGATATTGCCAAATACACGAAGATACTCAACACCGTTGACGAGCGGCTCGCCACTCTCAACAATATGATAGACAAGAAACTATGACAAGTGATATAGAGAAAATACTGGAGACCGCGCAACGCTACAAGGCTTGCGGAAAGACAGACGGCATCACAGACATGGCATCTGCCATCGCCACACTTCTCTCCCCACAAGGGAGGGAGTTCGCGCTGAACACCGGCTACCCCTCGCTCGCCACATTCAGGGAGAACAAGGAATCAGTGAGCAAGGTGCGCGGAGTGTTCGTTGACAGCGAGAAATGTCTTGCCTCCAATATGGACTGCATTGCCGTAGGTGACACAGACCTCGTGCTCTCCATAAGCGGAACAGACCGCCTGTATCATGTCATGGTGATGCACGGTGCACACGTCACCCTTGACGCTCGCAGATATGCCGCAGTCACCGTCACAAAGGTCGGTGGCACAGTTACCATAACAGGCGACGGCACAGCCGCCATAAACATTGAGAAGCGATGAGCGAAATGGTATATCTCACAATCAATGGCAAGGACGCAAAAAGCGAGTGGGGAGTGGTCACATCCACCAACACGCTCTCGGCACTGCTCGCTCCCGCACCGATGAAAGACAACCCGTCATTCGTGAGCCGTCTGGAGAATGGCTCACGGATTGACACATCAGACCCAAAAGTGGCGCAGAGGGAACTGACCCTTGAGATCCAGATGACAGCGGACTCCCCGGATCAGTTCTACTCTCGTCATGAGTCTTTATGCGAGGAATTGCAGGAAGGCACGTTCACGCTCTCCACCACCGACCGCCCCGATGTGGTATATCACCTTATATACACCAGTTGCTCCGCATACACGCAGTTCTGCCGTGGCATCGCCACCCTCTCTCTGAAATGCACGGAGCCAGACCCTACAAACCGCACAGCAGATGAATAAGGAATACGCCATACTCTCGCCCGAAGGAGCGGCACTCTACAATGGGGTGCTGACCTCCGACTGCGTCCGCAAGTTCTCACTGATGAGCGAGGACAGCATCACGCTTAAGTTCTCTTCACGGACACCGATACATTTCCCCGTCGGCTCGTCTGTCGGTGACTTTATCATCACGAGCAAGCAGGAAGGGGAATGGAACGCCAATACAGGCGTGTGGGATTATGAGTTGCAATTCAACGCATACTACTGGTCGTGGGCGAACAAGATACTACGCTACATCGTTCCCGGTGTTAATTCAGCAAGGGAAACCTCATTCATTCTCACAGCCACCATAGACATCCACGCTGCGGTCATAAAGAACTGCCTTGACTTCCTCGGACTAACCTATGACGGCTCACCGTTCCGCATTGACACCACCGACACATCCCTCTCGTTAGAGGCAAAACTTGTGAGCTACGAGGACCTCTCAGTCCTCGGCGGCATTCAGGCAATAGCAGAGGCTTTTGAATGCGAGTGGTGGGTGGATGGCAATGCCGTCTGCTTCGGCAAGTGCGAGGACTCGGCAGACACAGAACCCAAGTTCACTTTTGAGGCAGGTGTCAACGTCTCCACCATATCATTCTCCAACGGCAGCACTGAGGCCCCCAACCGCCTCTACGTGTTTGGCTCTGACCGCAACCTCCCATCCAACTACCGACCGACTGACGGAAGCGACACAATCGGCGGTGTGGTCAACAAGCGGCTGATGCTTCCAGAGGGGACACCGTATTTGCAGACCGTAGAGAACATACCGGAATCGCAGATTGTGGAATCGGTGGTAGTGTTTGATGACATCTACCCAAAACTGACACTCACCATATCCGAAGAGCCGGAGACCTACATATCGGAGGTGGAGAACAACGATGATACGGTCACGCAACAGACGTATTACCGCATCAAATACGGAGATGATTTCCCTTTCCTGACATCTTACATTCTGCCAAACGAAGAACTGCACATCATCTTCTCGTCAGGCTATCTGAACGGAATGGACTTCGGAGCGAGATTCAATCCCAAGGGGCTTAACGAGAAGGACACAGACGGCAATATCAATCCCGATGCACAGATGATTGAGATTGTCGCCAATGAGGACTATGGGCGGTTGCTGCCTGACGATATATTCAGACCACAGAAAGGCGACACATTCGTTCTCTACGGTTGGGACACCACAAAGATGGCTGACCTCGGACTCATAGCCAAGGCAGAGGCTGAGTTATTGGAGGAGGGTACAGAGGCTCTTGACGAGTACACCAAAGACCTATCCACCTGCACTTGCCCGATGGCTTGGGATTATATGAAGCCGCTCTTTGAGAGCAACACACAACCCAAGCCCGGTGATTCCGTCACCATCGTAGATGTGGAGCATTTTGGTGAGGGAGGTCGCAGAAGCCGCATCATCGGCTATGAGTATAAACTTGACAAGCCTTATGCCGAATGCACCTACACCTGTGGCGAGAATGTCTCCGTATCGCGTCTGAAATCCATCGAGGACAAGATAGAGGGTCTTGCCAAGAGTGGCACAAAGGTTCAGATGCAGAACTCTCTCGACTTCTTATCCAAACGCTACGCTGACCGCACGCCGTACAGGCTGTCGAGCAGCACCGGGTTTGAGGCGGGGAACTACG
>CAZRUR010000078.1:0-10693 GCA_964603335.1 uncultured Sangeribacter sp. | reverse complement strand
AGTACTTCTTGACCACTTTTTATATAGTCTCACACATTGTGAAAGTTTTAATTAAGGTATCTAATAACCTTTCCAACATTCACCATCGTTCTTTAACGACCGTTTTTGAGACTATCCGGCAAACTATCTTCAGATGGAAATATCCATGCCGACTACAATCTAATAAGCCATCTCAAAATCATCAACTCAAAATAGAGCGAATGCTCTAAGTTCTGGAATTGAATAAATATAAGCCTGCTACTTGCCTTCAGAATGGCGGTAAGTAGCAGGCTTCTTGAATTTACATCATCTCTTTTAAGGAAGAAACAAGTCATCAAGTTCCACGAAAGAGTTAATCTCGTATTTTTGTGGATTATCCACAATTCCAGAAACAGTTATCATTGTCAGATGTTCCCTTTTTATGAGGGAGTGGTTAATTCAATACAGGCTATAGACGAGCGGCCTGTTTATAAAAAAGTCACTAACTAAGGATATGTTGCTATGAACACAATAATTTGAACACGATATTTGAACACAGATGGCCTGTTGATATTGAATAAATAGGGATGGCTTGGAGTTGTGTTCAAATTTGTGTTCAAGATAAAAGAAAAAGCAGCTACGATTTTATTCGTAACTGCTTGATTTCTAATTGGTGGTCCCACTTGGGCTTGAACCAAGGACTCCCTGATTATGAGTCAGGTGCTCTAACCAACTGAGCTATGGGACCCCGGCATTCTGCAGGATAGGTTTGCCGCAAGTTCCCATTTAATGCCATTGACATTTGGTTAATGCTTTTGGCAATGTTAATGCTTTTGACATTTAATACCTGCGGCGGCTCTTTCCGCTTTTGCGACTGCAAAGTTAGTGCTTCTTTCTCAATTATCCAAATTTTTTTGCTTTTTTGTTAGTTTAATGCTAATTTTGTCATGATTTGTGGCATCAGAAGATGCCTTGAGTATCGTCTTGAATATATTGTGCCGTAGTCTTGAATGTCTTGTGCGCAGTTAAGGACATCTTTAATTCATCCAATAATTTTTATGAAATGAGGGAGCTTTTGAAGAAACTACGCGACGCGCTGCGTCCTATATATGGAAATGGTGAGACTGAAGCCATCATCAGAATCATGTTTCATTACCTGAAGGGATGGAACACGGTCGATATCCTTGTGCATGAACAGGATGAGGCGTCACCTTTTTTACAGAAAGAGGTGGATGATATTCTCCAGCGCCTGCTGAAGCATGAGCCAATCCAATATATCACTGGAGAGGCACGTTTCCATGGCCTGACACTGAAAGTCACACCTGACGTGCTGATCCCTCGTCCCGAGACCTCCGAGCTTGTGGATATCATTGTCGATGAGGCGAAAGACCGTGATGACCTTCATGTGCTTGACGTATGCACCGGCTCCGGATGCATAGCCGTTGCGCTTGCCAGAAGCCTCCGTTTCCCGGAAATAAAGGCAGTCGATATCTCGGAGCCTGCTATTAATGTCGCTGAGGAAAATGCCAAAATTCTCAAGGCAAAAGTGGATTTTGTCCAGGCAGATATTTTCAAATGGAATGCTGATGGAGAATATGACATCATTGTCAGCAACCCTCCCTACATTGATGAGAGCGAGAAGAGCGGCATGGAAGACAATGTGTTGAAATATGAGCCGGCCAGCGCCCTTTTCGTGCCGGATTCCAATCCTCTTGTCTTCTACAAGCGGATAGCTGAGATTGCTGAAAAATCCCTTATAAATGGTGGGAAACTTTATCTTGAGATAAATCCCAGACATGCCGATGAACTTAAGGAGTATCTTTCCGGCAATGGATTTGAGAATGTCGATATCCTGAAGGATTCGTATGACAGGCAACGTTTTATTGCCGCCTCCAAAACATCCTGACAAATATGAAAGGCAAGAAACCTATAACTCCAGAGGCTGCAAAACTCAGGATGGCTGATTTGTGCGCGAGGTCGGAGCAATGTGAGTATGACATACGGCAGAGACTTTTTAAGATGGGAATCTTCTCTGATGCCGCCAATGAAATAATGGAGTATCTGATTGACAATAAATTTATTGACAACGCACGATTTGCGAGGAGCTATGCCCGCGACAAATGCCGGTTCTCGGCATGGGGACCGTATAAGATAAGGCAGGGACTTGCCGCGAAGCGCATATCTCAATCTGATGCCGCTAAGGGCCTTGAGGGCCTTGAGGAAAAAGATTTATTAGATGCGGTGAGACGAGTGGCGAAATCGAAGGCCAGAACACTTGACCTTTATGGTGAGGATGCGCGGGAACAAAGAATGAAACTATACCGGCATATACTGTCGCGAGGGTTTGACTCGCGGATGGCGTCAATAGCAGCAAAGGAAGTGATTGCTGCGAGTAAACCTCCTGAAAATGAATAATTGGTTAAAGGATTTTCTGAATGTGCTTCTGCCGCCCGTATGTCACGCATGCGGCACACGTCTTGCGCCCCATGAGCGGTTTGCGTGCACGCATTGCCTTGAGCAATTGCCTCGCACTGGTTATCACCGTCGCCCGATGAACCCTATGGAGGAGCGGTTTGCCGGTCAGTTCCCATTTGAGCGTGCCACCGGACATTTCTTTTATACCCGCGACTCCTCGCTGTCTACCTTGATTCAGGACATGAAATACCGCCGCTTCCCGGCAATCGGTGATATGCTTGGCTCCCTCATCGCATCAGAATTATATCCCACAGGTTTCTTCACTGACATAGACTTCCTTATGCCGGTGCCCATGCATTTTATGAAAAAGATGAGAAGGGGATATAATCAGACGGAGCATATCGCACGAGGGGTGAGCGTGGTGACCACAATACCGGTCTGCCTGAATCTCAAGGCTGTTAAATCTCACAAGACCCAGACATCAATGACAAAAGAGGAGCGACTGGTAAACACATCCGGAATTTTCAGACTATTTAATCCGGAAGATTTGGAGAATAAGAGGGTGCTTTTGATAGATGATATCTGCACGACAGGCTCCACACTTCGTTCGGCAGCCGAGGCAACATTGTCGGGAGCGCCAACATGCAAAGTGAGCATGCTCTCTGTGGGCGTGACATTCTGACTTTTTTAACGAAGTTTGTAGAAATAAAATGCTTCTGCGACATACTTTTTTGGCTTAAATGGTGTTTTAAATTTGGATAATTTTTGAGATAAGTGTAATTTTGCACTTTTACGGGGGATTGTCATGTCGTGGCGGTATTCCATGATATGATTGTTCCCGATTTAAAACGAGTATAATTATGAAAAAACCAGAGAGAATTCTTGCCGAGAAACTCTTGCAGATAAGCGCAATAAAACTTCAGCCTCAAAACCCGTTTGTGTGGGCATCAGGTTGGAACTCGCCTATCTACAATGATAACCGACGTATACTGTCATATCCCGATATCCGCAACTTTGTAAAGGTGGAGTTTGCGCGTGTCATTCTTGAGCATTTCCCGGATGTGGAGGCGATTGCCAGTGTGGCAACCGGTGCCATAGCAATCGGGGCTATAGTGGCAGACACTCTTGGCTTGCCCTACGTGTATGTGCGTGCCACGCCAAAAGACCATGGCCTTGAAAACCTTATCGAGGGTAACCTTAAGCCCGGCAAGAAAGTGGTAGTGATAGAGGATCTTGTATCCACTGGCGGCAGCTCTTTGAAGACAGTTGAGATTCTTCGTAACTACGGCACCGAGGTGGTGGGAATGGCATGTCTTTTCAACTATCAGTTCCCCATGGCGATCAAGCGTTTCCATGAGATGAATGTAGACCTTGTCTCCCTTTGCGACTATACCTCCATGCTTGAGGTGGCAGAGCAGACCAACTTTGTGAGCCCTTCAGAGGCAGAGGCAATAAGAGAATGGAGAGAAGACCCGGCTGCATGGATGCCGGATGTGAAGGAGTAAAATTTTAAAATATAATAAATGGCAACATATAATAGTGGGGAGGTATCCCTTCATGCATCTGCACAGACAGTCTACGACAAGCTGTCAAACCTTGAGAATTTGCGTGGGTTGCTCGAAAAAGTGCCAGCCGACCAGATTCCCGATGACAAGAGGCAGATGTTTGACAACATCACCATCACCTCAGATTCCATCACAGTGCCTGGCGGACCGGTAGGAGCACTCACATTCCGAGTGAAGGAGAAGAAAGAGCCTTCGTTGATAAAACTTGAGGGAGAGGGCGCACCGGTGGTAATGTCGCTTGTGATGCACATTACGCCAGATGGCGAGGAATATTCACGTGCCAAGGTAGACATCGACATAGCGATACCTCCCATGCTTAAGCCTATGGTCAATGGCCCGTTGCAGCAGATGGCCGACCAGTTTGGACAGGTGCTCAATGCAATACCCTTCTCATGAGTAGGCTTTCGCTGCTGATTGTTGTTCTCATGTCGGTTGAGACGGGAGTCTCTTTGTCTGGATGTCAGACCGTTGACGACGAGCGAATCCCCAATCTGCCGGTCAGCATAGATCTATCCAATGCTGGCACGTGGAACACGTATGGGGTGTCGGGCTTCGGGAGCAGCCGGCGATTCATCATCTCTTTGAAGCAGCCGACGGGATTCCCCTATTCCACGACAAGCGCCACAGGATTTGGTGGTGTGCTGCTGATTGACGGGATGGATCCCTACACAACAAGCACCGATGTGCCTCTTGCCTACGACCTTGCTTGTCCTGTGGAGATGAAGAGCACTGTGAGGGTAGAGGTGGAAAGTGAATTGTATCACGCTGTGTGTCCTGAGTGCGGGTCAACCTACGATGTCACCATGGGGGGAGGCTCCCCATTGTCGGGACCCGCTGCCGCCGGTGAGCGTAAATACGGACTTCGGCGTTATGCCTGTTATCCTTCCGGCTCCGGAGGCTATATCGTGACAAACATATAGCACGTCGGATGGACCGATGTATAAGAGAAACGACAATTTGATATGGGCTTGATAGAAAGTCTTTTCTATATGATATGGCGTGGCATCGCCATTGGAATTTTGATTTCGGCTCCCATGGGACCGGTGGGCATACTTTGTATCCAGCGGACACTTGACAAAGGACGTAAGACTGGCTTCTACACAGGAATTGGAGCAGCACTTTCGGATCTCTTTTATTGTCTGCTGACGGGTTTTGGCCTATCGTTTATTGAGGGATTTATCGAGCAAAACCGGAATGTAATCCAGCTTATAGGAAGCGCTGTGCTCATTGGTTTCAGTATCTATCTATTTAAGAAAAATCCGACCTCAACATTGCGTAAGCCATTGGTTTCGCAGACAGTATCGCCGCAGAAGAATATATTGGGAGGCTTCCTGTTCACATTTTCCAATCCATTGATACTGTTTCTGATAATTGGTCTTTTCGCACGGTTCAATTTCCTGATGCCCGACATCAAGTTCTATCACTATATTGTAGGGTATATCTCAATAATAGCCGGAGCTTTGGGATGGTGGTGGCTCGTGACATATTCCGTTGACAAGGTCCGTGCCCATTTCAATCTTCGTTCAATGTGGCTTGTCAACCGAATCATAGGCGTTATATTCCTCATATTCGCAATAGTTGGCATTGTTACAGGCATATCAAATTTAGTGGGAGCATGACAACACAACTGCGTATCATATTTTGCCTGTTGTGCGGTCTATGCATTTCAAATGCTTGTGGGGAGCACGTTTCTGATGGAAATAGCATCCACTGGAATGCAGGGCGAGGATATAGACCGTTCGCAACAGCCTCATCGTCAGGACTTCTTCTTGACAACATCACAGACAAGCCATTGACAGACGGTTACCGTCTTGCCGCATCTGCCTCAGATTTCTCTTTGCGCTTCATGGCGAGCAATCGGCACAACAATCCCTCCAAATCATACCCCTATTTCACAACCGATGGTATCCGCAAAAAAGTGTCAGACCCAGCATGGGGTTTCTATTTCATTGGGGTCAAGGGGGATTCACTGACTCTCACTGTGAAGACTATGGAGCAGCCGGATGCAATCTCATCGAGGTCGGTAATGGAAGTCTCAGCTGTATGTTCATCGCAAAAGACAGATTCCAAGACTGTTGTTCTAAGCGAAGGCATTGATGTGCATGAAGGACCCAATATCTGGAATCTGTCAGTAAAGAATGGTATAGTGACACTTTCATGTGGCAACCATGGATTGAAAGAAGCCTTGTCTCTCCCAAATGGGATGGGTGATTTGGCGGTCTTCGGTTTTATGGCAATGCCGGGTGCGTGTCTGAAAGTGTCTGACATTACATTCACTAATGAAGACACAATGCGGCACGTAATGCAGACCGCCTGGTCTAATCCCGACCATCTGCAAAACTATCTCAAGGCATCAAAAGACAATCTTGAAGGTTATTGGATTGTCTTCGACCGCAATCTCGAGGAATCATATCTCCAGCTCGGAGGGGATTACAGGTTTGCCATGGTGAAGGCAGGCTCAGACTATCAACTGATATATCTTGACGGGGCGCGTGTTAATGGGGCAGAATGGAGACCGGGAATGGTCAAGGCACGTTTCACGCCTGACTCATTCCCGGGAATATACAGTGTGGAATGGTTTGACAGTCAGGGACAACCATTGAGCTATTCCATCAAAGCCCAGGAAGAAGACGGTAATGTGCTTTCAATCCAGTTCCCCTACAATTCATCATCCATGCGCCTTCGCAGACTGCCTTAAACGCTTATCTTTCCGCTCTCATGGGATTGGAAAGGAAGTCTTCATAGGCTAATGTTATACCGTCCTTCAGTTCAGTCTTATAGACCCATCCGAGACGTGCTGCTTTGCTCACATCGAGCAGTTTTCTTGGCGTTCCGTTCGGGCGCGTCGTGTCCCAAAGAATTTTTCCTTCATAGCCGACTATGCTAGCCACAAGTTCTGTCAGTTCCTTTATCGTCAATTCCTTGCCGGTGCCGGCATTTACGGTCTCGTTGCCGGAGTAATTGTTCATAAGGAACACGCAGAGGTTGGCAAGGTCGTCTACATAGAGGAACTCGCGGAGTGGGGAACCGTCGCCCCAGCAAGTCACTTCTGTCAAACCATTAACCTTTGCCTCGTGGAAACGTCGGATAAGTGCCGGCAGCACATGGCTATGCTCCGGGTGATAGTTGTCGTTTGGTCCATAAAGATTTGTCGGCATCACAGAGATATAGTCTGTGCCGTATTGGCGGTTGAGATACTCGCAATATTTCAGACCGCTGATTTTTGCAAGGGCATAAGCCTCGTTGGTCTGCTCCAAAGATGAAGTCAGCAGGCAAGACTCCGGCATAGGCTGTGGAGCAAGGCGTGGATAAATGCACGATGAGCCGAGGAATTCAAGTTTCTTGCACCCGTTTTTCCAGGCGGCGTTTATCACGTTCATCTCCAGCATCATGTTGTCATACATAAAATCAGCGAGAGCCGACTGGTTGGCGATGATGCCTCCCACCTTTGCGGCTGCAAGAAACACATATTCCGGTCTCTCTGCTGCAAAGAAATCATTTACAGCCTGCTGGTTGATGAGGTCGAGTTCCTTGTGAGTGCGGGTAATTATATTATTGTATCCTTGTTGTTGAAGTTCCCTGACAATTGCTGAGCCAACCATGCCACGGTGGCCTGCCACATATATCTTTGAATCCTTTTCCATAATGAAATATTTTTGGATAGTTTTTCCCATGCAAAATTAGTTAATAATAGGAAATCAGACAAGAAGGATTAGAAGAAACTTTTTTAAACTATTAGCGTTGCAAAATGCTAAATAGACAAAGATGATTATAAGTATGTCAACTTCGGTTATAGTTTGGTTGGTGATTGCGGTGTTGATGGTCGCCTTTCTTGTTGTCAGGATAGTTGACGACCACAAGAAAGGCCGGCTGACCACACACCATAAGATCAGAAAGACAAGACAATGATTTACACTGCAGACATAGGGAAGGAACAAGTGGCAGCCGGCGCGTCGCCCGAGTCAAGAGTTACTTCGAAGGAGGTTTGCCTTTTTCTGTCGGAATATGCGGAGGTGCTCCTCGCATGTGGCGCAACATGCATATACGTCTTGACAAGAATGTGACCCGAATGGCAGAGGCTTTTGGCAAAAGGGTGGAAATTACTATCTTGCCGAGACATATACATATGACGGTGTGTCAGCCCGGCAGCGATGACTTCTTATTGCAATTCTTGAAAGATGCTGGATTGGCGGCGATTGCCGCAATAGGCTTTGGAGTGATCCAGCCGGATTCCCCGAAGGGCATACCTGTGGTGTGGGCTGATAGCCGCGCTCGGTCACTCCTTGCTGCTGAGGCATACCTGTTTCCTTCGCTGCTTCCAATGATTCCCGGAATCTATGCCTATAAGGCATTTGGAGGGGCTGTGTTGTGTCTATTCGGTGACAACCAGGATGCGTTTGAACATAATTTCTATCTTTTTGCAAGCAATGGATTCATATGTCTTGCCATAATCTTTGCAATGACAATCGGAGCCATCCTTCCCATCTTCACATTCAAATCCACGGCATTCACGGCAACACGCTGATTATTCATTCTGCAAATATTTGGTGTCAGCGACCCCTGATTTTGCCAATAACTTTCTTGATTGGTTGTGGCATTGGAAAAATTTTGCTAAATTCGCTCCCAAATATTAACTAATGACACTGACCATGAAAAAGATTTTTCTGTCTGCCATGATAGGATTGACAGCTCTGTCGGTCTTTGCAGACACAAAGGGTGGCATCGATGATGCCATGATGGGAAGGCTGAGGGCTTCGTTTAAGAATGAGGCTTCCGACAAGGCTGTGAGAAATGCCCTGCGCGGCACTGACATTGATGTGCTTGCCACAAGTGCTGAGAACAAGAATCTCTATGACGACAATTTCACCAATAAGGTGAAAAGTCGTGGAATCACCAATCAGAAATCATCCGGACGTTGCTGGCTTTTCACTGGGCTGAATGTATTGCGCGCCCAGATTATGGATGAGCACAACATTCCTGAACTGGAACTTTCACAGAACTATAATTTCTTCTATGACCAGCTTGAGAAGTCAAACCTTTTCCTACAGGCTGTCATTGACACGTCGAATCTCCCTTATGACGACAGGAAGGTGGAATGGTTGTTCCAACATCCCTTGAGCGATGGCGGACAATACACTGGCCTCGCTGATAACCTTACCAAATATGGAGTGGTGCCGAAGAGTGCCATGGTTGAGACCAACTCCAGTTCCAGCACGTCAAAGATGGCGAGGATGATAAGCCGTAAGTTGCGTGAGGACGGTCTGAAACTGCGCCGTATGGCTTCCGATGGTTCCTCAGCTGCCAATCTTCAGACAGAAAAGGAAGAGATGCTGAAGGATGTCTACCGCATCCTGTCTTTGACTCTCGGTGTGCCTCCAACGGAGTTCACATGGACCCGCAAGGATAAGGATGGTAAGGTGGTAAGCATTAAGACCTATACTCCACAACAATTCTACAAGGAGTTTGCCGGAAATGACCTGAAGAATGGGTATGTAATGCTTATGAACGACCCGACAAGGGAGTATTATAAACTCTATGAGATAGATTATGACCGCCATGCTTATGATGGCAAGAACTGGACTTATGTTAACCTCCCTATAGAGGACATCAAGAAGATGGCTATTGAGAGCATCAAGGGCAACGACATGATGTATTTCTCTTGCGATGTAGGTAAGTTCCTTGACCGCGAGCGTGGCATTGCCGATCCCGACAATTATGACTATGACTCATTGTTTGGAGTGACATTCGGCATGGATAAGGCTGACAGAATCCGCTCGTTCGACAGTGCGTCTTCCCACGCCATGACGCTGATGGCGGTTGACCTTGATGCCGATGGCAAGCCCACCAAGTGGATGGTTGAGAACAGCTGGGGACCCGGGGCCAACGATGGACACATAATTATGACCGACAAATGGTTTGACGAATATATGTTCCGCCTTGTTGTCGACAAGAAATATGTCCCCGCCGACATCTTAAAAATAACCAAACAGACTCCAGTGCTCCTCCCCGCCTGGGACCCAATGTTCTAATGCAAGTTTTATGAAATTAACACTTAAGAAATAGTTCTCCTGAATGGTGAGGATTGTCTCCTCATCAGAGAGGTTGAGCTTATGCTTTATAATCAAGGCTGCGATGACCATGCGTCCCGGAGGTTGTTAGCCCCGACAAGGTCATTCCTCAGATTTTTGTTATAGACCTTCTCAAACTCGGCCCACGGCAGTTTGTCGCCCATCTGCACCCACCTGTTGGACTTGGGCAGACGTTCGAGCGAACCCTTCATTTCATCGAAGGTCATTTGGCCTTGCAAGGATACGATTTTCATGTCGGATGGTCTTCTTTTAACAATAAAGTTAGCACTTTTTGTTAAATTTGCAACTTTTTGACGAGATTAATTTTATGTTTTACAACATGTTAACTATTATTCAGTAAACCCTACATAGGAGTCCAAATCCCGATAACCATGTATGTCGCCCGTCATTCATGGGTATCCGCAGCCAAAGCAAAAGGCATCCCAGTCAGCGTAATCAGCGAAGGCATGGGTCACGACTCCGAAGCCACCACCCAAATCTACCTCGCCTCCCTCGACACCTCCGTCATCGACCGCGCCAACGACCTCATCCTAAAGTCCCTATAAACACACGAACGCCACGGTGCAACCCCTGCATCGTGGCTATTTTGTTTAGCAACCATCCAAATCTCTTGGCAAGAGTTATGGATGCTAAACAAAAAAGCCACGATGCGGAGGCACCGTGGCG